>JALGUG010000077.1 GCA_029820995.1 Candidatus Zipacnadia bacterium
CCGCGCCTCGTCTCGGCAGGGCGGCCTCTCACGCCTCGAGAAAGCCTGGTTGGAGCGAATGGCTCAAGAGCTCTTGAGTACGCTAGAGCGAGTGTGGGAGCAGCACGGCGGGTTGGCGCCACGGGATCCGAGGGTTCAGGAAGCTGCGCGTTTTGAGCCCGTGGGAACGGAGGTCGGCATTTTGACCTTGAGCTTTGAGATGCAGCTAGCGCGCACACGGGAGACGATGCGGCTTTGTCTACCGATCGCAGTTGCGCGCCATGCAGTCCCCGCGGAACACACCCATTCCTCCGCGGCCACGACGAAGCGACAGGCAAAGCTGCACGCCGGTGTTCGCAAGTGTGCCGCTCGAGTTCCCGTGCGTGTGACTGTAGAGATGCCCCCCTCGGCTTTGCCGCTGGAAGCCCGTGCCGGCGAGCCGGTGTTAGTCTTAGTGGCAGGTCGAGTGAAATGGTATGGAGTTGCCGGTGCCAGCCGTGGTCGTGTGGCCGTGAGGATTACAGAGCCGTATCTCGAGTGACCTCGGCGTACAGCCTCCTCGCAGTGCTCTGCCACCAGTTTGACGAGAGCAGTTGGAGAGAAGTATAATCAGGGCGGCAGTCAGGGGCGCCGTGAGTCTAGAGCGGCGCATGGAGGAGGGGTTGTGTATATCTCGTGCCCGTATTGTGGTGGTAAGATCTGGCTGGAGACACAGTTCGACTGCCGCCATTGTGGCCGACCAGCGCGGCGGTGCATTGACTGCGTGAACTACAACATGGCGACCCGGACCTGCGGAGCTCTGGGACTTGGGATTGGGGAGCCCGAGGACGCCAAGCCCGGTGTTCTGTCGACCTCGTACCGATGCAGCTCCTATCGGCCGCGCATGAGACTGATCGTCCGCCCGTGAGGGGCTCCGGCGGACCCGACCCACAGTTCATGCCAGGGATCAGCGGGCTTTTTTCGCCGCAGGAAGGTGTCGTCCTGGAGCGACGCGAATAGGCCCTCGAGGAGCGTTGACAGCTCGAGGTCTTCGCGGGCCGCGTTGAGGCTTAAGCGGAGCTAGCGGCGTGTATCAAGGCCTGGGACGATGAGGAGCACAGATGAAACAGGAGAAGCAGGCAGAGCGACAGATCTCACTGCCGTGGAGCAAGGCCTTTGAGATTTCCATGCGCAATGTGCGCTTGCGGCTGGGCCGTGCTGCGATCACGGCTGCCGGGATTTTTCTAGGTATTGCCTTCCTGATGTCCGTCTGGATTTCGACTGAAGCTCAAAGGGCGGTCCAAGCACGGGAGAAGGAAGAGGCCCTGCAGAGCATCCAGCGGGGGGAAGCGGAGGCCGAGCACCTGCAGGTTTCGCCGGAGCAAACGAAGGCGGAACGTGCCCGCACAGTCTGGCTGATCGTGATGTCGCTGTTGGTCTCGGGTGTCGGGATCACTAACTCGATGCTGATGTCGGTTACGGAGCGGTTCCGCGAGATCGGGACGATGAAGTGTCTGGGTGCCCTCGACTCCTTCGTAGTGAAGCTTTTCTTAATTGAGTCAACTCTTCTGGGTCTTCTGGGCTCCGTGGCCGGTGCGCTCGTCGGCGGGGCCCTGATGCTGCTGGTGTGGTGCATCAAGGATAGCTTTGCGATCACCAGCCGCATTGCGTGGGGGAATGTGGGTCTGGAGTTGTTGTTGACGCTGGTGATCGGCACGGTCCTGACCCTTCTGGCTGCCATTCCGCCGGCGGTGAATGCAGCCAAGATGCCGCCGGCGGCCGCGCTCCGGACCGAAGTATAACGGTCAAGTTCAGCGCCGCGTGTGCCGGAAGCTCGGCCCGGCTCTGGGCTTGAGCCGGAGGAGGAGATCATGTCCTCAGAAGAACCGCTGAAGTGCCCGAAGTGTGGAGCAGAGATTGAACAGACGGCGGCGGGCCTCATCTCGGTTTGTCCCAAATGCCACGCAGACCTGACCGATCTCGCCGTCCAGAGGGAGAAGGTCGGGCGGAAGCACGACTATTCTATTGCCCGCGACGACTCAGCGACGACCCACGAGTTCATCGTGCGGACCAAGGGTCTGACCAAGATCTACACGATGGGCCAGGTGGAGGTGCCGGCGCTCAAGAATGTGGACCTGGATATCCGGCGCGGCGAGTATCTTTCGATTATGGGGCCCTCCGGGTCGGGGAAGTCAACCCTGTTCAACATGGTGGGCGGACTGGACAAACCCACCGAGGGCACGGTGTTCATTGACGAGGTAGACATGGCGCAGCTTGACGCCTACGAGCTCGCGTGGCTGCGTTGCCGCAAGATTGGCTATATTTTCCAGACCTTCAATCTAATTCCGGTTATGACTGCCATTGAGAACGTGACGCTGCCCATGATCTTTGCGGGCATGACCACCGACGAGATGATGGATCGAGGTCGTGAGCTGCTGGAGACGGTTGGGTTGGGCGACCGGCTGCACCACAAGCCGTTCGAGCTGTCCGGAGGGCAGCAGCAGCGGGTGGCTGTGGCGCGTTCGCTGGCCAATTCGCCGGCTATTGTCCTGGCGGATGAGCCGACGGGCAACCTCGATCTGCGCACCGGTCGCGAGATCATTGAGTTGCTGAAGGAGCTCAATCGCGAAAGCGGTGTGACGATCATCACGGCGACGCACGATCTGAAGATGATCGAGGCCTCCGACCGGATTGTGCACATCCGAGACGGCCAGGTGGAACGTATCGAGCTGCGCAGCGACGTTGATATTGATGTGGGCACGATTCACGGGCAGGAGGAGCTGTAAGGCGATCGGTCTCAAGGGGCCACCATGAGCGTCAGTGGGCCGCCCCCACCGCCGCCTCCGCCGGGCAGGCCGGTGGGGGGGCGTGAGAGAACGGGACCCGTGCTCTGGATCATCGGCATTGTGGTGGCTGTGGCGGCGGTGGCCATTGCGCTAATCGCTCTGATACTAGCGGCCATCCTGTTTCCTGTCTTTGCGCGAGCCCGGGAGAAGGCGCGGCAGGTCTCGTGTTTGAGCAACCAAAGGCAGATTTGCCTAGCAATGCAGATGTACGCTGCTGACTACGCCGACCATTTCCCGCTGGCTGATAACTGGGTACCCGGTCTCGAAATGTATCTCATGAATCCACAGCTACACCATTGCCCCTCAGCAGTGCAGGCGGGGAAGGCGCCGTGCTATGGGTTCAACTCGAAGCTGGCAGGTCGAGAAGTGACGCGCATTCAATCACCGCAAGACATTGTGCTGTTGTTTGAGTCATCCGACTACGGGTCTAGTCCGTCGGATCCAGGCAGGAGTCTGGTGAGGCCGGGTCGCCACAACGGGGGCAACAACTTCGGCTTTGCGGACGGGCATGTCGTCTGGCGACAGGATGGCCAGTCGCTGACGTTCTGACCCTCGCTGCCGGGTCCGGCCTGCTGATGCCGGGCCGATTTCAGGAATTGCTGCGGGCCGCGGTGGGAGCCGCGGGATATTATATTGGACCCTTTGGAGAGTGCCGTGAAACGCTCAAATCCCTGGCTCGTGTCAATCATCGCCCTGCTCGTTCTGGCTCTCGGCGTCCCTAGCTGGGCGCGGCGCGACCGCGACGAGGAGGAAGTGGTTCTCCAATCAGAGACGCCGTATCGGCGCGTGGCGGGCGCGGTCAGTCTGGATGGCCTGAAGCAGAGCATACAGGACTTCGCCGAGTGTGGTTCGCGCGTGACCCTGTACCCAGGGTACGAACGCGCGGCTCAGATCGTCGAGCAACGGTTTCGCGAGCTGGGTTTGCAGGATGTGAAAGCTGAGACCTTTTCCCTTGCCGTGCCGAAGGTGATACCCTATGTAGACGCCAACGGGAGGAAATACGCGGCACGGATTAGGTCGGAAAAGACGCTGGAGACCTTTGAGCTTTTCCCGCTGTGGCCTAACCTGGTGCGGACGCCCCAAACACCGCGGGAAGGCATTACGGGACGTTTGATCTACGCGCACAAAGGCTCGTTGAGCGATTTCAACGGTTTGGATGTTGTGGGCAGCATCGTAATGCTTGACCACAACTGCGGCAGCGAGTGGTTCAATGCGCCGCTCCTGGGCGCCAAGGCGGTCTTGTTCATTGAGCCGGTGGAGACCATCCGAGGCGAGGTCGAGCCCAAATTCCTGAGCATCCCGGCGAACATCCCGCGGTATTGGGTGCCGCGGCAAATCGCCGATGACCTGCTGGCTCAGCTCAAACTGTATGGGGACGTGGAGGCCACAGTCTATTGCGACATGCGGTGGGAAAAGGGCTTGGCGAAGAACATCGTTGGTCGCCTTGAGGGGTCCGACCCCCGTCTCAAGAAGCAGCAGGTAGTGATCCAGGCTTACTACGACTCCATCTCGGTGGTTCCCTCGCTGGCGCCCGGCGCCGAGAACGCGTGCAGCATTGCCTCTTTGTTTGAGATCATCAAGGCCTTCCGGGTACACCCTCCGAAGCGGACCGTGTTGTTCCTGGCCACAGCCGGCCACTTCGAGGCGTTGTCCGGCACACGGCAGTTCATTGACAAGCACTTGCGGGGCGCCAAGGCGGAAAAGCGCGTGGCGCGCATGTTCCAACTGGTCAACACGGGGCGACGGGAATTGGATGAGGCGGCTGATCGGGTCTGGGAAGAGAAAGAGAAGGAAGGCTACGTCTATCTGGATGAGAAGGCGGAAGAGGAGGAGAAGTCCGAGGACGAGATCGCTGCCGATCAACTTAAGGCCCTGGGTCGGATCGAGCGGGCGCTGCACCGGATCAGGAAGGACCTCCGCAAGCTGGACAAGACAATCCGCACGGCCCGGAAGGAAGACCCCAACCACGGTAAGCCCATCGAACAACAGCTTTCGGCGGCAGAACTGACCGATCGTCTCCGTCTAATTGGTTTGTTCGAATCGCGTCTCCCGGTGATGCGGCAGGCGCTCGAGCGGGCGACCCAGGTCAATGAGGAGGCGAGGAAGACTCCACCGGACAGCCCGCTGGAGACGATGCAGGCCGCTCTGGACCGGGTCCAACAGGCGGTGGCAGAGCTGTCGGACGCCATGGACTTCTCCGAAGAGGGCATTACGTTGTGGTTTTCGGTGGACCTGAGCAGCCACAATGATGCGTTGGGCCTGTTCTACAAGGGGTTCTTTTACAACTACAGCGAGAACATCCAGTGGAAGTTCTCGGATATCGGCAAGAAGGCGCGGGAGTACGCTCAGCTCATTGATCGGGCCATTACCGTCGAGGAGCGCACGCAGGTCTCGCTGACGGGTGATGTGGCCGTGGCGGCGCGCAGCGCGACGCGGTTTGTAGATGGGATCAACGCGATTCAGGGCAAGAGCTGGCGGACCTATCTGGCCGGCAAGCTGGCCCTGAGCAGCGAGGTGGCGACGCTGGTGGGCGTTCCGGGGCTGGGGTTTGCTACTATCAACGACTCTCGGCCCCTGGTGGACACGCCGCTGGACACGCCGGTGCACGTGAACTACGAGAATCTACACAAACAGACCGAGTTCCTGGCTTGCCTGCTGTGCGATCTGATCAACATTTCGGACCCGCGGGACAAGCACTTGTACGACCTGCAGCTCGACAACAACTACATCGAGGTGAACGGGCGTCTAGTGGAGTTTGTCCGTAGCCGGAGCCTGTTCCCCGATGACCCGATCTACGGCGGCGTGGCCGTGGCTCGTACCGGCAGCAAGACCAGTATGGGCGTGCGGAGCGAGCTTTTTGACATGGTGCCGACGCGCGAGCAACTCCAGGCCGAACACCCCAACAAGGAGCTGACGGAGAAGGACTACAAGAAGTTGGCGCGCATCTCGCTGCTCGGAATGCCCGGACTGCGGGCCCGCGGTGGGCAGTTCCAGATCGAGGGCTATCGGCTGTCGCCGGAGGACGGCTCGGTGACTATGGCGCCGGACTACGGGGTCACCGGGGCGGAGCAGTACCCGATCAAGCTCCAAATGGACATGCCGGTCAAGCCGGTGACCGTGGTCATGTTCCACTGCGCTCCCATGGCGATCTTCGACATGGTGGACCAGCGGTTCTTCCAACTGCTGCGCGAGATCTACGTGTATGATAGCGCCTCAGACGCCACGCCGTACGAGTATGGGTATTGCCTGCCGCTGCCCCCCCAGCAGTGGGTCTCGTATTTCGAGCCGGTAGCTATCGTGTATGCGCCGCGCGGCACGTACGTCAAGGTCACCATGGGTGCCAGCGTTTTGGGCCTGCGTTTCGTGCTGCTCAATCCGAGCCCTTCCAAGGCCGAGGGCGACGGCTACCTAATAGACGATTACCCCTCAATGTATGCCACGCCGTACCGCGTGGCCCTGGACATGCACAAGATTGACGAGTCACGGATTGAGGGTCTGCGGCGGTACGGGATTGAGAACCAGCGCATCCGAGAGGCGCACGAGAAGGCCGGCGAATTCCTGGAGCGGGCCGCACAGGCGCGCAAGACCAAGAAGTACGACGAATTCATGGTCGCGGCGAGGAGTGCGTGGAGCTACGAAAGCCGGGCGTATCCGGATGCAAAGAAGACGGCTAATGACGTGATCAAGGGCGTCCTATTCTACCTGTTCCTGCTGTTGCCGTTCAGCTACTTCGCCGAGCGGCTGTTTGTCGCGGCTCGTGACATCAAGTGGCAGATTGTGGGGTCGTTTGGGATCTTCCTGGGCATCTTTGCAGTGCTGACGCAAGTTCACCCGGCGTTCCAGATCACGTTCACGCCGGCCATCATCTTGCTGGCCTTCATCATCCTCGCGCTCACGGTGATCGTGGTCTCGATCATCGTGCGCAAGTTTGAGGAGCAGATGAAGCAGATTCGGTATGAGCAGACGGGCATCCATACCGCCGACGTGGGCCGTCTCAGCGCCTCCACGGCTGCATTCAACCTGGGCATTAGTAACATGCGGCGGCGCAAGATGCGGACCCTGCTCACGTGCGTGACGCTGATCTTGCTGACTTTCACGGTTTTGTCCTTCACGTCGGTGGTCCAGGGGACGCGCATCAACAAAGTGCCCCTGCCCAAGGTGGCGCCGTACAACGGGATTATGATCCGGGACAAGACCTGGGGTGCGCTGGGCGAGCCGACGACCCGCATCATCATGAACGAGTACGGGCGGAGACACCCGGTGGCACCGCGTGCTTGGTACCTGTCGGCCACGGCGGGGCAGCAGTCTTTTGTCAACGTGTCGCGCGCCGATAGGAACTACGCGGCCACCGCTCTGGTGGGGCTTACACCGGCGGAAGACAAGGTGACGGGGATCGCCAAGTGTCTGACCCAAGGCCACTGGTTTGCCTCGAGCGACGCTCTGGCCTGCGTTGTGCCCACGGGCATGGCGGACCAGCTCGAGATAGACCCCGACGAGCTGGGGAACGTGACCGTGTCGGTGTTCGGCATTGATTTGCCCGTCATCGGCATAGCGGACAGTAGCAAGATGAAGCGGCTGCTCGACCTGGACGGTGAGCAGCTCACTCCTGTGGACTACCTGCTGATGCAGGAGCAGCAGGCGCAGCAACAGGCCTCCGGCCAGGAGATCTCGGAGGACGAGTTGCGAGAGTACATCCACCTGGCGCCGGACAGCGTGCTCTTCGTCCCCTACCACTTCTTGATCAACATGGGCGGCAACCTGCGCTCGATTGGTATCGGGTACGGTGACGCGGCCCAAGTGATGCCCGATCTCAATGATCTAATGCGTCGCGTAGAGCTTAACCTCTATGCCGGGGTCAACGGGAAAACATATTTGGCCAGCGCGGTGGGCTCGACTGGTGTAACGGGTGGGCGGGACGTGACGATCATGATACTTATCGCGGCACTGATCGTCCTGAACACGATGCTGGGCTCAGTGTACGAGCGGGTCAAGGAGATCGGGATTTACAGCGCGTTGGGTCTGGCTCCGATTCACATCGCCTCTTTGTTCATCGCCGAGGCGTGCGTGTATGCCGTGCTGGGCGCCATTGCCGGTTACCTCTTGGGGCAGACTGTGGCCAAGGTGCTGATCACGACACACCTGGAGTTCCTGAAGGGGCTGAACCTGAACTACTCCTCGCTGTCGGCAGTGACCACGACGGTGGTGGTCATGGCGGTCGTTCTGCTGTCCACCATCTACCCGGCCAAGAAGGCCTCATCCATCGCCGTGCCAGGTGTGGAGCGGCACTGGCGGCTGCCTGAACCCGAGAACGACCGGATCGAGATGGTGCTGCCCTTCACCGTTACCGGCGATCAGGCGTTGGGCGTGAACATGTTCCTCTACGAATGGTTGGACGCTCACGCGGACTACTCGCTGGGACACTTCAGCACGGGCGATATCCAACTGCGCGAGATCCCCGGGGAGGATCGTGCCCGGTATGAGTTGGGGCTGATGGTCTGGCTGGCGCCCTATGACCTGGGTGTGTCCGAGTATCTGACTATTGACACCATACCGGATCCGGAGGAGGCGGAGGTATACAACATCTCCTGCACCATGCGGCGGGAAAGCGGGGACGAGTCGTCTTGGATTCGGGTCACGCGCAACTTCGTTAACATGCTGCGCAAGCAGTACCTGCTGTGGCGCACTTTCCCGGTCGGCTTGAAGGGCCAATATGGAGTTCGGGGCCAGGAGTTCATGGCGGGGCGGCCAGCCGGGGGCGGACCGGATGCGGATTCGCCGCCGGGCGACGCCGTGCCGTCGCCGGCGAAGTAACGCTTGGTCGGGCCCAGACCTGGTGATCTTGGAGGGTGAGTTTCGGGTCCGGCTGGAGATGGTGAGAACTCGTGGAACAGATGGACCAGGAGCTGGAGCTCTACCGAGGGCTGATGGATCAGCCCGAGGAGTTTGAGGACGGGTTCGATTACAAGACCATCCTCGGCGCGCTGTTCGTCGGCTTCGTCATGATGCCGGGCGGCATCTACCTGGGCCTATTGGCGGGTCAGACGATCGGGGCGGCCGCCGAATGGACCACGGTGATCCTATTCACGGAGATTGCCCGGCGGTCGTTCATGACGTTGAAGCGGCAGGAAGTCTACGTCCTATTCTACATCGCCGCGGGGTTGACTGGTGCCTCCGGCCTGGCGCTCACCGGGGGCGCCTTCGCGGGCAAGATCTGGGATCAGTACCTGGTTCAG
Organism: Candidatus Zipacnadia bacterium; assembly: GCA_029820995.1. Taxonomy (GTDB): domain Bacteria; phylum Armatimonadota; class Zipacnadia; order JALGUG01; family JALGUG01; genus JALGUG01. Next base: position 9,038 of record JALGUG010000077.1, read on the forward strand.
TCTACTGCGGCGAAGGGTTTCGGCATCGCCGACGAGATTCCACGGTGGGTAGTACCCTCGGCACATTCGTCTGCCATCCAGCATCGCAACTTCCTGGATCGGGACTGGTGGCTACCCGTCGCGTACGGGCCAATCCCGCTGCTTCTTCTCAGCGTGTTGCTGAGCCGCCTCAACTGGTTTGGGATGGGGTACATGCTTTTCCGGCTGACCTCGGACGTGGAGAAGCTCCCGTTCCCCTTCGCGGCGATCCAGGCTCAGGGCGCCACAGCTCTGGCGGAGACTACGACCAAGACCGAGACTTGGCGCTGGCGCGTGTTCTCCATCGGAGCGATGGTCGGACTTGTCTTCGGGTTTTTCTATATCGGTATTCCGGCTCTCACGGGCGCGATCATGCCCAAACCGCTGCAGCTCTTGCCGATCCCGTGGATTGAACTGACGCGAAACACGGAGGACTTCCTCCCGGCCACGGCCACCGGGATTGTGCCCAACCTGGCTCCCGTCATCACCGGCTTCGTGGTCCCATTCTGGGCCGTCGTCGGCAGCTTTATCATGGCCATTAGTACGTTCCTCGTCAATCCGGCCCTGTTCCGCATGGGTGTTCTGCATACGTGGGCGAAGGGCATGGACACCATCAACACGCAGTTTGCGAACTACGTGGACTTCTATTTCAGCCTGGGCATCGGCGTTGCGCTAGCCATCGCCGCCATTGGGATCTACAGCGTCGTGAAGGCGGTTGTCGCTGCCCAGCGGGAGCGCAAGGCCAAGGGCAAGGGGGAGCGTGGCAGCCTCAAGCCTCCGGAGGGCCGGGGAGATTTCAGCATCTGGATTGCCCTGGCGCTCTTTGTGGGGTCCACACTGGTCTATGTTTGGCTGTGTCAACACCTTGTGCCGGGGTTCCCGCTGTACTTCGTGCTCGTGTTCGGCTTCGTGATGACGCCGCTGAACTCGTACATTGACGCCCGCATGATCGGCCTGACCGGGCAGTGGGCGGGCATCCCTTATGCCAAGGAAGCCGCCATCTTTCTAAGCGGCGCCAAGGGCGTGGACGTCTGGTTCATGCCGCTGCCGAACTTCGACCACGGCTCACGCGCTCAGTTTTTCCGCGTGGTCGAGCTGACCGGCACCAAAATCGGCAGCATCATCAAGGCCGAGCTGCTGATGATTCCCATCGTGACCATCTGCAGCTTCATCTTCTGGCAGTTCATCTGGCGCTTGGCGCCCATCCCATCACAGGCCTATCCGTACGCCAATAAGATGTGGCACCTGAGCGCGCTGTCGCAATGCTTGTGGCTCTCTTCGACCAGCGAGAACAACATCTTTTTCCGGGAAGCCGTCAAGCCCTGGTACATGCTCGGAGGGTTCGTCTTCGCCGTGGGGTTCTTCATCATACTCTCGGCTTTCCGGTTGCCTATCCTCCTGGTGTACGGGATCGTGCGTGGCCTCGGCCAGATCCCGCACTTCGTTTTCCCCGAGATGGTTGGGGCGCTGATCAGCCGCTATTACTTCGAGAAACGCTTTGCTCAGAGAACGTGGAAGCAGTACGCGACAGTGCTCTCCGCCGGATATGCTTGTGGCAACGGCCTCATTGGCATGGGCTCTTGCGCTATTGCCATGATTGCCAAATCCGTGACGCAATTGCCCTACTGAGCGTGCGGTGCGCCGAGGGGAGGTGCTGAGCACGGCCCCAGGGGGGCGGACCGCGGGCGGTGGCAGCCGGCCGGCTGGTTGCGGGAGCCGGGGGAGTTTCAAGGAGGCCCCCTGCGGGTAAAACATGGCTGTGAGAGAAGCAAGACTCACGGAGCGGTTTTGTGTGGCTGCGTTCGGCGGACGACGGAGGCGGAAATGGTCAAGAGCTCCGGGCGAGGCTTTACGCTAATCGAGCTCCTGGTCGTGATTGCGATTATCGCCATCCTCGCCAGCATCCTGTTCCCCGTGTTTGCTCGGGCGCGCGCCAAGGCTCGGCAGGTCAAGTGTCTGAGCAATCTGCGGCAGCTCGGCACTGCTCTGCTCATGTACGCCTCTGATGAGGACGATACCTTGCCGCCCTGGAGTCAGGCCGGCGGCGCCCCTACGGACTCGGCCCCACCAGGCGAGCCGTACACGTGGGATACGGTAGTTCTGGCCTATGTGCGCAATCAGGACCTTCTCTATTGCCCGGACAATGACTTCCAGCAGGATGACAGCCCCGCGCACGGTCCGCCCACCGGGCCGCCGCCCTTTCGGTCGTATGCCCTGCCGCGATACGTGAGTGGAATCATGTTGGGGGCGCCGCCCTTGGTGTCGGATACGGTGCTCCTGTTTGAGAAGGGCGGGTATCATCCCGGGGTATGGGACGACGCGACCGGCGAGCAGTTCATTCAGGGCGGGCGTAACGAGGACGACAAACACTACTGGCATAGCGATGGGAAGCAGTTCGTGTTCCTGGACGGCCATGCGAAGTGGTTTCATCGGGGGTCCGGGCCCTTCGCCCAAGAAGGGCTGGGCGGTCGCCGGGGCTACTGCGAGAACCAGGGAGAAGCTCCGAACGGGGATTGGCCTGCAGGCTTCTAGGGCCGTCTCCGGAGCGGAGATGGAGGTGACGGCTCGGCGGTTAGGAAGGCGAGATGCCGCGTCGGATCACGAGGAAGAAAAGGCCGAGGGAGCGGTGGAACCCGGGCAGCCTGGAGTTGCTGGGGTTGGTGGCCTTGGGCGTGATCGTTGTGTCGCTCGCTCTGCCTCTGGCCTTCAGACACAGGGCTCGCGGGTTTCGGGGCATGTGTGCGGGTAATCTGAGGCGCCTGGGGCTGGCGCTGCGAGCATACGCAACGGACTGGGATGGCAGCTTTCCTAAGTGGAGCCTGGTCGGTGGTGCGCCCGGGGGGATGGCACCGGAGGGAGAGCCGTACACCTGGGACACTCAGATTGCCGGCCGAATTGGCGGCCCGGAGGAGCTGTTCTGCAAGGATAACGAATTCGGGGCGGAGCGCAGATCGTACGCGATGCCCGTGTACGTTAGTGGTGTGCCGGAGGCGAAGATGCCGGACCCAAGCCAAGTGGTTTTGCTGTTTGAGAAGGGGGCTTATCCCCCGGGTGCGTGGAACGATGCTGCGGGAGAAAACCTGCTGGAGGATACGGGAGAGCGGATCCGCGAGAGGTTCCGCCACGGTGACGGCCAAAACTTCCTGTTCGCAGATGGGCGAGTCGCCTTTGTCAAGGGGGACGACCCATTGCTGACGGAAGCTCAGCGTGGAGTGGGAAAGCCCGGCGACTGTCTGGTTGCCGCGCCGGCTCCGACGGGGGACTGGCCGTTGCCGCGTTGATCAGCACAGTCAGGGGCGGGACCATCAGTCATCAGAAGAGGAGTTGAGACCATGCGCAGCGGACGCCATTATTATCGTTGGGGCTTTACACTCATTGAACTGTTGACGGTGATCGCCATTATTGCCGTCCTGATGGCGATTCTCTTTCCGGTGTTCGGCAGTGTGCGGGAGAAGGGACGCCGCACTCAGTGCCAGAATAACCTGCGCCAGCTCGGCATGGCTATTGACATCTACACGGCCGACCACAAGGGCTTCCTGCCCAATTGGTGCAGCGACCCGGGCTTGGCCAACCCGATGAGTGGCCCCGGCAACCCCCAAGCTGAGGGTTTCACCACCTGGGACGTGGCTATTCTGCCGTATCTTAAGACCACCGAGATTCTGCGATGCCCGTCGAATACCGTGAACCGGAACGCGCGATCGTACGCCATGGCGCAGTACACGCAGCGCGCCGTGGGTAGCGCCGGCGCCTGCCCCAAGGCGACCGGCGACTGGAGCGCGGTTCTCGCGGGGGAGTACCTGGATCGCATCCCCAATCATCAGGAGACGGTCCTGCTGTACGAGAAGGGCACCGAGCTGCCGAGCGTGTGGGGGGACGCCCTGGGTCAGAACGCGCACGAGACGCATGAGATGGGCTACACGGGTGGCAGCGGCGACGGCCCCTACTGGCACTCGGGCGGCAAGAACTTCCTGTTCTGCGATGGCCACGTGAAGTGGTATCGCGCGGTGCACGAAGCCGGCGGACCGGGTGCCGCATCGGTCGGGCCGTTCGCGGCACAGTGGTGGCAGGGCGTTGTCGACTCGGGCGTCGAGCCCGGAACGCTTGGCTGCCCCAATCACCGTCCGCCGAGCACGGACTAACCGCAGTCGGATGACGCCGCAGCGCTGCTGCATCCGCGAGGACCATGGCGCGGCTGATAACCCATCGGCCGCGCCTTTAACATGGTCCGCCGAACGGGTTGGGCAGGCGAGAGCGCTCGGAAGACGAAGAATGCTTGTGCTGATGCCGGCGTGTAGGAGGGTTGGCCATGGCTTGGCGTGACTTGGCGCTGTTGAATGTCATTGGTGTCTTGGCGATGTTTGCAGCGGTCTCGGGTGCTTCGGTGGAGTGGAAGACGAGCGCGTTCAGGCTAGTGCTGGACGATCAGGGCCGGCTGGAGAGGCTAATCGCTGCGCCTTCGGGTCAGGACCTCGCTGCTGAGCCGCGTCGGGTGTTTGCCGTGCGGCGCGAGGGCACCGAGTACCGCTGTACCGCCGTGAAGCCGGCCGGCGAGCGCCTGATCGTCACGTTCGGAGACCGGGGCGGCACGGCGACCTTCCGCGTGCGCGCGGCCGGCGGGTCGCTGCTGTTCGACCTGCTCGAAATCCAACCGCGGCAGGGCATCGAGCGTCTGACGCTGTTCTCGCTGAGCGTGAAGGAACTGGGCACCATCGGCGGCACGATCAACGCGTGCTACAACGACGAAGTCGCCGTGGCGGTAATGGCGACGAAGCGATTCGTGGAGTGCCGCCCCTGGGCGCCGGGCAGGTACGGCGGGAACAAAGAGGGTGTCACCAGTACCTTTGAGGTCACGCCGGGAGCCGCCAAGGAAGGGAATCTCGGCGGGGAATTCCGAGCGGCCAGCGGGCGCGACAAGGGCGACGGCTGGGCGGTTCGGGGCAAGGAATTCGCGCCGCCGCTAGACCTGCGAGGCATCAAGGGCCTCAGCCTCTGGCTTCACGGCGACGGTAAGGGCGAGATGTTCAAGGTGCAGCTCTACGACGGCCAGGGCGGTTATCGGGACGATTACGTCAAGGTGGATTTCACCGGGTGGAAATACATAGAGCTGACCGAGCCGGCGCAGGACCAGGTGGACTACGGCCACGTGACGCGGCTGAACCTGTATTACAACGGCATTCCGGCGAAATCCACGGTCACTTGCCTGGTGGACGACATCCGGGCCCGCCGAACGCTGCTGGGCAAGCCCGAAGCCGCACCCGGCGACATCGTGCTGGAGGACTTCGAGGATCCCGACGGCGCCATCCGCGACCGGCATGGCGTGTGCCTGGAAGCCTTCGCCCACGAGCGGTTTGGGATTGAGGGCGCGGGCTTTGGCCTGATCGTGGCGCCGCGGTCGCAGTTCACCGAGGCGATCGAGCAGTTCGAGATCGCCGCCGGGCTGCCCCATCCACATCTGTCCGGCCAGTGGAGCAAGACCTCGCCGGACACCAAGCGCTCGTACCTGTTCATCCAGGGCTTTGGCGAGCAGAACGCGGACCAGGTGATCGCGGCGGCGAGGCGCGGGCACTTTGCACTGGTGCTGATCGGCGAGTTCAACTGGGCGCGGACCGGCGGACACTATGAAATCAACAAGGAGAAGTTCCCTCGCGGGCTCGACAGTCTGCGGGACACTGTGGCCAAGTTCCACGCCGCAGGTTTGAAGGTGGGGCTGCACTTTCTGGGCGCAGGCGTGTTCGGCAACGACGCGTACCTCACGCCGGTGCCCGATCCGCGGCTATTCCGGGACCACGAGGCGATTCTGGCGGCCGACATTGATGCCAAGATGACGACCGTGCCGACGACTGCCGCCCCCGAGGACTTCCCGAAGGAGGACGGCGGCTACGAGGGTGAGGGCGCGGTCTTGCAGATTGACGAGGAGCTGATCCTGTATGGCGACCGCGCGCTGCAGGAGCCCTTCGGGTTCATCAACTGCCTGCGTGGCGCCTTCGGCACCAGGGCGGCGGCCCACCGCAAGGGCGCCAAGATTCAGCATCTGAAGAAGTCATACGGCTACTTCCTGCACGATATGGACACGGACCTGACCGACGAGATCGCCGCCCGTGTGGGTAAGGTGGCAAACTACTGCCATGTGGACATGCTGTACTTCGACGGCTCGGAGCGCCTGCAGGGACCACACTGGTACTACAATGCGCGGCTGCAGAAAGCGTTCTACGACGCCCTGGATAACAAGGACGTCCTGCTCCAGGGCAGCAGCTATTCGCACTACTCCTGGCACTTCATCTCACGTCACGCCTCGGCCGACGGTCAGCGTGACTGGAAGGCCTACCTGGACAAGCGGCTGGCCTGGTTGCCCAACTATGCCAAGAACTTGATGCCGCTTGACCTGGGCTGGTACGGGATCTGGAGTTCTGAGACGACGCTGGATCAGGTGGAGTACGTGCTCCAGAAGTCGCTGGGCCTTGGTTGCTCGGTCTCGATTCAGACCAATCCGACCATGCTGGCCGATCACCCTCAGATGCCGGAAATCCTCGACCGCGTTGCCGCGTACGAGCGGCTGCGGCTGGAGGGCAAGGTGCCGGCGGGGCTGCGCGCCGAGATGCGAGAGCCGGGCAAGGAGTTCGTACTCACGGGAACCGCGGAGCGGCCCGCCTTCCGGCGTGTGAAGTACGGCTCGCGGCGGGCCATTGCCGCCTTGGACGGTAAGAGCAACGTGTGGGAGCTTGAACTGCCGCCCGAGGTGAAGCGGCCGGAACTACAGCTCGAGATCGAGCCGGGCCGGATGCTCATCCCCGGACCCTCATATCGAAGCCCTGAGGCACTTGTGCTGGAGACATTTGACAATCTCGCAGCCTATGTGGGCAAGGACCCCAAGGGCTTCGAGGAGTTTGTGATCGGCCCCGGCAAGGCCGGCACGTGCCGGGAGGGCGTGACACTGAGCTTCGAGTCGGTGGCCGACGATCCCAAGGAGGGTGCCCGTTGCGGAAAGTACAGCGCCACCAGTACTCTCGGCTTCGACGGCGGCTGGTCATCCATCGGCAAGCGGTTCGACCCGCCCCTGGACCTGTCCTGGCACAAGGGGATTGGCTTCTGGCTAAAGGGCGACAGCTCGGGCGCGCTGTTCAAGCTGCAACTACGGGACGACAAGCAGGCGACTGACTACTACATCAAGGTGGACTACGACGGCTGGCGCTACCACCAGCTCTTGCGCCCGGAGGAGGACCCGATTGACTACACGCAGGTGCGATTCCTGATCTTCTACTACAACGGCATGCCGGCCAAGTCCACCTGTACGGTCTTCGTGGATGACGTCAAGGCATTGGCAGCAGTTGACGAATGCCCGCTGGTCAATCCTGCCTGCGAGATCAATGGGTCGCGCCTCGCGTTCCCGGTATCGCTGCAGCCGGGTGAGCGGATCGTCTATCGCGGGCCGTCGGACTGCCGTGTCCTCGGCGGCCAACAGGCGTTACCACAGACGCTCACGCCCCAGGGCGCCGCGCCGGCGCTGCATCCAGGCAAGAACGTGCTGCAGTTCATCTGCGAGGACGGCGAGCTCCCCCGCGAGGCCCTTGTGCGCGAGAGTGTGCTGTATTGACCGGACCGCTGCTGGTGGGCGTGTCCGGTGGATCCGCGGGAAGTGTCGCTGTGGTACTAGTGCGGGTGCCGGCGCAAGCGGATTGGGAACTTCTCCGAATCGGTTCGTGCGTTCTTCAGGATGGCTTCGGCCTGGGCCACGATGTCGGGGTGCTGATCCGCGAGGTCCTGCGTTTCCCCGATGTCGCGCGACAGATCGTACAGCTCGATTGGGTCCCGAGGGTCCAGGCGGACGGCCTTCCAGTTTCCCATGCGCACGGCCTGTTTGAACCCGCCCTCGTGGAACTCCCAGTAGAGGAACTTGTGCGTCCGCTGCTGACGGCGCAGCAGAGCGGGCACTATCGAGATGCCGTCAATGTGGGGCGGCGCCTCGGCCCCGGCCAGTTGGGCCGCTGTGGGGAGGAAGTCCCAGAAGGCCCATACGTGGTCGCTGGACGTGCCGGGCTTGATCTTCCCAGGCCAGCGCACGATCATCGGCACACGGATGCCGCCCTCATAAAGGTCACGCTTGATCCCACGCAGCGGACCGCTACTGCGGAAGAAGGTGGGATCGGCTCCGCCCTCCCTGTGGGGCCCGTTGTCGCTGGTGAAGAAGACAATCGTGTCGTCGGCAATCCTCAACTGCTTGAGTAGCGCCATGAGGCGGCCGATGTGGCGGTCCAGGCGCGTGACCATCGCCGCGTAGTTCTTCTGTTGCTGCGGCCACGGCTCAGTGTCATAAGGCCGATCGCTTGGCACCTCCATGCCGTTGCCGGTCTCTCGGCCCAGCTCATTGTTTGCGTGAGGAATGGTGTAGGCGAGGTATAGGAAGAAGGGTTGCTGCCGATGGCGTCGGATGAAGTTCAGGGCCTCGCGGGTGAACAGGTCGTGGGAGTATTGACGCTTCTTTCCGTCCCGGTTGCCCTCGAGCACGTGCTTCTCTTCGTTCCTCCAGAGATACTCGGGGTAGTAGTTGTGAGCGCGCCTCTGGTTCAGGTAGCCGAACCACTCGTCGAAGCCCTGGCGGTTCGGGACGCCCGTGGTATCGGCTTCCCCCAGGCCCCACTTGCCGACAATCCCGGTGGCGTAGCCCGCTTGCTTGAGCACTTCAGCTACCGTGACATCCTGCGGGCGCAATGGCACGCGCGCATTGCCGCGGACGCGGGCATGGCCAGTGTGCAGGCCGGTCATAAGGGCGCAGCGCGAGGGTGCGCACACGGTGCTGCCGGCGTAGCAGTCGGTGAAGAGGAGGCCCTCGTTGGCGATCTGGTCGAGGTTAGGCGTTCGGATGCGCTCCTGACCGTAGCAGCCGAGGTCGCCGTAGCCGAGGTCGTCAGCGAGAATAAACAGGATGTTGGGCCGTCTCGCAGCATCGGCGGCCGCCGCTTTGGACGCAAGGCCGGGCAGTGTCAGAGCCGCAGCGCCTCCGATGGCGCCCGAGGCGAGGCGTTGTAGCGCTTCTCGTCGGGTTGGAGAACCGATGCGTCATGCTGTCTGGCGCTACCGGCCTCGAGACCAGTGTGGGGCAAGCCACACTGCGAGTAGGGCTCACAGTGGCATACAGTGGCCCCGCTAGCCGCCGGCTGGCGCCTCTTTAGGTTGGGTTATCATGGGGAAGCTATCCGTGCGG
>JALGUG010000359.1 GCA_029820995.1 Candidatus Zipacnadia bacterium
AGCTGCACCAGACGAGCTACACGATCAAGCGGGCTCAGGCCGCGGAGGACGAGACGACAATCGAATTCGGGGACACGCTGTTTGTGATCGGCATGGGGCGGGTGACCGCCACTGATCAGGCGGCGGGTACCGTGGCGACCGATACCCAGCTCACGGGTTACGGGCGCGTTGACGGCGGGAAGCATGCCGGCCGCTGGCTGTACAACGAGGACAAGTCCCGGGGCTTCCGCATCGCGGACTTCTCGGGCGGGAAGTTCAAGTTGGAGGGCGTGCAGGGCGACCTGGAGGCGATCTTCAGGGACTACGACGGCGACGGCCGGCGCCAGTTCTGGATCAGTGACATCGGGCCCGGCGATACGTTCCGAATTCCGGTGACCACGTATGTGGCCCGCGTGCGGCCCGGGGTGTACGAGGTGCAGATGGGAACCGAGGTGCGCTTGACAGTGCCCGCGAGCGCTTCGAGGAAGTGAGCCCGATCGGCTATGGGTTGCGCTGGGAGGAAGGCGCGATGGCAGTTCGATGGTGGATAGTGCTGCTGACGGCGGCGGCCGCGGCGGGAGCTGATTTCACTGCGGACAGCTCCGCGATTACGCATCCGGCCGCCACGGCGATCATGCTCGACAACTCCCGCGACCGGAAGCGTACGAAGGAGCAGATGCTGGAATCGGTCGCGCAGTTGATGGAGCTGGAGGAGCAAGCGGTGCTGTCGTTGGTCTCGCGAGACAACGGTTTTGCGTCAGTGCGGTGCCCGCAGTGCGGGTCCTATGTGCAGGATTTCGACCTGAGCGATCCCGAGCACGTCTCCTGCTCCAACTGCCGGACCAAGTTCCCCAACGCCGAGTATCCGGAGACGCAGGTGCACCGGGGCAAGAATATCTCCGGCGAGCCGGTGGAGTGGAAGTACTACCTGAAGGAGGGGAAGGGTTACCAGTACTTCTTCTCTGCCGTGCTGCGGCACGTCCGGCATCACTATCTGGCGGCTAAGACCCAGGACCTGGGACGTCTGTATGCGCTCACGCAGGAGGAGAAGTACGCCCGCCGCGCGGCCGTGATCATGGTCGCGCTGGCGGAGGCCTACCCGCACTGGTGCGCCCGGAGGGACCATGCCTGGTACGGCCGATACATCGTGAGCGAGCGCCCGTGGCAGGGAGGCGTCTGGGGAGCGGGCCACTGGCACGAGATGCCGATTACGTGCGTGTTCGCATACGACCTGACCTACAACTCGCCGGTGTGGAACGAACTGTCGCGCGAACGGGGTCACGATGTGCGGCGGCCCGTGGAGGACTGGTTCCGGGCCAGCCATCGGATGATCCTGGAGCTGCACGAGGACGGCGGGGGGAAGTTTGGGAATCTGCATCCGTATACGATGCGCCACGTGATCGCCGCGGGGCGAGTGCTCAACGACCCGGAGATGATCCACTCGGTGATCCCGTGGTTTGAGGGGCTGACTAAGGGCCAATTCCACTTCGACGGCATGTGGCGCGAAGGCACCCCCGACTACCACGGACAGACCGTGTGGAACCTGTCGCGGGCCTTCCGAGCCGTGGCCGGCTACAGCGACCCGCCGGGCTACGTGGACCGCAAGTACGGCCTCAAGCTGCAGGATGCGGACCTGAGGAAGCAGTATCCGATCATGGAGAAGGCGGATCAGGTGCTGGCGGCGATGACCTATCCCGATGGCCGCCGAGTGACGGTGCACGACACGCACTGGCGCAAGGGCGGCGGCGAGATCTCGGCGAGATCGAACATCGAGCTCAACGCCTACGGCCACTTCGCCCTGTCGCGTGGCGACACGCCCGACGCCATGCAGGTGCACCTGCACTTCTGCCCCCTGACAGGCCATGGGCACTATCATGCGGATCGGCTGTCTATGATCCTGTGGGCGGCCGGCACCGAGATCCTCCCCGACATCGGCTATGCCACCGATCGGCGGTGCTATCGGTACTTCGCCACGGGGTCACTGTCACACAACATGTCCTATGCCGGCTGGAATAGGCCACGCGAGGCGCCGAAGGCCACCTTCGAGCCGGGACAACTGAACACGAACATCTGGGCCCGGTCGGCACTGCTGGCCTACGACCCGGGAGAGCACTGCGACAAGCAAGTGCAACTGGTCGAGGCCGAGTCGCGGGGGCCGGAATGGCAGGGAGTCAAAGTGGCCCGGCGGCTGATTGCGCTCATCGCGATTGACGGGCGGCGGTCGTATGTCTTTGACCTGTTCCGGCTTCGGGGTGGCGACTGGCACGAATCAATCCTGCGGCCCTCAGCGGACGAGGACTGCGAAGAGCAGTGCACGCTTGAGCTGACACCACGGCCGGGTACACTGGCGGGAGAGGACATCGCCTACGGGCAATATGCCAAAGGCGTGGGCTATCGGAACTTGATCCACGAGCTGCGGATTGGCGACGGTTCGAGGGCGTGTCGCGTAACCTGGACCGGCAAGGATACGGGCGCGAGCGTGCGGTGCTTCCTGAGAGGTCAGCCGGGAACGGAGTTCATGCTGGGCCGCGCGCCAATCATTCGTCCGACGAACAACGTTCCCTCCGAACGCGACAAGTATCAAGGGCCGTATCTGATGCGTCGGCGGGCGGGAGGGGCCGACCTGACCAGTTGCTTTGCCGCCGTGTACGATGCCTGGACCCGGGAGGGTGAGCCCAGGATCGAGGAAGTGGAATGGCTGACCCCCCAGCCAAGCGATCCGCTCTGCGTCGCGGCGCGCATTCGCTTGGGAGACCGGGAGGACGTCATCTACTGCAGCGCGGATGACACGGTGCGCACTGTGCTGCATGCTGAGGTGCAAGGGCGGGTCGCAATCCTGTCGCGTCAGGGAGGCCAGGCGGCCTGGGGCTACCTGTATGGCGCCGGTGGGGTTAAAGCGGCCAGTCTGAAGCTGACCGGGGCTGCGGAGGTGCGAGCGCCGCTGGTCAAGGTGCTGCGCAAGGCCGAAGGGCTGGACAACGCCTTCGAGGTGGGGAAGAGGCTGCCGGGCGGCGAGGCGCTCCGAGGTGTGTGGCTGCGGGTAATTCACGGTGACGGTAGCGCCAACGGGTATCGGATCGAGGGCGTGGAGGCGAACGGTGCGGGCAGTCGCATCCTCATCCGCGGCGAGCCGGGGTTCGAGCTGACGGAGACAGGAATGCGGATGCTGTTCTTCCCCGGCTACGAGATCCCAGGCAAGGAAACGGTTGAGATCTGCGTGCCGAAGTTCGTGCGGCTCTAGCGTCGCTTGGCGAGTAGTGGCGGCACGCCGGACAAAGGGTGGGTAGGGCAAAACGGAGAAAAGGCAGCCTGACGATGCAATGCTCAGAAGGCAGGATCGGTCGGGTATTTGCCATTCGGCTCGAGCACGGAGAACCGATGCCGGAGACGCTGGAGCGGCTCGCGGCGGAGAAGGGCGTCCAGTCCGGCCTGGCGATCATGGTCGGTGGTGCGGACGAGGAGAGCAAGTTCGTCGTGGGGCCCGAGGACGGCACGGAGCTGCCGCCGATTCCGATGGTGACTGCTCTGCGCGGCGTGCACGAAGTGGCGGGAGTGGGGACGCTGTTCCCCGATGAGAGCGGCAAGCCGGTGCTCCACATGCACGCTGCCTTCGGCCGAGCCGAGGACGCGAAGACCGGCTGCATCCGGGCGGGGATCGTCACCTGGCAGATCCTGGAGATCATCCTGGTGGAGATTATAGGCCTGGATGCGGCCAGGCGGCACGATGCCGTGACCGGTTTTGAGCTGCTGCAGTGTGGAGGCAGTGAGGACTAGAAGTGGTTTCATAACCTCAACGAC
>JALGUG010000360.1 GCA_029820995.1 Candidatus Zipacnadia bacterium
GCCTTGCGCCCGCGGCGGCAGCTTGGGGGCAGGCGGATAAAAGCGAATCTCCCTCGAGAGTTCGGCCTTCGGCCTCCCGGGGTACTCGACCGCAGCCTGCACCTTGTGAATGCCTGGCGCAGATGGACTGAGCCGCCACGCGAGCACCGTCTCATCGCCGGGAGCCAAATCCGGTACGGCACGTTCCGCCCCGACGCCGGCTGTGAGGAGCCCCTTCGGTACTGTCACCCGCGCTCGCGCGCCGTCTTCGGCCTTGAGCTGGCCGCGCCCCGCATTCCGCACCCTGAGCCGAAGCTCGACCGGCTGGCCCGCAAAAGCCACGCCCCGCGATAGCCCGAGGTGGATCAGCTTCAGGTCCGCCGTGTGCACGTACGCGGAGAGTTCGGCCTTCAGCCCGCCCGGCAACGCACCCACTCGAAAGCCGGTCGCGCCCTCCCGTTCGGAGAAGTCGAACTCCACAGCCGCCAGACGCCGGCCGTCGGGCTGCAGTGTGGCATCGCTCAGCGCCGTTTTCAGCGGCTCCCCGACCGGCTTCTCCGCGGCGCCGGTCGCGATGACCGTCAGGTCGCCCGTCGGCTCCGCTCCGCCCGCCAACTGCGCCACGACCAGGCCCGAGAGCCGGTCCGCGCCCCGCTTGCCCCCCGCCAGTTCATCGCCCTGCAGCAGTAGCACGCGCGGCTCCCCGAACAGCGCCCAGTCGTAGTTCGAGTTGTTGTCAATGCTGTTCGTGAGCAGCCGCAGCTTGATGTCTTGCCCGGCCAGCGGCGTGAGGTCAATTGCGAAGGGATACCAGCGCGTCTCGCGAAACGCTAGCTCGAATCGTCGCTGCCCGTTGATCTCGATCGCAAAGAGAACGCCGTTGGCAGGATGCTCCTCATCATCCAGCGGCGTGCCGTCCGCTAGCGCAACCTGGCCCAGGAAGACCAGCTTGCCTCCCTCGGCCCGGGGCAGCCTCACGGCGAAGTCCGCGGTGGCGTCGTCTTCTCCCTGCGGATGCAAGAATATGCTCGGGCGGGTGACGTCGCCCGCACGGCCCTGAGAACGCACCCTGGCCTCCATGGCATTGGCCACAGTCGCTTTCTCGAAGTCCTGCACACAGTCCAGCACAGTGGTCACTGAAGAAGCCGGAGCCGCTGATCCAAACGCGGCGCAAAGGGTGAAGAGCGCTACAGAGGCGGCGCACATCCAGTCGGTGAACAAGGGGCACCTCCCGGCCGGCGAGAATAACCGGACAAGAGTGTGTTTCGCGGCAAACCATGTCTTCCCCTCCGCGACGCCGGGGAAGGCTATCGCGGCGGCGCAGCAATTTGGCTTTGGGTTAGGCCCTGGGACTGCAACGAGGCTTCGGTATATGGGCGAGCTGGACGCGACCAGGAGGGGCCGAATACGAGGCTCCGGCGGAAGCCGGAGACGAAGTATCCGGCCCGCACTAATCTCGTTGCAGTCCTGGATCCGTTTCCCTCTCCGGCTGTGGCTGGGCCTTCTGTGGCTCGGAGAGGGGCGGGGTGAGGCTGCATCATGCTGCATAACCAGCCAACGATGCAACTGAGAGTCAGGGCAGCACTGGCGACAGCGGTCCTCTTGGCCGGCGCAGTCTCGGCGCAGGTCGAAATCACCGTGGACGCCTCCGGCGCCGGCCGGCCCATCAGCCCGCTGCTGTTCGGCACGAACTTCAACCCCAAGATGGAGAGTGACGCGAAGATCGTGCGCTTCATGGCCGACACTGGCCTGACGCTTTTACGCTATCCCGGCGGCGCCGGCAACTTCGACTTCGCCTCGGGCCTCTGGGCGCGCAAGGACAACGGTGGCGTGGCGTTCACGCGCCGACCGGAGCCCCTGGCCAACTTCGAGCGGTTCATGCAGTTCGCCCAGCGCCTGGGCGTGGCGGTGCTTGTCGAGGTCAATGTCGGCACCGGCAGCCCGGAGAAGGCGGCCCAATTCGTGCGGCGCGCCAACGTGGACGGCGATTGGCACATCAAGTACTGGGACCTCGGCAACGAGGTCTGGCTCCGGCCGGCGGGCGCGCGCGACTTCATCTACTTCGACGACCCGCACGATTACGTCACGCTGATCCATCGCTACAGCCTGGCGATGAAGGCCGTTGACCCTCACATCAAGCTCGGCTTCAACACTACGGGCTCGTACCTCGATGACCGAAATGACTGGGACCGTCAGGTCCTCCGCGGCGCCGCAGCCGACGTGGACTACATCTCTCTGCATTGGTATCCGAACCACACCAACCGCGACCACCCCTTCCCGGGCCGTTCAGACCACCACCCGGACCCGTTGGACCTGATGGCCAACTCGCTCCAGGTCCCCCGACTCGCAGAACGCTACGCCGGCCTGCTGCAGCGGGTGGCGCCCGAGCAGCTCGACCGCCTCAGCCTGGCCTTCACCGAGTGGGAAGGCTCCTGGGACGCCGACAACCAGAAGATCGAGCCGGGGACCATGATGTGGTCGCTGGCCAACGGCCTGTTCTACGCCGACGCCCTGGGGCAGATGGCCGCTGCCGGCGTGGAGCTGGCAGCCCATTATGACTTCCAGTCCAATAATTTCGGCTTGATCCGGGGCTGGTGCCGGGAGCACGGCTGGGGTGGCCGCCCGTGGGACGAGCAGACTATCCGCCCCAAGGCGTACGCCTTGCAGCTCTGGGCCCGCCACATGGGCCGCTGGCTCTTGCCGGCCACCGTGCAAGGCGCGCCCTCATACCAGAAGAAGAAGGACTGGTGGCCCGATTCATACGCCGGGCCGGTCCCCTACGTCAGCGTGTGGGCGACGGCGACCCGCGCGCCGCGTCGGGTGCAGCTTATGATCATCAATCGTCATCCCGACGACGAATTGTCCTGTCGCCTCCGACTCAATGGCTTCCGCCCCGCCGCGAAGGCCGAACGCCGGGTGCTCACCGGTCCTTCGCTGAGGGCCCAGAATGATGGCACGCCCGGCACCGTGGCCATCACGACCGACACCTGGCAGGGCGCCGCCGAGCAGTTCGAATATCCTGCCTCCCCCAGATCGGTAACCGTGCTGACCTTGCGGCCGGCGGACTAGAAGCTGTTCCATAACCCCTGTAGGACGCGTTTACGCGCGACGCCGTTGTCGTGAGGAGGGGCCGTGATGGGGCGGGGGCCCCATCCGGCCCGCCGTAGGGCCCTGGGGCCGCATACTCGCGACCGCTCCCCTGCCGCTCGTACTCTAGCCCCTCCAAACGGCTCGAACCTCCCGCCCCTGTTCACACACGGGTCAAGATGACCCGTGCCACACGGCCGTTCCCTCGGCTGTAGGATAACATAGAGCGGTCTGCTCGCCGTTCGCGGGGAGGGTGTTATAATATCCCCCCAAATCTAACCGGAAGGGAGCAGACCGAAAATGATGGCGATTGGGTTGGACGTGCACAAGGTCCGGACGACGGTGGCCTGTTTGAACCTGGAGACCCAGGAGATGGGGCGCCCCTATTCGGTGCCCACGGATCAGTTGGCCCGGCATCTGTCGGAGTTGCCGGGGGACAAGCGGATGGTGCTGGAAGCCGGTAGCACTAGTGTCTTCGTGGCCCGAGAGCTGGAATCCTGCGGGCTGGACGTGATCGTGGTGGATGCGTTCAAAGCTCATCGGCTGTTGGAAGGCCGGCGGGGGGCCAAGACCGATAAGCTGGACGCCCAGGGTCTGGCCTGGCTCTTGGGCGGCCGGTTGCTGGAGCACGCCCAGGTCTGGGTCTGCGATGAAGCGACCCATCAGTTGCGGGAGTTGACGCGCACCCGGGAGAAGCTGA
>JALGUG010000078.1 GCA_029820995.1 Candidatus Zipacnadia bacterium
TCACACGGGCGTCATCGGCAAGATACACGTGCAACCTGTGGCGGACGTACCCTTTGATTTCAAGCGGACGAACGTGGGCCGGACGCGGGACGTGCGGTATGTGGCCCGGACAGCGAAGGAGTTCATCGCGGCGTGCGGGGACGCACCGTTCTTCCTGATGGTGAACTACTTCGACCCGCACCGTCCGTTGCTCGACCAGGTTAAGGGCCTCCCGGAACAGCCTCTGGGTCCAAACGACATCGAGCCCTTCGACTTCCTGGGCCTGGACACGCCCAAGGTGCGGGAGGAGGTGGCGGGCTACTACAACTGCACGACGCGGGCGGATGTCGGAGTGGGCCTGCTGCTGGAGCAACTGGCCCAGGCGGGGCATGAGGCGGATACTCTGGTTATCTTCATTGGCGACCACGGGCCGCCGTTCACACGGGCCAAGACCACCTGCTACGAAGCCGGGTTGCGCATTCCGTTCCTCATGCGCTGGCCGGGGCGGATCAAGGCGGGCCTCGAGAGCGAGGCGCTGGTGTCCACGGTGGACATTCTGCCGACAGTGCTTGAGGCCGCGAATGTGGAGGCACCGGAGGGCCTGGCGGGGCAGTCGTTGCTGGACCTGGGGGCAGGCAAGTCAGTGCCCTGGCGCGAGACGCTCTGCGCCGAGTACACCAGCCACCATGAGCAGGGGTACTTTCCGCGGCGCTCGATCCGCGATGCCCGCTACAAACTGATCTTGAACCTGCTGCCGGATCGGCCCAATCCGATCAAGGGGGTGGACGGCTGCGCGGCCTGGCAGGCCTCGCGCAATCCGCGCTATGAGGGCACGCCGATTCGGCGGGCGTTTGACACCTACGCGGACCCGCCGGGGGAAGAGCTGTACGATCTGCAGGAGGACCCCATCGAGTTCCACAACCTGGCCGGCAAGCCCGAATATGCCGCCATTCAACAGCAGCTCCGCCGACAACTGCAGGCCTGGCGCGAGCAGACGAAGGATCCACTACTGGACCCGAAGGCACTGGCCGAACTGACCAGGCAACACGACGAGGCCAAGCAGAAGGGCCGCCAGAAGAAGTGACGGGCGGGATCCCAGGTGATGGCCGGCGAACTTGGCGATCAGGAGGCACGGAGATGGGGCGTATCTTCGCTGTCGTGGCCGCTCTTCTCGCGGTATCCGCCGTCGAGGCACAGCAGCCGCTGAAGGTCATGCAGGCGGCCGACTCAATTGCGGTTACGGGCGATCATTTCGCAGCAACGTGGAAGCGTGACGCGGGCTGGCAACTCGCCGGCGTCGAGGTCAAGGACTTCCAGGGCGCGTTCCGGATTGACGGCGAGCGGGACGATATGCTGGGAATGGGTGCGCTGGTCATCCGCTGCGGCGGAAAGACGTACTTCGCTTGCCGCGGCAGCGCGCCAGCCCCGCGGATTGTGGACGAGAGCGAAGACCTCCTGGTCTTCACGGTGGAGCTGACACCGAGATCGGCAGACGGAGCGGAATGCCCGCTGCGAGTCAGCCAGAAGTTCAGCGTTTTCGGCGAGGGCGCCATCTTCTGCGACTTCACCCTTGCGCTCGCCGAAGGCGCTGGGGAGATAACGGTAGATGACGTGGAAGTGGGAATGGCCCTCCAAACGGCGGAGCTAAAGCACCTGCGGTGGGACTGGAAGCGCACATGGCAGGGCAAGGTGGACGTGGCGCGCGAGGTGACGCTGAAGCAGCCGGAGTATCTGCGGGTGCTGGGGGCGACGATTGGCCGGGAGCGCCCCTACACAAACCATGTGGAGATGTTCGTGGAGGAGAAGAAGTCGCTGAACGGCGAGGCGAAGGGCATGTCATGCGAGGTGACGGACGACAGCGGCGGGGCCAAGCGCTTCTCCTGGCACCTGGGCGGACCCGTTAAGGCCAAGGCGGAGTTCGCCTACAGCAATCGCTTCGGGCTGGCGCTGGGCCATCTGCGGATGAACGATAACGCCATCGGCCAGCGGATTGCCCACTGGCAAGAGGGCAACGCGCACCTGATGACCTATCCGTCCGATTCGGCCATTGAGGCCCTGGCCGAATGCGGGGTGAGCATCTGTATTCTGCACCTGTACTGGTCCCGCCGTGGCTGGGGGAACTACGAGCCCTTCGACGAGCAGGACATGCGACGCTGGGTGCGGACGTGTCACCGGCACGGCATCAAGTGCATCGTGTACGCGGTCCCGGCCGACAATCCCGGCACGAAGGGCATCAACAGGGGGTGGATTCGCGACCTGGAGTTGGACGGCATCTACTTCGATTTCGGGTCCGTTCACTTCCGGGGATCGAAGCCGGGGGGAGCGATCGCGGGGTACGGCCGGGAGTTCCCGGCGCTCGACTTCCTGAAGCTGACCCGCCACTACCGGGAGGCCGTGGGCCCGAAGGGGATCATCATCAGCCATTCGGGGGGCGCCGCTCCGGACGCGCTGTTTCATCTGAACCTGAACGCCTATCTGCCGGGCGAGGCCGGCGTGCAGGGCGGGCTGCTGAGCAACTTCCGCGCGGCGGCGTACCACTCGGGCATGGCGTACGCGGTGGTGCATCCGTGGTGCGAGTACGGGCCGTTTCAGACGCAACACGGCGCGGCCACGTACTGCGCCATCGGCGGCTTCCCGCACATCCTGTTCGGCCGGGGAACTCACCAGGACAACAACTATCATCGCAGCGTGTACCGTTCGGGGGCCTTTGCACTGCCGTACTGGCAAATCCTCTCGACCATCCCGATGGACAAAGCGACGATGCTGTACACGGAGGCGTCAGGGGCGGCCGCCAGCGCCGATCAGCCGTCGGTGCAGTGCTGCGTTTACCAGCGCTCGCCGGAGCTGCTGCTGGTGACCGTCTCCAACCTGGGCGAGGCGTGCGCTCCGGCCATCGTCCTGAACCGAGAGCTGCTGAAGGTCAAGGGCACGTACCATCTGCTCCAGCTTGGCGGGCTGGACATGGCAGACTTCAAGGTCACCGATCTCGGGTCCTGGACCGGCGGACCGATACGGCTGAAGGAGATGGGTCAGGACGAGTATGTGGGACTGCTGCTGGTTCAAGGAGAGATGCCGGCGCACACGCGCGCGGCCCTGAGCAGGATCGAGCGGCTGGTTGCTGCGTTCCACGACAAACGGCCGCCGAGTGTGCCCTCCGGTCTGGCAGCCGACACGGACCTCGACCTGGTGAAGTTGTCGTGGCAGCCTGCCACGGATGAGTTTCATGTTATCGAGTACCGCCTATACCGCGGTCCGGACGAGGCGAAGTTGGAGCGCCTGGCGGTGGTGGAGGAGGCGACTGGATACAGCGACTACACGGCGCCACTGGGGTCGTCGCTGGTATATGCGGTGTCGGCCGTGGATGTGGCGGGCAACGAGAGCCGCAAATCAGCCGTGGTGTCGGTGAGCACGCCGGGCGGCGGGATCGGTCCGGACAACCTGACGCCGGTGAGCGGGCACTGGGTTCAAGAGGGGGGCTATTTGCGGCAGGGGGTGGTCCGCGAGCCGGCGAGCAGCGCCGGGGAGACGATTGCGTTCGCGGCGAGAACCGCCCGGTTTGTGCGAGCGCTGTTCACGGGCGGATCGGGCAACTACGGCAACGCGCACGTGGTCGAGATGACGGTGCGCGACGAGCAGGGGCAGGCGATCAAGCCGGTCGAGGTGATCACCTCGGGCAGCGATCCGGGGCATCCGGAGACGCACGCGGCCGATGGGATCACGGACAAGACGCGCAATGGGTGGTGGTCGGACCGCAAGAGGGGCTTGCCCGCCTGGGTGGGCTTTGATCTCGGGAAGCCGCAGTCGGTGGCCGGCGTCCGGCTGCTAACCTACTGGGACGGCAAGCGGTACTACGACTACTCGATAGAGGTGTCAGAGGACGGTCAAGAGTGGACTGCAGTGGGAGGCACGCCCGCGGTCGGAGCTGTGAAGAACGCTCGAGCGCTCGCGGATGCACGCTTCGTGGACGGTGTCGCCGGAGTCACGACGCTGGAGATCGCTGCGAACCGTTCCGGCGGCGGCCTGCTGTTTCGCTGTCCGGACGCCAACAACGGCTACGCTCTGCGCCTCGACGCCGGGTGGGACGGCAATCTGGTGCTGGACAAGCTGGTTGACGGGAAGCTGAAGCGGCTCAAGGCGACGTTCTTCCCGTACTCAATCCATAACCCGATTCCGCACCGGATTTCCGTGGAGTGCCGGGGGACCGCGATAAGATGCTACTGCGATGAGGTACTGGTCTTCGAAGTGGATGATGACACGTTTGCGCGCGGGCAGGTCGGGGTGATTGTGCCGTCGGGGCGGCCGCTCAAGTTCGTGAACCTGTTCGCGGCGAGCTCGTAGGCGGCCTCAGCACGTGACGTGCAGGAGCAGCGCCTTGCGTCCGCGGGCGCTGTTGTAGGCCTCGGCGGCCTCGGAACTGGGGAGCAGGCGATACTCGGTCCCGTGGTTTTCTAGAAGCTGAACTGCGCTCTCGTCGAGCTGCACCATTCCGTGCCGGCCGGTGCCGATGACCAGCAGCTCCAACTGGTTGTCGCAAAAGGCTTCCAGCTCGCGGGCGCCGATTTTGTGACTGGTGCCGAATTCCTCGCGGGCCAGTTTCTTCTTGCGCTTGCGGACCTTGCCCTCGGGATCTACGATGAGGTCGTAGTCATACGTCTTCTTGCCCACGCGGGCTTCGCCGAAGCGGATGAAGGCAACCTTGGGGTACTTGGGCGAGGCCTTCTTGGCCGGCTTGCGTTTCGCCGCCTGCACCGACAGCTCGCCCCCCTGGGTCATGGCAAGCGCCACCGTGCCCAGAAGAACCGCATCATCGCCCAGCTCAGACCGAACAATGGCCATCGGCGGGTGGTCCACCAGGAGGGGGTCATCGTGCGCGGCCTGCTCGATCAGGGGCAGCATGAAGTCGCCGCAGGCCTCAATGACGCCGCCGCCAAAGACGATGACCTCGGGGTCCACGAGGTGGCGGATGGTCATGGCGGCCAGCCCGAGAATGCGGGAGGCGCGCGTAAGCACCTCGGTGACCAACTCATCCTCCTGCTCCAGAGCTTGGCGCAGCAAGCCGCTCCTGATGCGGGTGGAATCTTCGTCGAGGAGTTGCGAGAGCACTGACCGCCGGCCGGCCTTCATGGCCTCGCGCAGGTCGCGCTCGATCGCCGTGCGGCTGGCCAGGGCCTCGAGGCAGCCGCGGTTGCCGCAGCCGCACAGGGGGCCGTCAATCTGCATGATCAGGTGCCCGATTTCGCCCGCGACATCGCTGTAGCCCGTGTAGGGGGCGCCGCCAATGACCAGGCCGCCGCCCACACCGGTTCCGACGAACACGCCGACGACATCGTCGGCTTCGCGGGCCGCCCCGCGCCACTTCTCGCCCAAGGTGCCCATGTTGACATCGTTGCCGACGTACACGGGAAGCTGCAGCTCGGTCTCCAGGCCGGCTCGCAGAGGCACCTTGCGGAGCCGAGGGACATTGGGAGCTTTGACCAGGACGCCGGCCGCGGTGTCTACGACTCCGGGAGCGCCCACGCCGACCGCGGCGATGTCGCGCTTCTTGAGCTTGCGGCCCTTGATGGCGGCACGGACGGCGTCGGCCGTTTGGCGCACAAATTCGTCATTGTCGGCCTGACTGTCGGTTGAGACCTTCTCGCGGTGGAGCACCTTGCCGGCTCGATCTACCACGGCAGCCACGGTGTTGGTTCCGCCGATGTCCACGCCGACAAAGAGCGCCTTGGCCCGTTTGGGCATGTCAGAATCCTCCCGCCAGGCTCGCGCCGGGCGCGGCGTCCACATGCAGGTGATCCGCCACGAGTTGGCGCAGCTCGCGCTGGACCACGTGGATTGGCTGCGTGCCGTCTATGATGTGGAAGTTGTGCTGCTCGGCGATCCAGCCATCGAACTGCTCGATGATCTTCTCGTGAAAGAGGCGGAAGCTCTGCTCGGGGTCCTCGCTGAGCCCGGTGTCCATCCCGGCGTCGTAGAACTGCTGAATGCGGTCCGGAGTCACGCGTTCGACACAGACCTGAGCGGGGACGCGCAGGTACACGGCGGCGTCGGGGAGAATGGCGAAGGAGTACAGCTTCTTGACCCACTCGCGGTCGTTGCCGCGGACGATGTCGCGGGCGTAGCTGGTGTAGACGTACAGGTCCGAGAGCACGATCAGCCCGGCGCGGAGAGCCGGGAGGACCTCGTTTTCCTGGCGGTCGGCGAAGTCCGCGGCGTGAATGAGGCTGTACGTGATGGCGGTGAGAGTCTTGCGCTGTTTGGCCTTGGCGATGGTCTTGGAGACGAGTTTGGAGGTGCGCCGCTGAGTGCGCAGCACCGCATAGCCTTTGGACTCCAGCCAATTCTGGAGCAGAGTAAGCTGGGTGGTCTTGCCGGAGCCCTCCACTCCCTCGAGCACAATCAGCTTACCGGGAAAGCCGTGCTGGTCAGTGCGCTCAAACACTCGCCGCCTCCTGAAGCTCGGGACCGTATTTCCGGCGCAAGAGGTCGCGCACGTGCCGGCGGAACTCTGCTTGCTGTTCGTGGATCGGCCTGGTGCCGTCAATCACGTGGAGCTCCTCTTGCGCGGCCATGGCATCGTATTCGGCGATGACGCGCGCCTGGAAGATGCGGTAGCTCTCGTAGGGGTCGTCACTCAGGTGCAGGTCCATGCCCGCCTCGTAGTACTTGGGGGCGCGGGTGGCGGTGATCCGGAGGAGCGAGATATCCACGGGGACGCGGAAGTAGAACGCGGCGTCCGGGGCGAGGGAGAACTCGTACGTGTTCCAGACCCACTCGCGCGGCACGCCGCGGGCCACATCGCGGGCGAAGGCCGTGTAGCAGTACCGATCCGCCAGCACGATGATGCCGGCCTTCAGGGCGGGGACGATGACGCTCTGCTGTCGGTCGGCGAAGTCGGTGGCGTGCAGCAGGCTGAAGACGACGGGGCTCAGCGTACCGGCACGCTTGCCCTTCTTGATGACCCGCGACACCAGCTTGGACGAGTTCCACTCGGTGAGGTTGGTCGCAAAGCCGGACAGCTCCAGCCAGTTTTGGAGTAGCTGAAGCTGAGTGCTTTTGCCTGAGCCGTCGGTGCCCTCCACAGCGATCAGGCATCCGGGATAGTTATGAGGAACGCCTCTGGGCGCCTGCGCTGCATTCTGCACAGTGATCCCGCCTTTGCTGGGATTCGCAGTGCTGCCACGGCCGGGGCTACGACTGCCACCGACAAGGGTCATTAAGAACATTCGCCGGCGTGGGCAGGAGTCCTTCCCGCGGGCGCCGAGCGTGCCATAACAGTGAGTGCGCCCTAGGGCCGGGCGGGGGATGTCTGGTCCGCCCGCAAGATTTCACAGCCGGCCAGCAGCAGTGGACCATGACCGTGGGGATCGTTGATGGTTCGCGGGCGCCGGCGGTAGTACTTGAGGCTCCAGCCGATTCCCGTACCGACGCAGGTGCCCACGACCATGCCGTCCCAGGTCACCTGTCCTTTCAGGGCGGTCCAGGCCCGGCGCGCGGCGGCGAGGTGCTCCGGTCCGCCCCAGCCCTCGTTGGCCGCCAGCGCCAGAGCGTAGGCGAACATGCCCGTGCAGGAGGTCTCTTCCCACAGATCGGGTTCGTCGAGCACCTGACGCCACATTCCGGAGGGAGCCTGCACCTTCAAGAGTCCCTGCAGGTGCCGCCGGTAGATGTCGAGCAGTTGTGCTCTGGCGGGGTAATCCGGCGGCAGATGGCGCAGCGTTTCGGCCTCCGCCAGGATCGCCCAGCCGTTGCCGCGGCCCCACTTGTAGGGCGAGTGGCGTTGCTGCCGGTCGTCCCACCCGTGAAACCACAGGCCATCCCGGTCCTGCAAGCGCCGGGCGAAGTTGATGATTTGCCGCGCGGCATCGTCATAGTACTCCGATTGCCCCGTGAGCGTGCCCATGCGCGCCAGGAAGGGCACGGACATATAGAGGTCGTCAATCCACAGCGTTCGGCCACGGCAGAGGCTGCCGTCGGCCAGGCGGGATTGCCGGTGGAGGATGTAGTCGGCGATCTGCTCGAGCAGGCGCCATACGGCGCGGTCGGCGTGCGTCGCGTCAGGGCGAAGCCGCCGGCCCGGGCCGTCCGCGCGCGCGGCGCTGCGGGCCAGAGCGATCTCGGCCGTCGCGGCGCCCATGGAGCCGCAATCGTCGAGGGAGGACAGGCGCGCCAGAGGCGTGAGACCATGCCGCACGTAGCGCAGGTCCAGTGCCTTGCGTTGCCATCGGAAGAAGTCATAGTGGCGCGCCGCGAACTCGGTCTGCCGCTGGACGAAGGCGGCGTAGGACGCATCGCCCGACACCTCGCTGAGCCGCACCAGACCGTACAGCGCGACGCCCCAGGGATAGTTCCACGAGGCCCCGACGGGAACGCACCGCACCTGCGCCCCGTTGCTGACCGCGCGCCACGTCGTGGGTTCACCCTTGGAATCGCGGTACAGCGTCCCGAACTGAAGCGGTTGCTGCGGGTCGAACCCGCCGCCGTCTTGGGCCAGCGGGCCGAGACAGAGGAAGCGAACACGGTCAGCCTCGCCGCGCAGTCCCGGCAGACTGAAGCGGTTCTCGGGCAGAGGTTTGCGCCCCGCGCCAAGCACCCGGAGCCGCCACACTTGCCCTCGCTTGCCCGGCGGCACGCGGCACAGTAGTTGACGCTTTCCGCTCCGCACCGGGGCCGGTCCCGGCGGGGCGAGCTTGCGGCCGTCAAGCCACAGTTGGGTGCCCTGGTACGCCTCGAATTGCAGCTCCTGCTCCTGACGGACGGAGAGGGCAGTGAACACGAAGAGCGGGCCGGCCTCCGCCTCGCCGCGAAGCCGCTGCAGGTCAATCCGCCACCACCCGTGCTCATCTTGAGTGGGCCACGGCGCCGACGGCCTCGACAGCTCCCGTGCGCGGCCCTCGCCCTCGCGGCGTAGGCTGCGCATGAAGGCCGACCGAGCGCGCTCGCGGTCGGCGGGAGTGATCGTCCGCAACTCGATGCGGGGCGGTTCCCGCTGAATCAGGCGGTCGGCGACCAGGCGCAGGACCTGCTCCGTCCCGCGCTCCCGCAGTTGGCCCGGCTGCACGCGCGGCAGCTTCGCCCATGCGGCGAGATTGCGCGCGAAGGGCTCGATCACATCTTGCGTGCTTGATAAGGGGGCGTGGAACTGGACGTCCAGGATCTCGCCCTTCCCATAGTCGCACCGCAGCAGTGCCGGGCCTCGGGGGGTCGTCGCGAGGATTTGCCAGTGGTCCGGATCCCACTGCGCAGCCACATCGCCTCCCATCATCCGGCCCTCAACCTGACGCCCCGCGAGGTCACGCAAGAGCGGGTGATCGCTTGAGGCGAACTGCACAGTGGGCGGATCGTCGTCGGACAACCTGAGCTTGTACGGGAAGATCGCCGGGTCAGTTCGGCGGTCATCGGGGAACCAGAATACGAGCTTGCCGCCGTCGCGGACGTACTGCCACAGGCGCTCCTTGTCCGGCAGGAAGTGCTGCAAGTTCGTGGAGATGATGACCAGGCGATAGGGGGCCAGGTCGGGGGGGAGCCGGCCCTCGGAGTTCTGGGCCACGAGAGCGCGGGCGCAGAGGAAGTGCAGGAGAAGGCCCCAGTTGTGGGGGGAGGAGTCAGCCGTGCGGACCGCGTACACGCTCGGTGTCGGTGGCGCCGGAGACGAAGGGGCGCACAGGACTGTGGCGAACGCAGCGAGGACGGAGAGACGCAGTGCGGCGCTCAAAGGGCTCTACTCCAGCGTCACGGCCACGATGCGCAGGTCGTGATCGTGATCGCCGTGCGGTACAATTTTCTCGCACTGGGGGCACAGCGCGACTACGTCTTCGGCTTCGAACTCGTGGCCGCAGTGAGGGCAGGTGAGACGGCCGGGCACGCGCTCGATCTCCAGTTTGGCGCCCGCGGCCTCGGTGCCCTCGGTCACGGCGCTAAAGGCGAACTCCAGGGCCTCGGAGGATTCGTGTGACGTTTTGCTCAGCTCGATCTTGACGCCCTGCAGCCGGCCACTGCGCCGGTGCGCCTCCTCTAGAGCGGCGTTGAGGATCTCTCTGGCCAGTTGGGTCTCGTGCATGACGTATCGGCTCCTCTCCGTGCTAACCCGCCGCGTCCTCTTGCCACTTCTGCACGCGGACGGCGCAGACTTTGTACTCCGGGATCTTGGCCGTCGGGTCCAGAGCATCAATCGTGAGCAGATTCGCAGCCGCCTCCTTGAAGTGGAAGGGCAGGAAGGTGGTGCCCTCGACCACGCGGTCGGTGACTGTGCAGGCGACGACGACGCGGCCGCGCCGGGAGGCGACCTCGACCCAATCGCCGTCCTGGAGGCCCAGCGCGCGGGCATCCAGGGGGTGCAGCTCGATGAAGCCTTGCGGATAGAGCGCATCAAGGCCCTGCGACCGCCGGGTCATGGTGCCGGTGTGGAAGTGCTGCAAGACGCGCCCGGTGTTGAGCAAGAGGGGATACTCATCGTCCGGTAGCTCGGCCGGCTCCAGGTGCTCGGTCGGCGTGAACAGACCGAGCCCGCGAGTGAACTTGCCCTGGTGGAGGAACTTCGTGCCCGGGTGGCTCGCATCAGGGCAGGGCCAGCACAGGCCGAAGCGCCCCAGTCGGCGGTATGAGATCCCGCCGTAGATGGGCGTCACCTGGGCGATCTCGTCCATGACCTTTCCGGGCCCGGAGTACTTCCAGTCGTGCCCCATGTGCCGCGCGACCTCGCAAATGATCTCCCAATCGGGCCGCGCCGATCCCGGAGGCGGCACCGCGGCCCGGAGACGCTGCACTCGACGCTCGGTGCTGGTATAGGTCCCATCCTTTTCGGCGAAGCTGGCGGCCGGGAAGACGATGTCGGCGAACTCGGCCGTCTCGGACAGGAAGATGTCCTGGCAGATGAGCAGGTCTAGCTTGCCGAGCGCCTCGCGGACGCGATTGGCATTGGGATCGCTCAGGGCGGGATTTTCGCCCATGATCCACATCCCGCGGACCCCGTCGCGCTCCACGGCGTGGAACATCTCCACTACCGTCAGCCCGACCTCGGCGGGCAGGTTCGCGCCCCAAGCCTGCTCGAACTTGGCTCGGATTTCGGGATCGGTCACTTTCTGGTAGCCGGGGAACACGCTGGGCAGGGCGCCCACATCGCACGCGCCCTGGACGTTGTTCTGGCCCCGCAGCGGATTGACTCCGGTGCTCTCGCGGCCGACGTTGCCCGTCAGCATGGCGAGGTTTGCCAGGGTCAGCACGTTCTGCGTGCCGGTCGTATGCTGGGTGATGCCCATGGCGTAGCAGATCATGGCGCGTTGAGCGGTGCCGTAAATGCGGGCTAGCTCATACAGGTCTTTCTCCGAGACGCCCGTGATTTTGGCGACCCGCTCCGGCGGATACTCTTGCAGCGCCGCTTTCAGCGCCTCGAAGCCTTCGGTGCGCTCGCGAATGAATTGCTCGTCGTGCCAGCCCTCGCGGATGATGAGGTGCATCACGCCGTTGAACAGGGCGATGTCGGTGCCGCCCCGGTGCTGGACCACGAGCGCGGCCCGCTCGCCGAGTTCGCGGACCCAGCGGGGATCGGCCACGATCAGCTTGGCGCCGTTCTCCTTCACGGCGGCCTTGATGTGCAGCGCAACGATGGGATGCGCCTCGGCGGTGTTGGACCCCGTCACAAGGATGCAATCGGCGTTGCGGAACTCGGCGATTGAGTTGGTCATCGCGCCGCTGCCGAAGGCGATGGCCAGGCCCGCGACCGTGGAGGCATGGCAGAGGCGGGCGCAGTGGTCCACGTTGTTGGTCCCGAGCACGACGCGGGCGAACTTCTGGAGGAGATAGTTCTCCTCGTTGGTGCACTTGGCCGAAGTCAGAACCGCGAGCGAATCGGGGCCGTGGCGGTCACGGATCTCGGCCAGCCGCCGGGCGGCGAGGTCCAGCGCCTCGTCCCAGGAGGCTTCCTGCAGCTTGTCCCCGCGGCGAACTAGCGGCGTTTTCAGGCGGTCCGGATGGTGCACGAAGTCCCAGCCGAACCGGCCCTTGAGGCACATCCAGCCATTGCTGGCCGGGTGCTCGGGCGGAGATTCGGCCTCCAGGATCCGTCCGTCCTTGACGCCCAGGATCATGCCACAGCCGCAGCCGCAGTACGGGCAGACGGTCTCGACTCTCGCCAGTTCAAAATCGCGGCCCTGGCCGACCCGGGACTTGGGTATCAGCGCGCCCACCGGGCAAACGGCCACGCAGTTGCCGCAGAACACGCAGTTGGTCTGCTCCAGCGGCATGTCAAAGCTCGTCACGGGCAGCGCGCTAAAGCCGCGATGGCCGATGCTGATGGCGCCATTGTCCTGCACGCCCTCGCATACGGCCACGCACAGGCCGCAGGAGATGCACTTGCTCAGGTCGCGCACAAAGAACGGGTTGGTGGCGTCTTCGTAGCCTTCGTGCCGCTGGCCGGCGAAGGCTCCCTCGCGCACCTGGTACTCGTATGCGTACCTCTGGAGCTTGCATTTCCCGTTGAGGTCGCAGGAGATGCAGTTGACCGGGTGGTCTGAGAGAAGGAGCTCGAGGATCGTTCGGCGGGCATCGCGCACGCGGTCGTTGTTCGTGTGCACGACCATGCCCTGGCGTACGGCCGTGGAGCAGGAGGTCTGCAGCGTCTCAACGCCCTCGATCTCGACCAGGCACAGTCGGCAGGATGACTGGGGCGGCACACTCGGGTGATAGCAGAGGCTGGGAATCTCAATGCCGAGCGACTGGGCCGCTTGCATGATCGTGGTGCCCTCGGGGACACGGGCGCGTCGGCCGTCTATGGTCAGGCTAATGCTAGGCATGAGCGTCACCTATGTTCTGGTATCATCGGACGTCGCTTGCGGCTCAAGTCCCGCGCTGTGTGCCACTGGCACCTCTGGAGGCGGTTTCATGACCTTAACGACGGTCGCGCTCCGACAAGGGCTATGAAACAGCTTCCAGTCGCAGTGAGGGCGCACAAGCGGTTTCAACTTTCCTCCAGATCGCATCTCAAGCACCGGCGAGCCTCGGCGACCGCCTGCTCCGGCGTGAGCGTGTGTTCGAACTCGTCGAAGGTTTTCCGGCGCACATCGGGAGGCAGGACGGGAGCGTGCTGCCGGGCTCGCTGATCCTCGGGCAAGTCCGGCGCGAAGCACTCGTCGGGCACCAGGGCCACTTGCCGGTACTCGAAGGCGGTCGTCAGTTCCTGTTCGCCGGATATGTAGCGATGGATGGCCAGCGCGGCGAGTTGGCCATCCGCGCAGGCCTGTACCACCGTCGCCGGCCCGCGGACGCAATCGCCGCCGGCAAAGACGCCTTCGCGCGCGGTCTGCAGGGTCGTCTTCTCGACGGCCACTGTGCCGTTGTCCCGGAGTGCGACGCCGTCGGCATCGGTGAAGGGAACGGTTACCCTCTGCCCGGTGGCGAGCACCACGGTATCGGCCGGCACCAGGAACTCGCTGCCCGGAAGGGGCACGGGTCGGCGGCGCAGCGTGGCGTCCATTTCGCCGAGCTGCATCCGCAGGCACTCGATGCCGGTGACGCCACCGTTGCCGACGACACGGACCGGCGAAACCAGGAACATGAGCTCGATGCCCTCTTCCGCGGTCCAGTCAATCTCCCAGGGGTCGGCGGGCATCTGCTGGCGCGTGCGCCGGTAGACGATGGTCACCTTCTCCGCCCCGAGCCGGAGCAGCACTCGCGCACAGTCGGTCGCCACGTTGCCGCCGCCGATAACGACGGCTTGCCGGCCAACCTGGACCGGCTCATGAAGGTTCGCGGCCCGCAGGAAGTGGACGCTCGGCCAGACGCCGGGCAGGTCCTGTCCCTCCAGGCGCAGGGGCAGGTCGGCGTGTGCGCCCGTAGCGACGAACACTGCGTTGAACCCGTCGGCGAGTAGCTCGCCGACGGTCGGGTCCTCGCCAATGGGCGTCTCCGTTTTCAGCGTGATACCCAGCCTCAGAATCAGGTCTATCTCCTGCTGCAGAATGTCTCGTGGCAGCCGGTACTCGGGGATGCCGACCATGAGCATCCCGCCGGGGACCGGCAGGCGCTCAAAGACGACCACTTGATATCCGTACTGGGCCAGTCGGCGGGCCGCCGAGAGGCCGGCCGGCCCGGCACCGACGATGGCCACTCGCTCCTGACGGCGGACGATCTGCGGGAGGGGGACTTCCTCGGGCGGGAAGTTCTCGGCCGCAAAGCGCTTGAGGGCGCAGACGCTGATGGCCTCGTCAATCTCCGACCGCTTGCACTTGCTCTCGCAGGGGTGATTGCAGACGCGCCCCAGCACGCCGGGGAAGGGATTCTCCTCGCGCACCAGGATGCCCGCCTCGCGGAACTTGCCGGCGGCGATCAGCGCGATATAGGCGTACGCGTCCATGTGTAAGGGGCAGGTATGCCGGCACGGAGCCTTGACCAGGGCCTCGCAGGTGCAGGCTACGCAGTGCTTGTCCTCGATGTGCGCCAGGTACTCGTCGCGGAAGTGCGTGAGCGTGGAGATCACCGGATTGGGGGCGGTCTGGCCCAGGCCGCACAGTGCGGTTTCCTTCACGGTCAGCGCGAGCTTCATCAGCTCGTCCAGGACGGCGGGGTCATCTTCTTCGCCTTTGACGATGCGCTCCAGCATTTCCAGCATCCGGCGGGTGCCGATGCGACAGGGCGTGCACTTGCCGCAAGATTCCTTTTGGACGAAGTCGAGAAAGAAGCGGGCGATCTCGACGATGCACGTTTTGTCGTCCATGACGATCAGGCCGCCGGAGCCCATGATGGCGCCGACTTGCTTGACCGATTCGTAGTCAATGGGCAGGTCGAGGAACTTCGCCGGCAGACAGCCGCCGGAGGGCCCACCCAACTGCGCGGCCTTGAAGTGGCGCCCAGGCGGCATGCCGCCCCCGACATCGAAGACGATTTGCCGCAAGGTCGCGCCCATCGGCACCTCAACCAGACCGGTATTGTTCACCCGGCCGGTCAAGGCGAAGATCTTGGTGCCCTTGCTGGTCTCCGTCCCGATCCCGGCATACCACTCGGACCCGCGCAGAATGATCGGCGGGACATTGGCGAACGTCTCGACGTTGTTGATGTTCGTGGGCTTCCCGCGGTAGCCAACCTGCGCGGGGAACGGTGGCCGCGGCCGAGGCATACCGCGCTTCCCCTCGAGGGAGGCGATCAGAGCGGTCTCCTCGCCACAGACAAAGGCTCCCGCGCCCTCGCGGATCTCAATGTCGAAGGCCCACCCGGTGCCGAGGATATCGACTCCCAGCAGCCCGAACTCTCGGGCTTTTTGCAGCGCAGTGCGCGTGGTGCGGACCGCCAGGGGGTATTCAGCACGGACATAGATGATGCCGTGTGTCGCGCCGATGGCGTACGCGCCGATCAGCATGCCCTCAATCACCGCATGGGGGCAACCCTCCAGCAGGCTCCGATCCATGAAGGCGCCGGGATCGCCCTCGTCAGCGTTGCAGATCAGATACTTCTCATCCCCGGGCGACTGTCGGCAGAAGCCCCACTTGACGCCGGTGGGAAACCCTGCACCGCCACGACCGCGCAACCCGGCGTCCTTGACCTGTGCGATGACCTCCTCCGGCTCCAGGCCTTCCAGTACTTTGCCCAGTGCCGCGTATCCCCCGATGGCGATGTAATCCTCGACCGATTGGGGCTCGATCAACTTGCTGTTGGCCAGCAGTACGCGGTGCTGGCCCTGGTAGAAGGGCATCTCCGCCTGGGTGCGCACCCGGTTACCCGATACGGGCTCTGTGTAGAGTAGACGCTCGACGACCTCGCCGCGGGCGACAGTGCGGCTGACGATGTCCGTGACGTCCTCGGGCGTCACGTGGCAGTAGAAGATCTCACCCGGCTCGATAATCATGATGGGGCCGTGTTCGCAGAACCCGTGGCACCCACTGAAGCGCACGCGCACCCTGTGCGCCAGGGCTTGTCGGTCCAGTTCCTCCTTGAGAGCTTTGAGCACGGTCAAGGAGCCCGAGGCCTGGCACCCGGTACCGCCGCAGAGAGTGACCGTGCTGCCTACGCGGGCGCGTTCAGCTTCAAGCTGCGCACGCAGCCGGTTTAGATCGTTGATACTGGCCAATCTGGGCATTACGCGTTACCTCCCGCCATGCGGCGCGAACCGACGGAACCAGCTTGCTCTGCTCGTTGACCGGACTCGATCATCGGCCCAGCATGTTCACGAGTCCGTTTCCTCCCGGTAGCTCTGCAGGACGTAACCGGCCCTCTCAGGTGTCAGGCGGCCGTAGTACGTGCTGCCGACGACCATCACCGGCGCCAGGGCGCACGCTCCCAGGCAGGCCACTGTCTCCAGCGAGAACAACATGTCTTCCGTCGTCTCCCCGTCGTCAATCCTCAACTCGCGCTTCACAGCCTCAAGCACCCGTTTCCCGCCGCGCACATGGCAGGCCGTCCCGCGGCAGACGCGCACGACGTGCTTGCCGCGCGGCTCGAAGTAGAACTGGGCGTAGAAGGTCGCGACGCCGTACACCTTCGACCAGGGCAGCCGCAGGTGTTGGGCGATGCGGGCCATGATGCTGCGCGGCAGGTAGTTGTAGATGTCTTGGGCCCGTTGAAGCAGCGGAATCAGCGAGCCCTCGACGGGCGGGAACTCGTCCAGCACCGCCTCCAGCGGCGCGAGGTCAACTCCATCGGCGGGCAGCGGCATCTCGCGGAACGCTTTGCGCCGCTGCTCCAGGAAGTAGTCCGGCTGCCTTGGCGTGTCGGTTGTTTCCATACTGGAGCCTCCGCGTTTGTTCAATCGCCTTCAGCGGCGCGCCGGTCAGGCGTTCGCCGTCTTAGCGGTCGCCGATTGAGATCCGTTCCGCGTGTGTGCAGATCTCGAAACTCCCGGCGCGGGCGTACCTGATGAGTGTAACTGCGGTTTGCTCGGCCACACGCCAACCTGCGGTGGTCGTGTTGGACACCGAGGCCAGGATCGGGATGCGAGCCCGGGCGCACTTGAGGACGACCTCGGAGCTGCCTCGGCCCGTGACGACCAGGACCTTGT
This sequence comes from Candidatus Zipacnadia bacterium, assembly GCA_029820995.1. Taxonomy (GTDB): domain Bacteria; phylum Armatimonadota; class Zipacnadia; order JALGUG01; family JALGUG01; genus JALGUG01. The sequence goes on from JALGUG010000078.1 coordinate 16,958, forward strand.
CATCCAAGCCGATGCGCCGCAGGACGCAGGAGCCGATCGCCTTGTCCACCGCGTTGTGTCGGCCCACATCCTTGTGCAGCGCCAGTAGGCGGCAGTCGAGGTCGAACACGGCGGCGGTGTGTGTCCCTCGTGGAGCCTTACGGGAAGGCCGTTGCTTACGTAGGTAAGCCTGCATCTTGATTAACGAATGAGCCGGCAGGATATAGTCTCGCGACGGCGTTACCGGCGGCGGCAACTCACCAAGCTCGGGGCCGGAGCCGACACAGGCACTCCAGATCAGCCGGGGGGACATCGCTCGCGCTGTCTTTGTCGTCACTGCGGCCACGTTCTGATCCTCGGCACAGTGTCGTACCAGGACGATGTCCTCGGCACGGGCCACCAGCCCCTCGGTCAGGCAAAACCCGGCGGCCAGCTCGATGTCCGCGCCGGGCTGCCGCATGAGGACCGCGACCGTTTCGCTGTTGACCCGCAGCTCCAGGGGCGCCTCTGTGGGGACGAGCACCGCGCGCTCCACCACCTCCTGCCGTGAGGGCCGGACGCGAGAGACCTGCTGCAGCTCTGCAGCTTGCCCCGCTTTGGGAACCGAGTTGGCCGCGCGAAAGGTCGCAGACACTTGGCTGTACCTCCCGACCGCGCGGCCTCCACATCGCGATTGCTCAGCCGCGCGGCCCATGACTTGTCTGTGCCAAGTCTATGGTGAGTTCCGCCTGCTGTCAGCCATCACCTCGCTCTACAATCGTGATTTCCCTTACCTCTCGCGAGAGCTGCGCGATTGGCTTCCAGGGAGCCCCTCAAGTCTGTGTGGGCACTGCCTGCACCGGCCGAGCGGCCCGCTTCTCAGCGACCAGGCACCATACGGTCCAGAGCACGGTAGCATTGAAGGCGCCCCACCAGGCCACGACCCAATAGTAGTAGTGAGGTCCGGTGACGTGGACGATCGGGAGGTGCACCGCGACCAGCGCCCCCAGCAGCATGA
>JALGUG010000361.1 GCA_029820995.1 Candidatus Zipacnadia bacterium
GGTCACCGGAATTCGGAACGTATCGCCGGGCCCGATGTCACTGATCCAGAACTGGCGCCGGCCGTCGCCGTCGTAGTCCCTGAAGATCGCCTCCAGGTCGCCCTCCACGCCCTCCAACTTGAACTTCCCGCCCGAGAAGTCCGCGATGCGGAAGCCCCGGGACTTGTCCTCGTTGTACAGCCAGCGGCCGGCATGTTTCCCGCCGTCAACGCGCCCGTAACCGGTGAGCTGCGTATCCGTCGCCACCGTACCCGCCGCCTGGTCCGTGGCGATCACCCGCCCCATGCCGATCACAAACAGCGTGTCCCCGAATTCGATTGTCGTCTCGTCCTCCGCGGCCTGAGCCCGCTTGATCGTGTAGCTCGTCTGGTGCAGCTCGTTTCCGAGGATGATCACCTTGTCCCGGTACGCGCCCGGCGCACGCAGTTCGATGTCAACGGTGACCGCGTTGCGCGCGTGGTCTACGCTGACCACTCGCCCGGTCGGCGAGGGCGCAACACGCACCACGAAGTCCCCGTAGCGCAGCAATGTCCCGTTGACCAGACAGGCCCGGCTCACGCCTCGTCCGTCCACTGTGACCAGGGCAAACTCCCCGGTCGCCTGAAAGGCCTTCCCTGCTCCCTGCCACTCCACCGGCTTCTCGGTCTCCAGCGAGCTGTGGATCAGGTCGCGCTCGCCGCCGCGACCCACCTCCAAGCCCACAGCCCATTCATCCGCCGCGGGCGAGGTCAGCCTCTTGACCGCAGCCACCGCTGCCGGGCCGCGGTGCGGCTCCACAATCGCAACATAGGTGGACGCCAGCCCGCCGGCGGGCTTCGCTCCGCGCTCCCGCAACTGATTGCGCCCCAACACATACTGCAGCGTCTCGGGGTGGCCGGGCTTCAGCTCCGGCTCCGCATCGGCGAGGATGATCTCCTGTGCACAACCCGCCGGCATGGTCATCGTCAGGGCCAGGTCCTCCTCCGGCTGCCGCCAGGTCGCGGACCAACTGCCTTGCGGCTTCATCCGCCGCACGTGGAACAGATAACTGAACCCGCTGCTCGCCGGGTCCGAGACCAACGGTTCCTCCAGGTCCAATCGCCGGCTCAGCGCTATGCTGTCCACCAGGATGTAGCTCTGTCCCTGCTGCCCTGCCGTCACGGCCACCTGATCGGCGGGCCGGGGGAGATCGTAAACCTCGGATAGCCACCGGTACCCTACCTGGCCCGAGGGCTCCCAGCGGAAGGTCCTTTTCACCGGCCCGACGGCAATCTCGACTTCGTTGACCCCCGCGTTGTAGTCGTAGGCGTGCAGGAACACCTTGACCTTCCCGGCGGGCAACTCCGGCATCGAGAGGCTCATTCGGGCGCCGACCTTGCGCGTCAGCACCGCCTGACCCGTGTACCCGGCCCAACTCTCCACGGAACGCTCCGCGTACGGCCGCTCGCCTTCCAGCACGCCCTCGGCCTGCCGCAGGTTCAGCACCATTCCGCCCGTCAGCAGTCGCGTCGGCGGCCTCTCGCCGAAGGCCACGTCCTCCCCCGCGAGCGTCCCCTTTTCTTGCACGGTGCCCGGCTCTGCGCCCGCCACTGAGAACTCCGGAAAGGGCGGCCCATGAAAGCTCCAATCGTGCTGCCGGCCCCCACGCACACGGAAGATGTCCAGCAGGTACGAGTTCTCCGGCGACAGGTCAATCAGTGCGCTCGTCCGACGATAGACCGAGGTGGTCCCCGGGTACGCGACCTTCTCCGCCGAAGCGTCCATCAACTGAACCCCGGGGCAGGAAGCCAACGTGTTCAGGTAGCCCGGAAACACTGTCTTCTGAGCAGCCTCATCCACGACCACGCAATAGTGGCTGATGGTATTGCTCGTCCAGTAACTGTTCTTCGGCAGCCAGTGCGCCGGATAGCCCATGTCGGTGAGCATCGGCCGCCCGTAGGCGAACATCTCGATGGTCAGCCGATCCCGGTGCCCATGTCCGCCCCCCGCGTGACCATAGTACATGCACACGCCCCGCTGGCTCGCCGCCTCCCCGCTCTCCAGAACTGCCAGGCCGTAGCCACCCAGATTCCGCGTCTTGAGCCCCAGGTCCGTTCCCTCTTTCGACACCACCTGCTGGACCTTCTCTTCGTCGAAGTAATGCTCCCACAGGTCCTCGGCCTTGGCGCCCATGATCGAAAGCACCTTCGCATACCGTGGCTCCTTGTAGTGCTCGAAGGCCGGTCCCTGAAGCACCTTCGACCAGCCGATCCGTTTCGCGCCCAGGATCGAACCGCAATCGCCGATCGAGGGCGCAAACTCCCCCGCAATCGTGAGGTCAATTCCGATGTCGGCCATCTTCTTGACCTTCGGATTGCTCCAGATATCCACACCCAGGCGCGGCAGCAGCTCGGCGATCTGATAGAAGTTGACGCACCACCCCGACGAATAGCCCGGCGAACTCTCACCCCCGTGTCCATCCCGGTAGAACCCGTTCCACAGCACGTACTCCACATCTCCCCCGCCGCTCATGATCCAGTCCCGCATCTGCGCCGTCGTCGGCCCCCGGTCCGGATCGTCATTGTCCAGGACGATGGCGACCGTTGCCAGCGCCCGTTGGTGCATCCCCATGTTCCCGCGGACGAAGCCCCGCATGATGTCCCCGGCCATCACATTGAGCATCTTGGTCTCAATGTGCCTGCGCGGATCGGTGATCCCCTTCCCCTGCAGGAACGCCAGCAGCTCCTTGTCGGCGGACAGCGCGGGATAGATCGCATCGTAAGCTTGCGCGAACCTCGTAATCACGCCCGTCTCCCAAATGTGATCCAGGATCCGACCGCTAATCCCCGCGGGCCACCGGCCGTTATGGTACGCTTGCGTGGGGTAGTCGAACCGCTCGTAGTCGCCCGCGATTCTCGCCAGCAGCACGGCGCACTTGTGGGCATACACTGGCTCACCGGTCAGCAGGTAGGCCTGGGCGAGCGAGCGCACCGCCGGCATGATGTCCCGTTGCCAGCGCTGCCAGAAGATGTAGTATCCCACGAACCAATAGCGCTTCCCCCGCTCATCCACCCACCCCAGGCCTCGATCCACAAAGCCCGGACCCGATTCCGGCTGGCCCTTCGTGCCCTCCAGGTTCCAGGGCTCAAAGTCGTTGCTCGGATACTCCTCCCCCCCCACGGGACACTTCACCTTGAAGGGCTTATCCCGGCTCATGATCCACGGGTAGTGCCCGCCCCGGCGGAACACCTCCTTGCCGTGCACCGGACAGCCCTGACCGAAGCTGACATTCAGCGCCCTGGCCTGCTCCGGGGGCGGAACGAAATCCCACAGCTCCTGGTCCGACATCTTGAGCACCCACTCGCACGCTCCCTTTGCGGACGCCGGCTGCGCCTTCGCCCAGTCGTACTTCGCGATCTTCGCCCGCACCCGGGCCATTGTTTCCTCGGTGTAGAACGTACGGCCCTGCTTGGCACAAGCCCACCCGCCCAGCAGCGCCAGGCAGACCCACGGCGCAGCGCTCCTCATCGTTCCTCACGCCCTTTCCCGCGTGCTCTTCAGGTCCCGCAGACACTTCGCTGCCGGCACCCCGGCATCCTTGGCGCGACCCACGCGCCTCGAACCGGACGCCACTGCCTCTCCCTGGTAGAACCGAGCTTATTCGCGACCGTCGCCCGTCGTTGGCCCTCCCACAACGAGATTCTGCGCTGAGTGGTCTGCGCGGCCTGAGGAGCAGCCGAATGGGGACAA
>JALGUG010000362.1 GCA_029820995.1 Candidatus Zipacnadia bacterium
CAATATGCGCTCCACCGTATCCAGGTCGCCGACGTCCAGCGCAGCACGAGCAGTGAGCACCCTGACCCGTGTGTGGTCCGCAACATCGGGCGATAGGGAGTTCAGCAGTTCCGGCACCTCCGACTGCCGACTGGCCTCAATCAATGCCTCGCAGCATTCCACGGCCAGCGGCACGAGCATGGGCGCCATTCGGCAGGCAGTGATCCACCGGTCCGCCGCCCTGTCCCGTTCTCCCTCGTGATCGGCCAGGACGGCCAGATTTCGATAGGCCCAGGCCGAAGGCTCCCGCGAGAGCGACTTCTCCCACGCCTCTCTCGCACCCTCAATGTCACCGGCGTCATAGCGCATCACCCCTATGTGCAGCCACGAGAGCCAGTGGTCGCCATGGTCTTCCCGCACGGAATCCTCGAGCATGCGTCGCCACTCGTCCTGAACCATCCAGGCACCGGGCTGCTCGTCAGGGCCCTTGCAGGGCAATTCGCCCCGTTGCAGTAGCGCAAGCCAGGGCTCCTGATCGGTCCCAAGCGAGGCATCATCGAAGACCATTCCGGCAGAGCATAAGGGCTTGTCCCCAGCCGCTTCCCTGCGATGGCGTTCCAGCGCACCCCAGCCGCAGCCGCGGTGGAGTAACTCCTCGGGCGGGCGATCGGCCGCCTCCGCGGCGCGCACAAGCTCCTGCTCGAGCCACCGCTCCGGCAGCATCTCCTCAAGACGCGTCGCCACCACATTGCGCGCCGCAACCCAGTCGGAACCGTGCACTGCCTTCGCATCGGCCTCCATCAACCCATATGCCTCCACCCATGACCACTCCGCGCCCGCCGGCATCGGAAGGCACTCGCTCTGGGTGCGCGCGAGGCCGGCCTGGAGCTCAATATACCGGTGTCCGGGCACGGAGAGGAACTCCTGCCAGCGCCGCCCGCCGGGCCCCATGCCCCAGACGAACAGCTTCCGCCCCCGCAGCCGAGAGGTCGAGGTCTGCACCAGGCCCTTCCCTTCCGCGTCAAGGGCCGCTATCCAGGGCCGCTGGTCATCTTCGACGTACCAGAAGAAATCCGCTGCCGCCGGGACGTTCGTCGGATAGGTCACGTCGACGCCGTCCACCACGGGTATAGGGACGAGCCCTATCGTCCCGTCGTAGCTATGGCGGAACGTTCGCTCGGCCGGCGCGATCACGCGCAAGCCTGGCCACTCCGCAACTGCGATGTTGGACCACCAGTACATGGGGGTCACATCCTGGTGGGGATTGATCAGCCGAATCCGCGCGAAGAGCATCTCAGAGCCATCCGGCAGCGAGAAGTCAAGCTGATGCGGGATGCCACGTATCCGATCCCACTCGTACAGCCGAAGGATCGGTGAACCCGCATCGCCCTTCACCCGCGCGGCGAACAAAGGCGAGCAGGTCTGGGGGGTGTGCGCCCGGACGGCCACGTTACACTCAACGCCCCCGCTGAACCACGCGCCGCGCAGCGCGAGGTTCGCGGGCTGGAACACCGGGTTGACCTCCAGAAGCTCTCGCCCGGAAGGTTTGTGAACCAGCGACCACAGACGCCCGCCAAGCTCAAGCAAGAAGGTGGCGCGGAGCACATCGTTCTCCAGCACGGCAACGTTGAACGCTCGCGGCTTGCGCCGGCGGCCGTAGTCGTCCTGGAGACGGTGGGGAAGCACGCCCGTGTCGCTGCCATATCCGAAGTGCTTGCGGTCCGACTCCGGCACGGTGTCGTCACAGCGAACGTCCGTGGAGGCTGCGACGCCGGGCGCGGACAGCGGGGGGAGAGGATTCTCCGGGCCAATCCGTGCCGCGGGCATCTCAAGCGTATCCATTCGCAGATCGCTCATCGCCTCGCCGTCCCACTGCGTATAGCGTTCTTCAGTACCACCGAAGAAACCGAAGCTCCCCGCTACGCACGTGCATCAGCGCGCGCGGGGATTCAGGCCGGCGCATTGTAGGGGCAGGCTCAAGCCTTTTCAAACGCCCTCCTGGGCGCTCCTGGACCCAACGGCCCTTGAACGGACGGCCCACCCCGGGTAACATGGAAACACTACGGTGACCATAGCTCAAACGGTTAGAGCACTAGACTGTGGCTCTAGGGGTTGAGGGTTCGAGTCCCTCTGGTCACCCCACCCTCACAGTTCCCCCGCCCGCTCCGCGTCGGCCGACATGGCACGAAGCCGAATCGGCTGGGCCTCCAGCCTTGGGCGCGGTACAATGTACGTAGGAGTGGCGAACAACCCCGACACGGGAAACAGCGGAGTAGAGCCATGACACGAATTGTGCCGATTGTGTTCTTCGTCCTCGTCGGGGTGGTCTACTACGCCGAGACGCGCCTGCTGTTCCTGTGGGCCACAAGGAAGCGGCGCACGGGGCAGGCGCGCTCCCCCGATTCGCAGGCCCGGCCGCGGTCGCGCTGCACTCGCTGGCGGCAGTGGGGCTGGCGTGCCTCGCATGGGCCTATTTCGCCGAGCCGTACCGCCTTGAGGTGAACACCATCCCCATCGTCACCGACAAGCTGGGCGACGTCCGCCTGCGCGTCGTGCAGGTGTGCGACCTGCGCTGCGACACAAAGGTGCGCAACGAGCATGGACTCCCCCCCATCGTCAACGCGCTGGATCCCGACCTCATCGTGTTCACGGGCAACGCCGTCAACACGCGGGAGGCCCTGCCCCTGTTCCGCGAGACACTGGGCAAGATGAAGGTGCGGCTCGGCGAGTACGCCGTGCGCGGCAACATCGATACGGACTGGCCGCGACCGTGGGAACTGTTCAAGGACACCGGCTTCCTGGTCATGGAGGCGGCCGGATCGTCTCGCTGACGGTCTACGTAGAGCACGTTGATGTGATAGGGCAGGCCGTGCTCGGCCATGAACCGGCTCGCCTCGCATTGATTGTGCAGGAACTCGTCGTCACCGCCCCAATAGCAGAGGAAGTCCGGCCGCTCCCCGTCCAGCGGCGGCAGCATCTCGAACGGCGGCACCCCGCAACGCAGCAGCAGGTTGGCCAGGATCGCCAGCAGCGCATCTCCGTAGGGAACCTGCGCCGACAGGTGCTTCGGGATAACGCACAGGTCGCTCGCCCGCATGTGGCCGTCACCGTCCCAGTCCTCCGTCACGGGGAGTCCCTAGTGAAGCACCCACATCGTCAGCGCCGGATCGAAGGCCCACCAGAGCCGCGCGCCCGCGCCGTCCGGCTGCCATAGGAGTGCGGGAGCATCGAGGTCTTCCCCCTCGGCGGTGCACAGCCTTCCGAGCCACTCCCCCTTCGCGCTGCGCGCAACTGCGAAGGGCGAGAAGATCGGCCACGCAGGCTCCTCCGTGTCGGCGGTTGCGGGCGAACTGACGAGTTCGTGCTCGGCAGGACGCCACAGGCCGGCCATCTCCCACCAGCGCTCCGGGCGTACGGTCTCGGCCTCGCCCGCTGAGAAGATCTCGGCGGCAGGCCCCGCGCCGACGCCCATCAGCACGCCCCCGGACTGCGCCCACGCGTCCAGGCGGTCACGGGTCGAAGGCGCCAAGTCAACCGTCCCCGGCACGACAAGTATACTGAGTCCCGTAAGCCGGTCCGAAAGGTCCTCCGGATCAACGCTATCTGCCGTAGCGCCGAGCTGGCTGAACACCTCGGGCCAGTAGGCAGGACCATAGAGGTCGCCGGCCTGCTTCGCCTCCTGCCTGGCGCGTGCCTCTTCCACGAAGGCA
>JALGUG010000363.1 GCA_029820995.1 Candidatus Zipacnadia bacterium
GCCCAGCAGTGGCAGGCGACGCTCCGGCACCGGCACGCTCTGCTGTGCGCCCGGCGGCTGCAGCTCGCGGACGGCATGGCCGACGACCTCGGTCGCCGCGAACGGCGGGCACAGGGCCGCACTCGCTGTCGCGATAGCTAGCCCAATCAGCCAGGGCCGTAGAGTGAGCATCACTTTGCTCCTACCGGCGGACGCGAACGGTCTGGCCCTCGCGCTCAAGCTGCTGCTGCAGGGCTCTCAGGTCAAGGCGGTCCAGCGGGCGGCCCGACTTCACGGCCATGGCCGCTGCCGTTCCCGCGGCTTGCCCGAGCGCGGCAATCAGCGGTGGCTCCTCCAGCCAGGCCCGCTCGCTGTCTCGCAGGAACAGCCGCGGCGGCGCGACGAGCACATTCTGCCAGTCCCGGGCCAGCAGGCAACGGAACGGCACCTCGCAGCCGCACTGTGCGACTTCGGTCTCCCACAGGTCCCGGCCCGACCAGCCGACCGCTGCGCTGCGAGTCACGGCCACACTGTCGCGGAACCACTCGCCGCGCCTCAGATCCTGAGCGGTCAGCCTCTTCACTGTCTTGACCAAGGGCCCGAAGTTGACATCGGCCGTCAGCGACAGATTCGCGGCGAAGGCGTCGGCCAGACCGGGGTCTTGTCGGCGGAGAGCGTCCAGAAGCCGCGCCATCTGTCGGCGGCTGCGGCCCTCCTCCCGCGCCAGCCCGCGCGGATCGGACGGATGCAAACGCACCGGCCGACGGAGCTCCAGCACCGCTCGACGGATACCGTGGGCCGGGTACAGAAGCGCCTTGTCGCCGACGAGATGCTCTCCTGCCAGCGGCACGGCGCTCTCGGCGTCCACAGTGGCGTTGGCCAGGAGCGCCCGCAGTGTGCAGACTGCGCTGCGGGGCTCGGCAACATTCACCCGCTCGGGCCCCTCGGCCGCGCGCACGACCCGTGCCAACGTTGTGGCGTCAACGATCACCTGCGCGCGGATGGCCTGGCGGCCGGACTTGTTCTGGACGATTACGTGCGTGATTGCCTCACTCTCGAGCGCTACGCCGGTCACGAAGGTGTGCAGCAGCAGCTTCACGCTCGCCGCGGTGCAGAGCTCGTCGAGCACGATCTTGAGCTTCTCCGGATCGTGCCGCGCGCCGTCCAGGGCCTCCGCGTTCGCCAGGGCCGTCGCGATCTCATCAAAGACGCCGCACGTCCCTTGCGGCAGAATCTCTCTGCTGCTTAAACTGGGCCGCAGGCCGGCGGTCACATCCCCGCCCAGAAAGCCGAACTCCGCCACCAGCATGACGCTCACGCCGCTCCGAGCCGCGGATACGGCGGCGGCCACGGCGCCGAGCGAGTCGCCGACCACGAGCACATCGGTCTCGTAGGCTACCGGCACAAGTCGAGCCTCCTGCCGGATGGTCGCCTCATAGCCGTGCCAGGCGGAGGGCAGCGAATGTACCGGCCCCACTTCTACGGGACCGGCACGGGCCGCGGTGCAGGAAAGCGACGCCGCCAGGAGAAAGGACCGCACAGCTAAGCGCATCATGGACGCTGGAACCTCGGGGCCAACCGACCTGAGGCCGAAGCAGTGCCGTTCATCGGATAGTGAGCTGTTTCCGCCTGCGGCCCGAGAGTCCTGCCTCTGTGTGCCACACGGTCAGGGCGGCGTAGGAGGAACTCATGCCGGAAAGCCTTGAGCTGCCTGTCGTGCATCTGGTCGCCGACTCGGTTCCCGAAGGTTGGGAGCGCGCCGTTGTGGCTTGCTGGGAACAGGGGGCCCAGGTCCGCACGCAATATGATCAGCCGGGCGACCCGCCCAGTCGGGACGTCACGCTGTGTCTGGTTGTGCGCGAGCCTCTGGGCGACCCGCGGCTGCACCGGGCCTTCCCGGCCGGCTTGGAGGAGCTGGAGGCCTATCGTCAGGAGGTCGTAGACGGCATCCACGACCACTGGATTGATCCCGCCGCTGGCAAATGGCAGTACACCTACCACGAGCGACTGGCCGCCTATGCAGTCCCCGGCCTGGACCAGCCCGTCAACCAGCTTGACTACGTCGTCGAGGCGCTGGCCGCCGCGCCGCACACGCGCCGGGCGCAGGCGGTGATCTGGAAGGCCTGGGAAGACGCCGGCATCGAAGACCCCGCCTGCCTGCAGCGCTTGTGGTTTCGCGTGTTTGGCGATAAACTGGTCTGCAATTGCCACATGCGCAGCAACGACGCCTTCAAGGCCGCCTTCATGAACATGTACGCCTTCACCGATCTGCAGCGTCTCCTGGCCGAGCGGCTGTCCGAGCGGCTCGGGCGCTCGATTCGCGCCGGCCAGTACACGCACATCGCCGACTCGTTTCATATCTACGGGAGCTACTTCGGCGAGTTTGAGGCCTTCCTGCAGACGCTGGAAAAGCGCACCTTCGAGCAACGAACGTGGACCTGGGAGCAAGTCGCGCCGATCATCGAGGAGGCGCGGGAGGCCATCGCGCGGTCCCTGGACCGAGAACGGCTAACGGGCCGCAAAGGCCTGTAGAACAGTGCAAGGGAGGCTGCCGTCATGAAGCTGAACGTCGTCGTAGTGCTTGCTGCCGTGATTGCCCTGTGTGCTGGTCCGGCGCTGGGGCAGAAGTACACGCCGCGCGAGACGCTCGAGCCAGTCAAGGTCATCGGGCAATTGCAGGACTACCAGCTTAACAACAAGTTCTTCGACTACCCGACCTCCTTTTTCCGCATCTGGGACCCGGAGACGTTCCGCGAGGTCTTCATGCCGCGGTGGCCGTTCTACGATCCGGTGGACGAGATCAAGCCGGGGTTCAAGAACCACATGGTCATCGCGGTCGCCAAGTGCGGCAACCGGCGCTGTGAGCTGGAGTTGGAGGGCGTGGAGGCCGACGGATATACGCTCTACGTCCGGTATAGCTATCGGGTTACGGAGCGAGTGCGGAACGGCTATGCCTCGTCGCCGCTGATTCTGGTGCTGAATCGCCTGCCGTATCAGCGCGTTGTCTTCATCCAGAACGGCAAGGAGGTCAAGGTGTTGAGATGAGCGCGCAGGCCGGCACTACACTGCGCTTCACGCAGCCGGTGGACGGGGATATCCTGAACAGACATGACGGAAGGCAGACGCCGGACGGCCTCACTATTGAGGTGTCCGGCGTCGCGCCGGCGGGCCGGACCGTAACGGTTAACGGCGTGCCCGCGAGCCGCGAGGCGGAGACCTTTCGGGCCACCGTGACCGTGACAGAGTTCGAGACGGAGCTGACAGCGCGAACGGGCGACCAGAGCGCCACGGTCAAGGTGTACTGGGATCGCAACTCGTACCCGCGCTATCGTTTCTCGACCGACGACAACGTGTGGTTCCTGCACGACCTGGCCGACCATCAGGACGAGTGGCACAGTATCTTTGACCAGTTCTATCTCGCCTTCTGGCGCGAAATGCACCGCCGCTATGGGGCGAAGTTCCAGTTCAACATCTACTACCACGACGACTTCCGCCCCGGCGACTTCACGCTGCCGAAGCTCAGCGACAAGTTCAAGTCGGAGTGGCAGGAGAACGCCGATTGGCTGCGGCTGACTTTCCACGCGTACGCCAACGAGCCGCGCGACCCATACATCAACTGCACCTACGAGGAGATGGCACACGACTACCGGCTGGTCACGGACGAGATCGTCCGCTTCGCCGGCGCAGAGCTGGTGTCGCCGTACACGACACGGCGTGGAAGGACTGGTGGGAATCTTCATCCGAGGCGAGAACGGCTGGCGAGTGAGCTACTATTTCACCGACGAGCAGGCCGAGCACATGAGCCGGCGGGATTACTGGCGGGACACGGCGGAGCGTCTGTGGTTCCTCCGGCACGACATCATCCTAAACGGCTTTCCATTGGAGCAGATCCGCCCGCGGCTGGACGAGATCGCCGAGGACCCCCACCAGTCCGAGGTGATCGAGATGATGATCCACGAGCCGAGGTGATCGAGATGATGATCCACGAGCAGTACTTCTGGCCCGATTTCCGCGGCCACCAGCCGGACGCGCAGGACAAGGTGATCGCCGGCCTCGAATGGCTGGCCGAACGGGGCTATAAGTCGGTCTGGTACGAAGACGGCTTCCTGGGGGCAACGGAGTAGCCCGCGACACGTCGGCCTCGTCGGGTTACCACGCAAACTACCGTTTGTCTTGTCGCCCCCGAGCCAAGTCGGGCTGTTTTCGGTTTTTCGAAAAACCGAAAACAGGCTCAGCCGCGCGCCAGACCTCACTGTGTCGAAGGCGGCTCCGTGCCTCACCTCGGTTGAGGCGGCGGGCCGATCGTGCTACGACTCTCCTACATTTACTCTCGCGCCCAGAAACCGGCCACAGCTTGCCGTTTGCTGTTTGTCGTTTGCCGTTTGCTGATTGCTGATTGCTGATTGCTGATTACTGTCGCTATTCTGTTC
>JALGUG010000364.1 GCA_029820995.1 Candidatus Zipacnadia bacterium
CAATTGGCTCAGGGCAAGCCTGGGAAGATTAGGGTCGAGGTGCGCAACGAGGGTACCGTGACGGCTAAGCGAACCGGGGTCGCGCTGTACCTCGGCGCCCCGACGGCCGGCGAGCTACTGGAGACAGTGCCGCTCAGCTTGCCTGCCGGCGGCTCCAAGGAGATTGCCTTCAACCTACCGATGGACCGCCTTGACGGCCCGCGTTCCTTCACGATCGTCGCGGACCCGGAGGACAAGCTGGTCGAGTTCGTCGAGGTGAACAACCGTGCCAAGCTGGCCGTGGACATCGCGCCGAACTACGCCCTCTGGCCCTATCGGCAGGACATTAGTGTGACGGTGGGCGAGGCCGCGGTGTCGGACTGGTCCGTGTCGGCCGAAGTTGACCTGAGCGCCAAGATGACGGGGAGCAAGCCGAACGTCAGCTCGGTGCGTGTCGCTGAACTGGGCGCCGACGGCCGGCCGGACAGGCTGATGCTGGCGCAGTTCGAGCCGCGCGAGGGGGGCGCGGCCCAGGGGCGGGTCGTGTGGATCATGGCCGGCGAGACGCCCGCGGGTGCCACGCGAAGGTTCCGACTGCTGTGGGATAAGGAAGGCGGCCACGAATTCACGCCCTGGCCGGCAGATGCGTGGGATGAGCAGGGACAGTGGATCGAAATGCCCGCCTACCGCGCTCATCTGCTGGACGGGCAGATAGATCAGCTCATTCTGCGGCACGAGGGCGCGCCGAAAACCTCGATCTGGCAAATGCTCCTCTGCTCCTCCGGCGACACCGGCTGGGGCAAGGAACAGGGCGAGGTCGAGCGGCAACAGGTCGTGGCCGCCGGACCCGTGCGTACCGTGATCCGCGTGACCAAGAACCTGGTGAAAGGGTACAAGTACACCAAGACCTATGAGTTTTATCCGCAGTACTTCGTCGTGGAGGTCTCGGGCAACAAGCCTACGATCTGGAGCCGGGCGTTCTACGCGCTGGAGGGGCAATACGTGGACGACAAGGGCAATAAGGCCCTCATGGACGGCAAGGGCGAGGCCGAGAACATCGCGGGAAAGAACGGTAACCCCAAATGGTATGCGATTCTGGGCGACGGCTGGGCGCATTCCTGCGTGGCGCTGTCGCCCTTTGACAACATCAGCTACTGGGACGGCGGCAACAAGGGGCAGATCGGTTTCACCAGCGGCAAGCTGACCGGCCACCGCATCGCGTACGTAATGCACCCGCCGCAGAAGGACGCCGCCTTCGCCGCGGCGGACTACCAGCGCCTCACGCAACCCATCAAGGTGAAAATGGGGTCCGGCGGCCCGCAGTAGGTCGCCCTGGAGAGCACTGCGCGGGCCTTGGTCGTCTACCGTGCCGGCCGAGGCGAGATCATGGCGTACCTGCGCAGACCTCGCGCACGATCTCAGCATTCAGTGCGACCTGGTTCAGGTCCCGCTGGAACATTCCCACGACGACCGCGTCGGTCGGTTTGATGTGGGCGAACGTCCACTCAAAGGCTGCCCGGACCTCCTGGGGCGAGCCGCACTTGCGGTTGGAGGCCAGCAGCTTGAAGGCCAGGCAGGGCTTCGGCGTTTGCTGGATGGTCCGGGCCATGACCTGGCGGTCCGCGTCGTCGAAGACCTCGCCCGACTGATGCCTCCCGGCGACGATGGGGCTCTCCCGTCGCCGCCGCGTGAGCGCATACAGACATGCCATATAGAAGTCCACGTCCCAGCCCCGCTCCTCCGAGTACTCGATGACCTCCGGCAAGTGGGTTCCCAGTCCCACCAGCACGCCGGCGTCGCGTATCACTTTGAGCAGGTCGTGCACCTCTTCGGGTTTACCCTCCTGCCAGCAGCGGTCCGTATGGCTGCCGTGGTTGTAGATGCCGATTGCCTCCCCGGCGAGTGACTTGATATGCCCCGGCAGATCGCGCAGCTCCGAGGCCGTCTGGGCGATCCACTGGAGCGTTCCGCCCTCATTGCGGTACTCGCGGATCACGCGGCGAATGTGCCGATCGCCGCGCGACTGCATGGCGTTTAGGCCGCAGCGTTCGCACTCAAACAGCGCGCGCTTGATGTTTTCGGTGGTGTAATAGTCCACGAAGGCGCGGTCCATCTCGGCCGAGAAGTGCGATCCACCACTGAAGGGATTGCCGCCGATGATTAGCCGGGTGATTTCGCGGTCGCCGAGGCGAATGGTGGGCAGCACCGGCTCTCGCTCAGCCATGGTGACCCCTCAATCGGCCCGGACGTCCACGTGCTGGCGCTCGCGAGAGGACCGATAGGCCGCCTCGATCACTCGCAGCACGTGCAGAGCATCTCGCGCCGTGGCCGGCGGGTCGCCCCGGCCTCGCGCGGCCTCGAGGAAGGCTGTGAGATGCGCCAGGGCGTAACCTTCGCCGCGAACGCCGTCGTCGTACCGGGCACGGATTTCACGGAAGGCGCACCCCCGCACCGCCGAGGCCGCCGACCGGAGCTCGTAGCCGGAGCGCATGTCGGCGCGCCAAATCACCGAGCCCAGGCTGCCCTCCAGCGTGAGGCCGAGGTCGCTGGGGCGATAACCGTCGAACGGATTAAGGGCATAGCCGGCGCGGAGATTGCCCAGCACGCCGTTGGCGAAGCGCAGGCTGAGAGAGGCGGAATCCTCGACGTCAATGTCCTCAGTGCAGCGAGTGGCCACGATGGCGGAGACCTCTTGCACGGGGCTGTCGAGCAGGAAGCTGAGCAGGTCAATCCAGTGGCAGCCCAGCCAGGAGAGGATACCCCCGCCGCTGATCTCTTGGTGGAAGAGCCAGTGCTGTGGCCCGCGAGCTTTGGCTGTGGAGGTCATCCACGCTGCGCTGCAGGACCACGGGTCGCCCAGCGCCCCCTCGCGGATCAGCTCTCTGATCTCCAGCGCCATCGGATCCACGCGCCACGGATAGCAGGGGCAGAAGTGGCACCCGGTCTGTTCGCACGCGGCCAGGATCTGGGCCATTTCCGCCGCGGTTCGCGCTCCGGGCTTGTCGGAGTACACGTGTTTGCCCGCCCGGATCGCCTCCAGCACCGCGGCTCCGTTCTCTCGGTTGGGCAGCAGCGTGCAGACGACCGGGATCTCCTCGCGTTCGAGCACCTCCCCCCATGGCGCCTCCCAGACTTCGGCCTTCGGCAGGATCGCCGCGGCCTCTTGTGCGGCCCCGGGGTCCTCGTCCCACAGCAGGAGCCGCTCAACCTGCGGGGCCGCCTGCAGGTCGCGCAAGTGGCCACCAGCGTGAGGGTGCTGTACGCCACACACTGCCACCGTCAGCGACATGAACTCGCACCTTCTCTCGTCCGACACTTGTCGTGGGTCCGTTCCGCGCACGAGAAAGCGATTCCTGCGCACGAAAAGGCGGCGCTACAATTGCAGGAAGGCGCGGACCTGCAGCGAAGAATAGAGTATTAAGGTCATTCTGCATCATCGAGGAGTGAAGATCATGAGACGAGGCTTTACACTGATCGAGTTGCTGGTGGTGATCGCCATCATCGCCATCCTGGCGGCGATCCTGTTTCCGGTCTTCGCCAGGGCCCGCGAGAAGGCGCGCCAAACGAGCTGTCTGAGCAACGTCAAACAAATCGGCCTGGCCTTCATGATGTATGTTCAGGACTACGACGAGCTGTTCCCCGTCTACTACCTGGGGAACTGGGCGCCGGCAGGTCACTTCAGCGCGCCGTACGTGTGGTGGGATACGCC
>JALGUG010000079.1 GCA_029820995.1 Candidatus Zipacnadia bacterium
CGTGTGCCACAACTCCATCGAGGAGTGTGGCTGGGGCGTGCATATCTGGCGCTGGTGCAAGCACGAGTGGCTCAACCGCGGGAATGTGGTGATGAAAAACTCGATCCGCAACGCCGGGCAGGTCGGGATTGCTCTGGGCAAGAACACTGACAGCAATTGGGTGATCGGCAACACCGTCGAGGGCAGCAAGAGAGCGGGCCTGGTGCTGGACGGCGACGCTTGCCACATATCAGCCAACGTCATTCACAATAATCCGGGGGGCGGCCTGGTCGTCTCGGGCGCACGCAACGTCATCATCGGCAATGACGCCACCAACAACGGCGACGGCAGCGCGGAGCAGCAGATAAAGATCACCGGCAAGGACAACATCGTCGCAGACGAAACTCCACACGGCCCTTAGTGCCACCACGACACCGCGCACAGCCGCCGAATGCTCCGGTCGCAGACGACGCGGCCTTGTCCCGGCCCTCCCAGGGCACAGCCCTGCCGAGACTCAATGCCCGGCAAACGCCTGACCTCGCCGATGCAATTCCCCTCGACACGTCACAGCAAAGCCTTGTATCCGTCCACGACCTTGCGAATCCCCGTGGCCACCTGATCAATCAGGCCGGGAGCCGGCTGGATCCACCCCGACAAGCTCAAGACCCGATCCCTGAGGCCTTCGGAGACGGGGAAGTCGCCCTCCTTGTACCTGGGCAGCGGGATATTGGCTGGACCGGGATGGCCCCGGCCCCACAGGCCCGGCAGGTCCTTCGTGTAGATAGCGCGCAGGTGTTCGACGTGAGAGAAGCCCCCGGCCCGCATCGGCACGCCCTCGGCATTCAGGGCCTCGCAGAACCGAGCCGCGGTCAGGCCACCGAGAGCATCGGGGTCGTACAGGAATCTCAGCCCGCCGTAGAGCTCGGCGCCCTTGGCTTTCGGATAGTTGTGAGCCAACTCGATAGCCGGCAGGTCCTTGATCTTCTCACCTAGTTCCTCCCGAGTGGCCGTGAACTTGGCTATCCGCTCCGGGAGGGTCTTGAACGAAACCCTGGCGATGGCCATGGCAAGCGGATGAGCGCGCCATTTCCAGCCGAGGAACTGGAACTCGAGCTGTTTGTACACCGGGTTGGTCAGCTCGTCCATGGCGCCCGTACGGTGCAGGTGACAGTAGATTAGCGCGCGCTCGTACAGTTCGCGGTCGTTCGTGGCGACGATCCCGCCCTCCCCCGCCGCGAGCGGCTTCCCCCGGGGACTGATGCCCTGGCAACTGAAGCCCGCGATGTGTCCCACATTGCCGATTCTCACGCCTCCCCACTCGCTGCCGGCGGCGTGCGCCGCGTCCTCGACCAGGACCAGGTTGTGCCTGTCGCAAATCGCCAGCAGAGCGTCCATGTCGCAGACGCGTCCACACATGTGGATGGGATTGATCACGCGGGTCTTGGGAGTGATGCGCCTCTCGATGTCCGCCGGGTCGGCCAGCAGCGTCTTCGGGTCCAGTTCGCAGAACACCGGGGTGGCGCCCATGTGCAGCGCGCCGGCATAGCTCCCGATGTAGCCGATGGTGGGGTGAATGAACTCATCGCCGGCCCCCAGCCCGGCGGCGAAGTAGCAGCTCGCCAGCGCAGTATGGCCGTGGCTAGTGGTCAGCACATATCTGCAGCCGATGAATTCCTTGAACTCCTGCTCGAACTCCAGCGGCAGGCCGGTGCCCGAGCCGGTCAGGAAGCCTTCGTCAATCAGCTTACATACGGCTGCTTTCTCCTCCTCCGGCGAGCGCTTCCACTGCTCGCCGCTGTCTATCGTAACCGCAGGTGGTCCGCCCTTTGCCGCCAATTCCTGGGCCATCGCCTTCCCTCCCACACGGTTCGGGCCAATAGCCGAACAGATGACTTCCCGTGCCGTCCGCCAGATCTCTGCGCCGGTTTGGAGCGTAGAGCCACCACGCTACCCACCGGCCCAGCGCATCTCCGCGGCCGACAACGTCGCGGAGATCTCTTGCAGCCAGACGTTGAACTCGGCCGCATGATCAATGTAGATCAGAAGGGTATCGGGCTCGTTTTCGTCTCGCCAGCCACCCTCGGGGTACTGTGTCTCGACGAGGAAATCGGCAAAGGTGTATGCCGCCTCGCGGGCGCGCTCGTCACCACTGCTCAGGTAGTACAGCGCCGCCCCCAGGCTGCTCTTGCCACTGCCGACGAACGTAAACGCGTCCTCATAGCACCGCAGCTTGAACTCGAAGAAGCGCTTCGCCAGATCCAGGTACCTGCCGTTCCCGGTCGCCTGATACAGCCGGCACATGAGCTGCAACGGCAGTCCGACTTCCCAGTAGTCCTGTTTGGGTTTGGTGGTGTCAATACAAAGCGCGTTGGGATCCATGTCGGGCGTGACGAGCTTGCCGTACCGCGTCGTTCGGAAGTAGAACTTGCTCTCGTCGGGCTGCTGCTCGAGCACGCTGATAGCCCACTCGGCCGCCGCCTGAGCGACATCCAGCCGCCCGAAGTACAATGCCGACACACCCATCCAGCAAGTCGCCAGGGACCGCAGGAACTCGTCGCCCGGGAAGTGCGGGAAGCCGCCGCACGGAGCCTGACAGGACAGCAAGAAGGACATTACAGGATAGGAAACATCGAATCGGCCCAGTCGGTGTGCGCCCTGGAAGAACCAGGAGAGCTTGTAAACGTCCCCCTTGTAGGCCTCCAGTTGCCCGTCCGGCTGCAGAGTGTTGCTCTTGACCCAAGTGAGGAGTCGGTGGGCCGATTCAACGTAGCCCGCAATGCCCCAGGAATAGGGCTGCTTGTGATAGGCATCATCAGCATACCCCTCCCAGATGTAACCGCCATCTGGTTGCTGGTAGCCCACTTGATAACGTACCGCCTTCAAGCCGGTCTGTTGATACAGTTCGATTTTCTCGGTCATGCTTCGCTCCTCCCGACATGACTGCCAACCCCGCACGCGTTGCCCACCCGCCGCCTCCCGACAGCAAAACAAGCCGGCAGGCACCTCATATTCGCGTGATCGGAACTTGACCAATCTCGGACCGGATACCTCCTCGACGGCTCAGAGGAGCGGCCCAGGTGCGCGGGTAGGACCGGCAACAGGAGGAATCCAGACAACCGCGAATTGGGCCACCGGCTTCCGAGCGATATGGCTTCTTTTCTACACATCGCGCGATCGTACGAAGTGAGGGGATTCGCTTGGCGCCAATTCGTGGCATCCTGGCTGTCGTTGGCGCTTGTTGGGCAGCAGCCCAAAACACCGAGATCGTTGTGCCGGATGAAGCCTTGAATTGCCCCCATTTCCCGGACAATGGGGAAGTGTGGGTTTCCGCGGTTCGCGTGGCTGGCGGAACGGCCACAAACGGCTTGCCTGGCCATCGCAAATCGGGACACCTCGGGTCTTCCTCCCAGCGTACCCGCCACACGGCGTTGACGCCTTGCTGCACTTCGGTCGGCATGTCGGCGCCGGAGCCATTGGGCGCTCCGGGACCGGAGCACCGACGCTCGACCGACCGGGGTGCCCGCTTTGATGGTCGGCCTCGTCCTGCAAGGACACATCCACCCGTGGCCCACGATAGCGGCAGCGCCTCCCGTTCCATGGTCATGATCTCACACCGCTGGGAAAAGGGAAGCCGGCCCGTTGGAACGCTCGCTTCAGGAAGTCCACCTCCAGCGCCGACCACCCTAGCGCCACCTCGAGCTCCGCAATTCGCCGATCTGCCTTCACCTGCTCCTCCACGACCCTCCGCTTGAACTCCGGTTGATACTTGCGGCGTGCCATCAGCTTTCCCCCTTCCCGCAGGCCTCCTCGGGGCTCCTTCTCACGAGAGCCCAGACCTACCTCTTCCCACCCGTTTCACTCTCCGGTCCCAGGGGTGCACCGCAGACCACCGTCGAACCGAAGGCTTGGACAAGTGCTGCATATCGAACAGATGGACTCTCACGAAAAGGGGCTTGACGACCACTTCAAAAAGCAGCAGAAGAAGCAGTAACCTCCGGAGGAGGTCAATCCCCATCGGGGTTTGACGGCGGGGGAAGCCTGTGCCAACTCTGCACGTGATTGAGCAGGGAGCTCAGATCGGCAAGGCAGGCGGGACTTTGACAGTGCGCCGCCGGGGCAAGGCTATGGCGCGCGTGCCGCTGCACCGGTTTGACCACGTCGCCGTGACGGGCAACGTCCAGATCACCGCCCAGGCGGTTCGCCTCCTCCTCGATCGCCGGGTCCCCGTGTCCTACCTGTCCTTCTCCGGCCGCTATTTGGGCACGCTGCTGCCGCCGCTGGGCAGGGCCGCACCGCTGTCCAGCCCCTTCTTCAACGACAATCGCTAGAATTAGAAGCGGGTTCGTCATCGCTTACAACAGATTCAGGACTTGACCGCCGAGGGAGTCTTCGAAGACAGAGGGGGTGCGGTCGGCGTAGCGGGTCTGGGAGTGTGGATCACCCACCAGGAGGAGGGCAGGCCATGGAAGGCGAACACAGGACCATAACGCTACAAGCTGCCAGCCGGTCAGCCACTGGAGCATGTCTTTATAGATCTTTCCCAGTAAGAATGCACCAGCGACGAGCTGAAGGGTCTGCTGACCCAAGTTACGCCGATTCATGATGCCCAGCCCCCAAATCATGCCGTATCGGGATCTGCCTAGCCGCGGCCGGAACAACGCGAAATACGACTTCGAGCCACGACGCTTGGGAGTCTAGCCATAGTCGGCGCCCTCCGGATCGCTCTGCCCCACGGCTTGTCTGTCCAGATTGTGCACCGCGCGGTACGGTGCGTCGGGCCAGGCATCGCCCCTAGTTTTTGCCGCCAACCGTTGCCTCAGGGCCCGCAATCGTGATAGTGTTTCCAGTACCGGCCCGAAGGCTAGAAGGCTAGGGGTCTGCTGTGGAGGGACCCGAACGTTGTGACCGGCGGGCCCATAGGTATCGGGTCCTTTCCCGGCTCCTGCAGTTGCCTGTGCGGCGGTGCCCAAAGCCAAGAACCGTGCCGTTTGTTGTCGCCTTGTGCCCCGTCGCAGGTGGCCCGAAGACGTGATGGTCGCCGGAACGATGCCGTCAGGGGAGTTCAGAGTCGCAAGCCAGTGCTTACTGCAGTTTGAGGGACTTGCCCGCCGTTGGCTGATAACTGACAACTGATAGCTGTCATCTGTCTGCTTTGACACGCTCTGGAGGTGCCCCAATGCGACATCTGACCAGCTTCTGCCTGGCAACTGGTCTCCTGGCCCTAACGTCCAGCGCCCTCAGCGCGCCCTTGGATCCCGAGAAGCCCCTGCGCGAGCTGTTCGATGAGTGCGACGCCGACTGGCAGAACACGACAGGCATCACCAAGGCCAAGGAGCCTGGGAACATGGCCTGGGGCGAGTCATATCGCCTAATGGCATACCCCGGCATGTACGAGGCTACCCGGGATACCAAGTACCTCGATCATCTGACCCATCGCTTCGACGCTCTGCTGACCGTTCGTGACGATCGCACCGGACGCAGGGACGAGTTCACCGGGAAAGCCATGCCCGCGTGGGGCACCGCACATTACAGCAAGCCCAAGTGGCACTGCTGGATTGTCCACGCCGGCATGTTGACCTACCCCGCGGCCAGTTTCGTCCGCATCGTGAAGGCCGATCCAAACCTCCAGGCTCGATACGGGGCGAAGGCCGACGAATACGCCGCGGCGCTCAAGGAGACAATTGCCGGTTATGACCCGGACTGGCGCAACGGCCCCGGCGAGGATGAGGGCTACTACATTGGGCGCGCACTGGGCGACAAGCACTTGCCGCTCAACCAGATGAACGCTTTGGGCCGAACGCTTGCCGAGCTTGCCGTCGCCCTCGACGACCCAGTCTGTCGCGATCGCGCCAGTCGCCTGGCCCGCTTCTTCAAGCACCGTCTGACCACCAAGCCCAGCGGCGCGTACGACTGGGCCTATTGGCCACCCACCGAACCGGCCGGCCCCTCCAGCGGCGAGGACATCTCCCACGCCGCCATCAACGCCGAGTTCGCCGTCCTCTGCTACGAGCGCGGCATCGTATTCGACCGTGCCGACATGGATCATTTCGCCGCCACGTTCACGAAGTCCATCTACAAGGGCCCCGGCAACTTTGCCGCCAGCGTGGCCGGCAAGGGCGAGAAGTCGCGATACTCAGTGTCCGTTGGCCGGTGGGTCCGTCTCGCCCAGTTCGATCCCCAGATTGCCGCAGCCGTGAAAGCGTACTACTTCTCACTGGACCCGTTCCCACGTGGCTCGGTGCCCATGTTGGGCCTGGCGAATCTGCTCAAGTACGGCAAGTAATCCGGCGAACAGGAGGACGTCGCTATGGACGTCACGGCGTGCGCAATCGCCTGGGGGGTGTGTGCCGCTCTGCTCTTCGCGGCGGAGCCGCCTCCCGTCGGCCCGTACCAACCGGACGAACACACGCTGCTGCTGTATCACTTCGATGCCGACGCGCCGCTGCGGGACGCGTCAGGAGCCAGCCATGACGGGCAACTGACGGGAAAGGCGGTCACGGCCGAAGGCATGTTCGCCACAGGGCTTAAGTTCGCGCGGAACACCGTCGTACGCGTTCCCGACCCGGAGGGCCGCCTGCGCGGCATGAAGCAACTGACCGCGGAGGTCTGGTTCCGCACAACCTCGCCCGTCGCCCGCCGACAGCGCGTGATCAAGTACTGGAACCACTACCTCATCACGCTCTGGGAGAACGGCGGAATCCGGGTGCACGTCTACGGGCCGAACGGCACCGTGGTCAAGTACAACGCCCGCACCAGCGTGCAGCCCAACGTTTGGTATCACGTAGCCCTGACCAGCGACGGCCGCCGCACCTCGGTGTACGTCAACGGCCGTCGCGAGGGCACCTACAAGTCCGTCGCGCAAATCAGCAACGCCGCCGACAGCGGCCTCGAGCTGGGCTCAGCCGGTGACGATGGCTTCGAGGGCGTGCTGGACGAGGTGCGGATCTCCGACATCGCGAGAAAGGAGTTCCTGGCAGCCCGTATGAACCGCTGGCTGGAGCTGACCACGGACACAGTGCTTTCGCCCGGCTTCGTCCGGGCGCTGGTCTCGCCGGTCGTGGAGGCCGACGTGGACGAAGTCGAGGCGACTGTGCAGATCGGGCAGGCGAAGGAAGCGCAGGGCACTGCCCCGCAGGAGGCGTTCAAGCCCCTGGCAGACAAACGCTTCAAGGAATGCAATTTCTCCGTGCTGGCCAACGTACCGCAGAGCTTGAGCGGCCGGCAGTCGGTACGCTGTCGAGTCGCCCTGCGCCGCGGCGAACAAGTCGTTCGTACCAGCGAGACCACCTGGCCCGTGCAAGTCCGGCCGCGACAGCCCATTCCGAAGAATGAATTCCGCGGCACGTGGACCCATCCCGAGCGCATGAGCGACCCAGAGGATTACTTCCGGCGTTTGGCCGGAGGCGGATTCAACGCCGCGGTCATGCGCATCATGCGCGGACCGACCGCCGTCTACGACTCGAGGGTCATGCCCGACGTGCGACATCCCCTCGACGACAAGGACCACCTGCGCAAGTGCGTTGCCGCGGCACACCGGAACGGCATCAAGCTGCACGTCTACGTCAACTGCTTCCCGATCTTCAAGGATCCCCCGGAGCTCGCGGAGCGCTTCCGCCGGCAGGGCCGCACCTGCGTCACCGCTGACGGCAAGCCTACCGAATGGCTATGCCCTTCCGTCCCCGAGAACGTCGAGCTCGTTAAGCGCGGGATGACTGAACTCGTCCGCGAGTTCGATGTGGACGGCATTCAGTACGACTTCATCCGCTACGCCAACAGCTCGGTCTGCTACTGCCCCCACTGCCGCCAGGGCTTCGAGGCCGAAGCGGGCGTGAAGGTTGAGAACTTCCCGGCGGACGTGATCGAGGGCGGCAAGTATCGTGAGGCGTTCCTGAAGTACCGGGCGGGTCGCGTAACCGCGGCGGTCGAGGAGATCAGCGCGGCCATCCGTGCGATCAAACCCGACGTGGTGATCAGCGCGGCAGTTTTCTCGGGCCCAGAAGAGGATGTGTATCGCTCGGTCGGCCAGGACTGGCCTACTTGGGTCGAGCGCGGCTATCTCGACGCCCTGATGCCAATGGCGTATCAGTACGACCTGGGCGTCTACGAGCAGACAGTCGAGCGGATCGTCAAGCGCGTGCACGGGCGCATCCCGGTCTATGCCGGGATCGGGCTGCGGTCGTCGAGCGGGGTGATCCGCTATCCCGAGGAGTTGGACCTGAAGATTGACGCCACCCGCCGCCTCGGTGCCGCCGGCTTCTGCACCTTCTGCATCACGCCGCCCACCGACATCCCAGAGAAGATCTTGGCGCCGCTCAGCAACCTAGCCCTGCCATAGGGCCTCTGGAGCCTCCGCCGAACGGCCGGACCCTCCTTGCGCCCGCCCCTCACAGCCAGCCCGCCACGGTCCACATCACGCTGGCGCGCGTGAACGGCAGCTCGAGCTGGGCGTCAAAGTCCGCGAGCGGGTCGCAGCCGTACCGCCGCCGAAACTCCTCGTGCAGTCGCTGCTCAATCTGCGTGCCCTCTTCCAGCGGGATGTCCATCCACACATTGCCGCGCAGCGCGCTCTCCCGGATCGCCAGGCACAGCTCTTGATCGCGGCGCGCATTCCAAGCGCCGTACGCGGGCTCGATGTCGTGCGTCACAGCGCGGTACATGCTCTCCAGGATCGCAGCCTTGGCGATGTCGTCCGTACCGGAGATCCTGTGCTCCGCGTACGGGTTCTCCCAGACCACGGGCGGATCGGTGTTGACGCGAACGCAATCCAATACCTGCTCGCCGTCAACCTCCTTGTGCATTGACTCTATTGGGTAGCGGACTTCTGCTCCGTCCTCATACAGCACCAGCTCATCGCCGGACAGATAGCCGTCCGTGCCCTCGATCTCCCAGTGTCGCCGCCAGACCGGGCGCTTCGGCGGCAGCTCGTACAAACACATCAGCCCCTCCGGAAACTCCAGCACGCCCGATTCCCACTGCACCGAATCCATCGGCTCGCCGCCGTAGCTCAACTGCTGCTGCACTGCCGCTACGCCCGCGAACCCCAGGACCCGCGTGGGCTCCTGCGCTAGAATCATCCGCACGCCGTTGAACCCGTGATAGCTCCCGCAGGGGTAGGTCAGCCGCGCGTGCGTGAGCCGGCCGAGCAGGCCCGCCTCGACGATGCGCCGCTTCAGCCGCTCCTCCGGCCAGAGCCACACGTTCTCAGCGATCTCCAGCTTGACTCCATTGCTCCGACAGGCCTCGATCATGAGATCGGCCATCGGCCGCGTCAGAGCAATGGGAATCTCGCTGATCACATGGCACCCATGCTCCGCAGCCTTAACCACCACGGGCAGTGCCGAATCCGTCGGCGTGAGCCGCATGACCACGTCAGGCCTTTCGGACCGCAGCATCTGCTCGATGTCCGTATACCGGCCCTCAACGCCGAACGTGTCTGCCGCTTCCTGCGCTCGCGACGCCTCGTAGTCGCAGATCGCGCAGAAGTCGTACATGTGTCCCAACTTCGTAATCACCTCGAAGAACCCCCGGGATCGCGCGGTCGGCGCTGACCCCGCCCCAATAGCCGCCAGGCGCAGCTTCGTCATCGGCCTTCTCTCCTTTGAACTGCTCGCGTTGGGCAAGCTGGGCCCGCCTGGAGGGACTGCATACGAGGTCGCGTCGTGAGCGACCAAAGTATCCAGGCCGTGATTGTCTCCTCCTGACTGACGGCTTAGCCGCCCAGGTTCAGATAGTACCGATACGAAATCGTTGGGTCAATGAAGTAGTTAATGATGATCCGCCACAGCACGCCGCCGATGAGGCAATGTCCCAGAAACAGGCCCAGGAAGGCGGGCACGATCCTGCGGTAGGCCGGTAGTCCACCATAACGGAGCGTGATCCTCTGGGCCAGGTAGGCGACCAAGAAGGGCCACCAGTAGGGCGAGTAGTCGCCGTAGAGCGTCGCCAGGATGAAGCCCAGCGGATGAAAGGGGAAGTTGCACAGGCGCGTGCGCAGCATCGTGAGCACCAGCACGAGCAGAAAGCCGCCGCCGTAGGCGACCAGGCGGCCACCATCGGGCAGTTGCGGACGATCCAGAGCGTTCCGGAGCAGCCGATACTGGCCCTTGGACCAGTTCATCCCCCAGCCCGTGCCGGCCCGGCCCACCTTGGCCCCGATCAGTCCTTGGCCGAACTTGTAGCCCACGTCGAGGTGATACCAGAAAGTCAAGGCCATCCCGACCACGCAGATAAGCAACATCAGTCCCGCCATCGCCCGACGCTTCACCCGCCCATCGTCCGCGAGACGCAGTCCGTCAATGAAGTACTGGCCCGCGCTGTGGGCAAAGACCGTGCGGCCCACATAGAACAGCCCATAGAAGAGCACAGTGGACTTCACGCCCCACACCTGACGGATCGCCTTGGTGCCCAGTAGTTGGGTCCAGATGATCTGATCAAAACCATAGGGGTGGGTCCAGAGGACCGGCGGCCCGACCTCGGCTCGGATGCGGGCCGCCAGCACCACGAACATCCCGAGCGACAGCAACCACAAGCCCGTCAGAGACGGTGCCAGGCCCGCGTGGGCCAGCATCGCCGTGACGACGCCCCCCGAGACGACGAGCCCCAGAATCTGGACGCGATACGGGAACGCCTCCTGCCGGTCGGTCTCCGAGGGGCCGCGCCAGACACAGCGGGCGATCTCACGCAGTCGCGGACGAGCGACCCAGAGCATGAACAGTACAAAGCCAATACAGCCGCCCGCGCTGGCCTCCTGGAAGTACGGGAAGCCGGCAGCGTTGTACCCCAGGCTGCGGCCGAACAGCTTGACCAGCTTCATGAAGAAGTAAAAGAACCACCCTGAGAACAGCACCTCGCCCGACACCAGGTACGAGAGGCCCCACAGCTCCAGCGCAAAACTCATGTTCAAGGGGCGGATGTAACGCAGAACGCCCTCCCCAATCCCCGTGGCCAGAGGCAGCACGTACCGAATGCCCGGTATCGCCGGGAAGAAGGCGTGCGAGATATTCAGGCCATTGAAGGCCGTCGCCACTGCGAATCCAACCCACATGATCGGGTTGCGGAAAAACCCTTTGGCGACGGAGAGCCGCGATCCGCCGCGGGCGCCGATGCCCACGATCTCCAGCGGCAAGAAGAGCAGCGGGAAGGTCAGGCGCTCATCCTCGCTCCACTGCTTGCGGAACAGCGAGACGAGACAGAACACGCCGAAGGTCAGCGTGAGGTTGAAGGCGCTCCACCAGGCCAGCGGGGCCCACCAGTACTCCCACGGAATCCTCGTCTGCGGCGCGCCCTCGAACCACTGCCGGACGATCTCAGTATTGTGAGGGATATAGTAGGCCGGATACACGTCAAACAGCGGCTTCCAGTTATTCGCGTCGGTGCCGAAGTACTCGGGCACCATGAGATAGTGCAGGATGTAGCCGCCCCGCTCCATGGCCAGCGAGGCGCAGACGGCTGCATAGATGAGCAGCAGCTCGGCCTGTGTGAGCGGACGAAGAAAGTGCGGCAGGAAGTGGGCGCGCTGCCAACGCGCGAGGACGAGATTGCAGCCCTGCAACAGCAGGAGGAACAGCAGCGCCGGCACTGGCGGCACCACATACGGCACCCAGTTGATCCGAATGAAGCCCAACCTGGTGATGCCCAGGTACGTAGCGACGGTCAACACTACCGCCCAGAACACCGAGCGGGCGGTGATGCCGGCGAGGGTGACAGCTTCACGGGTGTCTGGCAGGCCGCGCTGGTGGGTCATGCACAGGGAGCGGGCCGAATCGCTTGCGACGGCCCGCACGATGCAAGTTCACCAAGCGCGGCTGCTCACCTGCGTCAGGGGCAACACTTAGCCTTGTTGCTTCTCGAGGATCACGACGCGGAACGAGTTCGCGGGAACGGTCAGGACCAGGAACTTCCCGATCGGCGGGCAGGGCACGCCCGTCAGCGCGTCAGTTGCCAGCACCGGCCCGCCCAGCTTGCCCTGCACCTTCCGCAGGTCCAGCCGCGCCGCCAGCTTGTCGTCGGTCGTGTTGCCCACAGTCAGCATCAGCCGCCGGTCCTGCCGCAGATACGCCCCGACCAGCAGCTCCTCGGGCTGCACGGGCAACCACGTGGGCACTGCCTCCGGCGTAAACCACTCCACCGGGTCCTTGTTCAGCCCGAAATCGAGCCGGGCCTGCAGCACCGGCATCAGCCGTGAGTAGTCCATCCACGTCGGCACCGACATCAGCACATTCCCATACGGTAACGTCCGCGTCAGCAGCCAATCGGTGTACTGCTCTCTCAGGTTCAGGGCCGAGGGCAAGAAGCAGGCCTGCGCACCCCATTGCCGTCCACTGGCCGTGATATCCAGCAGCGTCTGCGTGATCTGCTCCGGTCGCCCCTTCGACTTCACCCGAAAGTGCTCGCCGTCGGAGTAGATGTCCACGAAGGTCAGGTTGAAGCTGTTCGAGGTCCGGCTGTTGTGCTCCCAGATGAGGCCTTCCTCCGGCTTGCGGCCATGGATCACGGTCCAGAGCCGCTTGTGCAGCTCCCGGTTGGCGAAGTACGGGTACCGCCGTCCCTCGGGCCCGCCGCAGCCATGAAGCTCGTTGCTGCAGTAGTACGGCCCGGCGTTGTCAATGTACACGCCGTCCAGATCGTAATCCTCCATGGCCCGGTCTACGGCCCACACCAGCCAATCGCTGTATGTGCTCGCCGGGCAGGTGCTCGTCATGCCGTGCGACTTGCCTTCCACGCTAGGGGATGAGTACAGCGGCTTTCCGTCCTTTCCCATCAGCCACTCATCGTGATGCCGCTGCTCGACTGCCGACTCCGGCCCCGTTCCTGAGAGGGTAATGTACACCACCACCCTCAAGCCCGCGTCGTGATAGGCCTGCACTGCCCGCACCAATGCCTCCGGGTCCTTCGCCTGCGGATAGCCGAACCACTTGGTGTCGGTGCTCCAGATCAGCGCAACGGTTCGCCCCTCCGCGCGCGCCTTGCGCGCGTCTTCCAACGTCGCTGAGGCGCTGCCCTGGCCGACATGCCGCCCATGCCAGCCGACGGGCAGCGGCTTGCCCGGCGTCGCCTGTAGGCCGATGGTGTACGTCCGCTCGCCGGCGACCTCGGTCGGCTCATTGATCATGTTCGCCCGGAAGATCACCGCCTCGTCCTGGCGCTCGATCTGCAGAGCCTGGTCAGTCGGCCCCGTCCAGTTGGCGTATCGCTCGGTCAGGAAGGTCAAGCCCCGATAGGAGTCGCCGATCCACGTCAAAGCTTGCCAATTCAAGGCCCACTTCCAGGCCGCATCGGTGCCAATCCGCTCGTAAACGTACTTGCCCCACTGGCTGCTCACGTGCAGATACCGTGCCACCTTGGGCCGCAGCGGGATCTCGACGGCGAACCGCTCGATCGTCACCCTCTGCTGCGGCCGAATGGTCAGCCTAACCTGCATGGCGCCATCGTACTCCAGCCACCCGGTCATGCTTACTGTGACCGCTGCAGCGTTCGATTCCCCGGCAAACTCCACTCGATCCTGGCGCACCAGGCCCACCGTCACCTCGCCTGCTGCCAGCGTCCGATCGCGGCCGCCGGCCCGGACCACCACGCGCATCGGACCCGCCAGCAACTCCTCTCCCTGGCTGGTGATCTGGCCCGGCAGCGGTGTGGCCAATGAGTACTCCCGTCCCCAGCACGTCACGTTGTTCCCGGTCCGCACCAGCTTCTCGAAAGGCACCGGCACGTCGGTACTGACCCCAACTCGCGTTGTCCGCCATGGCTCGGTGGGATCGTCAAGGTCGGTGAAGCCGAAACTCGGACCGCCCACGAGGGCCAACACCACGCCCGCGACGCTCAATCTCAACATGGCGTATCTCCTTTGTCGTTGCCCGAGCAGTCACTCCTCCGGAAACACGTTGCAGCCGTCCGGTGCCGTCCAGCGATCGGGTGGATCGCCGGAAGAGACCTCGGCGTTCCGGGCCCACTGTTGCAGGACCCCGCGGTCGTGGTTGAGTCGCTCGAGGGATCCGGCGATCAGCTCGCCGGACCAGCCTTCCGACACCAGTTCCTCCAGTTCCTCGCGCACGCCGGCGACGGAAGCCTCCGCGCTCAGAGCCTACACTTCAGGCTCCACCAGCGCCGACAGTTCCACAATCGCCTTGGCCAGAGCCTGCCGTGCTGACCGCAACACTGCTGGGTCGTTCGTCAGGCGGTCTCCGATCACGACACGCTCGATGGCCTCGTTCAACGCCGCACGTAGTTCTTGCGCTCGCGGATGCCGTTGGAGCCGTTTGTCATCCAGCCAGTCGCTCGCGAGGCACAAGTACTCGTAGTCCTCTATCCCGTCTCGCAACACCTCCCACCGAATGCTGGAGATCAGACCTCGGTGCTCGCGGTCTGGGTAAATCAAGTACGAAGATGCTGGCGCTAGGGCAGTCCCGCACTGTGGGTCCTGCCACGGATCTGTGTGCCAGTCGCAGTAGCCCTGGCGCACGAGGCCGTCCAGACCCTTGCTCCAGTTCAGCCACGGGATGAGGCGGACTTCCAGCAACGTGTTGTGCAGGGAGGCGTTAGGGGAGCTGCAATCGGCCGGATGATAGATCTGTACTTCGTCGCCCGCCGTCTGCCGCTCGGCCAGAAAGCCGTCGTCGAAGTACCACGCGTTCATGACCCACACATCGCACATCGCCCGCAGCTCGGGCTCTGGCAGGACGAAGTCGTCCGTTAGGAGCAGGGCGATGTTCCGATCCCGTACCAGCCGCGCAGCACTGACCCAGGCAGACATCTCCTCCGCGCCGGGCTCGTGCGCCACCTTGATGAGGCAGTCGCCATCCCATCCGATCTGTTCCAGGTGTGCCCGGAGCTGCTCCAGGAAGTCGATCATCAGGCTTTCGTACCGGTCACTGCCCACGGCGACCTCCTCCGTATGCAGCTCCGCTGAGCGTTTGTCCCAGATCTCAAGGCGCACTGCGTCGGGTCGGTGAGCAGAGTACAGGCTCGAGACCTCCATGCGCTCTTCAATCCCAACCTCTCGGAAAGTCGCGACCCAACGGTCGAACACGGTGAAATCGAGGCTCAGCCGACCGACGAGATCAAACTGCCAGCGGATCATGCTGCCTTCGTAGGCGTGGCAAGCTCCGTGAACCGTGATGCAATCCTGCCCGTGTGCTGCGAGGTCCGCCGCTGCCTGGCGCGTCAGAGCGAAAAACTCATCGGACCACAATTCCACACCAAACTGTTCAGCCAGGCGAATCGGGTTGAGGCGGTAGTTCAAACCGATGCTGAAATGCTCCGGCAGTTGGAAGTCCCACACGGTCAGGCACAGTGGGACCTCAGCCACGGTCTGTCCCTGGCTTGTAACACGCACTGTGGCTTCAACCTGGCCCGGCTTCGTCCGGCGGCCCACGTGCGCGCGCACCCAGAGAACGTGCGTCGTATCCGCCCGCAGCGTGATTGCCCCGGCCGGCACCAGCGGATCCGGACACGGGTACTCCTCCGCCATCACAGGAAGCGCCCAGAACAGCTCGACTTGCACCTCGTCGGGTAGAATGCCGACGACCTTGGCCGTCACTTCCGACAGCTCTCGGCGGGGTCTCAGTGCAATCTGGCCCGACTCGTACTCACCCGCCGCGGCGCACATCTTCACTTCGGCAGCGGACTGAGATACCGGACGATTGGGCGGCGGCGTGAACGGGAAGACCCGCGCGAGACTATCGGCGGTCCAGACAGCGACGTCATTCGGCTTCATTTCAGGCTCCTGGCAAATCGAACGTTCCCACACTTTGCGACGTTCTAGAAACGCGAACGCACAGGGACAATCGCCATCTTTGGCGAACAGTAGCTCAATTCTTGCTGTTCAGGCATGAGTTTCCTGACAGTGAGTGTTCGCTCCTTCGCCGAGATCAACAACAAGCGATTTGTGCCTAGCACACACAGAGGAGGCAACTGGGATGCGGGCTCTGGCCGCGGTTCTACTGATCGTCCTGGCGCCGGTTATCCAAGTCGGCGGCGCCCCCAATCTGACTCCCCAGACGAGGGCTACGTTGGCGCAGCTCGAAAGCTGGGGCAAGGCCTTTGCCGAGTTGGCCAAGGTCGCCACACCCGCCGTGGTCAACATCAGCACCACGACTATCATTCCGGGCCGCGAGGTGCCGGATTTCTGGGACCCCTTTGACTTTTTCTTCGGCCGCCGCGGACGTCGGATGCTACGAATCCCGGAGCGCGAACTGCATAACCTCGGCAGTGGCGTCATCGTCTCTTCCGACGGATACATTGTCACGAACAACCACGTTATTGCCGATGCCGACAAGATCCGGGTCTCCTTGGCCGACCAGCGTGAGTTCGAGGCGCATCGCCGCGGGACGGACCCCGACACGGACATCGCAGTCTTGAAGGTGGACGCCACGAACCTGCCGACGATCACGTGGGGCAACTCCGATGACTTGGAGGTCGGTGAGTGGGTCATCGCAGTCGGCAACCCGTACGGATTCAGTCATTCCGTGACCGCGGGCATCGTAAGCGCCAAGGGCCGCACCGAGGTGGCGGACTCGCCTCTGCAGAGCTTTATCCAAACCGACGCAGCGATCAACCCCGGCAACAGCGGCGGCGCCTTGCTCAATCTCCGTGGAGAACTAGTTGGGATCAACACCTCAATCTTCTCTCGCAGCGGCGGCTATCAGGGCATCGGTTTTGCGGTGCCCGCGAACATGGCCCACCAGGTGGCTGAGCAGCTCATTCGCGAGGGCGAGGTCGTGCGAGGCTGGATCGGTGTCCAGGCGCGCGCCGTGGCACCTGCAGACCTCCGTCGGCTCGGAATGACTCATGGCGCCGTGTACATCAAGGCGCTCTATGCCCAACAGCCGGCGCATCTTGCCGGGCTCCGCCCCGGCGATGTAGTGCTCAGTGTGAACGGTCAGCCAATCACCAAGCCCGCCGACCTGCAAAGGGCCATTATCCAGGCGCCCATCGGAGAATACGTTACGGTAGTCGTGCTGCGCAAAGAGGGCAAGAAGACCATTCGGGTGCAAGTGATTTCACGTCCCAAAGACCCGGACGGACGGCCGCTCCGCGGTATCTAGCCACAGCTCGTAAGGGAGGACAAGCCGGTGAAGGCCAACTTTGCCCGGACCTCGGACGACCTTCTGCGCAACATGTGGCGCCGTAGCCCGGTCGCGGCGACGGCGCTGGGCATCCACGACTTCGACGGCGAACTGGATGACTTGACGGCCGAAGGACAGGCTGCGCAGCACCGCGAGCGCCAGGCAGATCTGGCGCGGCTGGAAGAGCTGGACCCCGACGACCTGTCCCGTGACGAGCAGATTGACCGCACACTCCTGATCAACGACCTGGCGACCACGCTCCGACTGGAGGAAGAACTGCGTCTGGTGGAACGTGCCCCTCAGATGGGACCGGAGCTGGCGATCTGGGGGTCATTCCTCCTGGTGGTCCGCGAGTTCGCATCTCTGGCCGAGCGCCTGGAAAGCATCGTACGCCGCACGCGGCTGGTGCCGGAAATGATGGCAGTGGCAACCACGCGCCTGAAGGATACCGGCGCGATCCCTCCAGTTTGGGTTGAGATCGCCCGCGAGATCGTCGAGGGCGGGCTGCAGTTCTGGCGAGAAGCGCTTCCTGCAGTTGCCTCCAAGGCACCTGCCCTCGAGGCAGATCTTCGGCACCTGCCCTCGAGGCAGATCTTCGAACGGCCGCGAATGCCGCTGCCGAGGCCTTTGAGCGGTACCGCCGATTTCTGACCGAGGATCTGCAACCCCGTGCGGCCGGTGACTTCGCCATCGGTGAGGACCTGTTCAACTTCTGTCTCAATAGGGCTCTCCTACTCCCCTATACGGCGGCTGAGCTGCACGACATCGGGACCGAGCTGATCGCGACCACGCAAGAGGAGCTGGCGGCCAAGGCGGAGGAGATCGCACCAGGGAAGCCGTGGCCGGAGATCGTGGAC
>JALGUG010000365.1 GCA_029820995.1 Candidatus Zipacnadia bacterium
GCCAGGAGAGGGCGGTGGGCGAGGCAGATCCGTCGGTACGCACGTCAGTCTTTTGTCGCTCAGCCGGCCCTCTTAAGCCCTGCCTCACATTTGGCCTGAATACGTAGGCCGTTGCCGGTATGTTGGGCGCCCTCGGTCCGCTGTTGCGGGCGGGGTGGTGGCCCGGCCTGGTCAGGGTGGGCTTCTTGGAAAAGTGCGTCGCCTTTGTTCCGAGTGACCCGCTTACGGCAGTGCCTTCGCACATCCCTCGCGTCTCGCACACTGCCCCAGCCCCCCTCCTGCGGTGGCTGGCGGTTTGTCGCGAAGAGGGGGGAGGCAGGCACATCCGTCCACAGCGCCGATTTTGTTTGCCTCTCATAAGAACAGATGTGCTCATCTCTCGAAAATGAAGCTGCCCTTTGACCCGCTCGGCTTGCCAAGCGAGCGCAAATCCCTGTAAAATCCCCCCGAAAGAGCCCTGCACAAAAAAACATGGAAAATCGCGAATCAACGGAAATACACCATAAGAATGAGCGGCGACATCTCGTCTGAGGACGTGACAGAACCATTGCGCCCTTGTCGTCCTCTGACGGGAGGGCCCCTGTGCGCCGCGGTGGACCAAGCCCGTGCGCAGCTCGCGGACATCATCTCCGAAGTCTGCGGGGCCTGCACCAAGAACTGTTGCCACCAGGGGACAGTCCTTGGCAGTGCCGACCTCCCTCGTCTCGAACGATGGCTGAACCTCGACCAGGACTTCCGCGACCGCCTCGCCAGGGGTCTACGCGTGCGGGCCAGGGAGCTCCGCCAGGAGCTCAACGATATCCGCCCTCAAATGGTTGCCGCAGCCGTCCCCTCTGGCTCTGCTGCCGCGGCGCTTGCTGAGTGGGAGCGCTTCTGCGAACGTCTCGACCATGCTGAGCATTTCGACACCGCCGACCTTCAGTCACTGCTCGCCTTTTCGGCCCTACGTTCCCTGACATACCGTCTCTTGGGCACATCCGTGCGCCGGGTCAGATCTGCCCCCGGTGCGCCGCTCCCCTCACAACGTTGTCTCTTCCATTTGGATGGCTGCCTTGCTGAGAACGCCAAGCCGTACACCTGCGCTGGCTTCTTTTGCCCCGACGATCCTGGTCTGCTTACCATCATCCGGGAGCGCCTCGACTGCGATGAATTTTGCCTCGCCTGTCTCTTGCCGGTCAGCCCCGACCGTCTCAGTCGTCTTCTGGCGCTGCAGACCCAGCGGCCCGGCCTCGCCGAGCCCTTCGCGGTCATCGGACCCCTTGAGACCGTCGAAGCTTTGGTGCACCAGGCCCTCGGCTCCGCTGCCACGCAGCTCCAGAGCACTCGCCTCTCCCTTCGCTCTCGGCAACTTCGAGCCGAGGCCCTCTCCGCCCTGACGCCTCCCTTTGGCTCTCCAGCCAACGCGCCTCGTCTCGCTCACCTGGACCGCGTTGATGCCCCGGCTCTCTACGACCTCTCACTAGCTCTCGCCGATCGCCGATCTCGACGACCCCGCGGCCTCGCCATCCTGGTCATCGAGGCCTTTGCTGTGCCCAGCCCTGTCCCTCCTAAGCACTGGCGCACCAACGTTATGGTCCAACCGCCTGCTGGCGCCGAGCTCCTCGCCTTGTCTTGCTGATCGTTCCTCCTGTATGCCCTACCGCCATGCGACCCGCTCAGCCCCTCATTCCAGGCGGTCTACAAATAGGTACCAACGCCGATCGCACAGCCCCGTCTTGCGACATGCCTCTTGCCCTGGCGGGCAACAAGTCGGCGGTCGGTAGACTGCCCGGTGGACTTCCTCCCAGTAAACCTCCGCGATCTGTTCGCTCTCCGTAAGTCTCATCGGCTCTTGCGCTCTCTCCCGCAGCTTCTCTATCGCTCGCCGCAGCGAGTTGCCCACGGCCGAGGTGCTCACTCCCAGCACTCGCCCGATCTCCGTCTGGCTCCGTCCCGCCCGCCTTAGTTCCAGAACTGCTGCCTCTCCAGCCGAAAGGCGCGTGATCCGCACGAGTTTGTCAAGTTGCCGCCCCTGCGCTTGCGTCCCACTGCCGCGCTCCGGCATCCAATCGCTAATCTCGCCCCCCAGCTTTCGCCACTTCTTCCTCCACCAGTTTGCCCGATGATACGGATACTCCTCGGAGTTCGCACCTCGCCCCGCCTTTGCCAACAGCCGGTCCGCCTCGGCCTCCAGCCTCGCCTCTCGCTCTGCGAACGTCTCCCTCCTGTCACGCAAATGCACTCGTGCTCGCCGCTCTGCGACCAGACTCGCTGCCATCCTGCGCTCGTCCCTTCTGGCGCGCTGTTTGTGTTCCTCAGCGCCATTGAGATCCTAGCACAGAATCGAACATCTGTTTTTTCGAGCGGCCAACACTATTGCTAAGTCTTTCCGACATCCCTCGGTTACTTCGTCCGGCTCTGAAACTACACCCTTAGCGTTTCCTGCGCTCCACCGGCTACGCTATTGCGCATGCCTTCAGTTTCCTGTCGGCGTTTCGTTGGTCCGCGCCCCTTGCGTCTCCAGATCGTTGGTCCGCCGAATGAACTCTGGATGCAACAGAAGCTGTTTCGTAGCACCGGAGGAGCCCACTTATCCCGCATTGCCCACATGACCGGGAAGGTCTTCGGTGAGCACGCCAAGAAACTGCCCGCCGGCGCACCGCGTACTGGACGAGAAGCTCGGTCTGAAGCCGCATTAGTTCGCTCTCGCCGGTGCCCACAGGATGGGCCGCCAAAGATCTCGCCATCGCCTCAGAGTTGATGAGGATGCCGGCGACACGGCGGTGCCGTCATGCCCGCTGCCCAGCCTCTCAAGGAATGCGAAGTCCACAAACCGCCAGGACGTGCGGCAGAGCTGGCCGATCTCACGTTCCACCGCCAGATCTGCACGCTTCTGGAGCCCGGATGGCGAAGCATTGCAGCGAACGGCTGACCGTTCAGCCAACGCCCGGGCGCCCGGTCCCATCTGGGGAATCCCCGCTTGCTTGTCGCCCCTTCGTAGGCCATCAAAAACGCCGTAGCGAACAGATGTAGGGAAGCCAACTCGGGAGGATGGTGACCAGGGAGCCCGCACGATTGCTGCATCCCGTAGCGCGACGAAGACACCGTCTAATGCTGCGATTGGTCGTAGGCCTTCTTGTGCCTAGCCGCCTCGGCGGCGGCGCAACCAAGGCCCCGGCGGCGCAGGTCCCCTCCTCCGCGACGTCCGATTCGGACCCCGCGCACCAGGCCTGTTGCCCAGGCGATCCCGAACTGTTGCGCGCTCAAGCGAGATGACTGGGTGTGGAGCCAAGCGGCGGGTCCTTCCAACGCGAGGCCGACAAGGACGACGGCTACGAGTACAGCGCACTCCTGAAGCCGGCCACGTTCAAGACACCGTGAGCGACATGCGACGTGGCCCGGTACGCGTCCTCATCTCCACGACGTTCCGCGACATGCAGGTATCTATGCGCAATTGTCCTTGAATTATCAGACTGGCCCTGGCGAGCCCGCTGGCTGGTCCTGCCATGCCCTCCTCCCGAGTGCGGACGGGCGCGCTACCGCCGGCCCTGCTGGCAGTGCCTGCTGCGCTCCCGCCGGAAGCGGGCCCCGGTGACACACCTGGCGGCATTTGCCCCAGCGCAGCGGGACCTGCGCGACGTGCCACTGGAGCCGGCTTCGCTGCCTCTCTGCGAACCAATCCATCCGCGACGGCGGTT
>JALGUG010000366.1 GCA_029820995.1 Candidatus Zipacnadia bacterium
GCACTCCAACGCGGCCAGCCAGCCTCGTCGGCTAGCACCTCTGCAGGCCGTCTCTGAGTGACCATCGGCCCCCATTCCGCTACGGCACCAGCTCCCCGATGATCCGGATCCATCCCACGCGCAGCGCGACACCCTCGAACGCCTGGGGCTTGTATTGGTTGGCCTTCTTCGCCTCCTCAATCGGCACGCTGCGGTCCGGCGGGTCCGGTAGCAGCTCCACCGTGATGGTGTGCTCCTTGTCCTCCAGCCCGACGGCGAGCATCAGAGCCGACAGGCGCTGGTAGTAGCACCACCGATCCACACGCGACCGCGTGCCCTGGTCCTGACCGTCCACAGTCACTTGGACTTGTCCTGTATCCGGCCCGATCAAGTCGAACAGGCTCGCGTCCGTTCCCCGGAAGGTGAAGGACAGCTTGGCCCCCGGCGTGGTCGTAAACCATACGTCGTCGAAGTGCCGGGCAAAGCTCTTCCCCCCGACGTCCTCCGGCGGCAGACGTTCCCACTTCCCACTCAGCATCTGCCTGGTGACTGGGAAGAGCCGGGCTCGCTCCATGTTGTCCTTGCGCAGCGGCTTCGGCGTCGCGTGCGGCCGAGCCTGCGTCTTGGCCCCCAGTTGGGCCAGCGCGTCAGAGATCGTCTGCGCGTAGATGTCCTTGGCGGCCGACGTGGCATACACGCCATCGTGCGTGAACACCGGCTTGCCTTGGAGCTTCTTCGCCTCCTCGGCCGTTGCGCGAATGACGAGCTTGCCTTCGCGTGCCAGTTGGGCGATGCGGTACCCCAGGTTGACCGATGGGATGCCGTAGCGGTCCGCCAGCCGCTCGAGCGCCGAGGGCGCGGTGGGGCACAGTCCCTGGTCGTACGACTCCTCGTAGCCCGCGCGAAAGGCGTACACAAAGATGAGATCGCAGTTCGGGTTTGCCTTCCAGGCCTGGCGCACGACGCCCTCAATGGCCGCTTGCACCTGCTCGGCGCTGCTTTCCGCGTCATCGGCGGCGAAGTCTACGAACACGAGATCCGGTTTGTGCCTCAGCACATCATGCTCGAAGCGGTACGCGCTGAACGGTGACCCGCGCACGCAGCCGCAGATGCCGGCGTCAATGTCCGTGACCTTCACTTCGGGATAACGCTCGCGGAGCGCCTTCACGACCCGCTCGCGCCATCCGCCCTGCGCGTGGTTGCCGCCGGCGAACACGGCCAGGGTCACCGGCTCCTTCGCCGCGAGCTTGGCGAAGAAGTTGGCGGCACCGTCGCGCGGAACGAATTCCTGCGCCTGTACCGGTTCGTAACCGGGTATCTCAAAGTAGCGCACGGTCGTGAAATCGCCCAGAGCGCTGGCGCCGGGCGCCTCCGTAATGGGCCAGGAGGCCCGCAGCTCATCCTGGTAGGGCCCGATCTCCTCCAGCGGGATGGGCTGGAACCCCAGCTTGAGCGCAGGCGACTGGGGCCTGAGATGGTAGTCGTGGTTCGCGGGATCTACGAACATCGGGTCGGCAAGCACGGAGTGTTCGTCCTTGCCTGTCGCGCGCCACTCGTCCCAACTGAGCAGCTTCCTCGGCTCGGGTGTGAGCGTGAGGTCAAACTTGAGTGGGAGGTCCGGCGGCGCATACAGGAGGTTGTAGTCGAACGTGAACTCCGAGAAGTCGTCCTTGTGTCCGCGATAAGTCCAAACAAGCTGCCCATCTTCCCAGGCTGCTCTCTCCTGGTCCCGCAGCCACTTGCCGCCCTCCGGCGTATAGTAGATGATGTTGCGCACGAACTGACAGTTGAACATGGTGTTGACGCGCTTCTCCGGCTCTTGGTACCGCCCCAACGCGGGGTAGGCCTTGAGGCCCGGCCAGTTCTCTTCTCGGGCCCGTCGAAGCGGCTTCCAGGAGGTCTCAAATAGGGACTCCTGGTTCCAGACACTGGCCCGGAAGGCCGGGCAGTCCACGATGATGTTGTTTTCCCACACATTGTCCTTGCCGCTGTGGTTGAACATCCCGCAGATGGGGACGCTGTAGAGCACGTTGCCATAGACGTGCACACCCGACTCGGGTGCATCCAGGTAGATGCCCCACGTGAAATGGGGGTACTCGAACTTGACCTTCCCATTCTGTACCGGCCGCCACGAGCTAGCCTTCCCGAACCCGCCCACATGGTGGAAGATATTGTGGCGAATCACGTTCCCGCGCGCCGTGTAGTCGCGCGAGGACATGTATAGCCCTCCTGTATCCTCCGATCCCAGGTTCGTGTGATGGACGACGTTGTACTCCACCACATTGTCATTGCCGCCCATCAGGATGCCCTGATGGTAGCAGTCGTGGATGAGATTGTGGCTGGCCACATTCCCCACGCCATTGACGTTGACGCCGGTGCGATAGGTCTTCTGGAACTCGGCGATGTGGTGAATGTAGTTGTTGGTCGCATAGTTGCCGCCGCGCTCCAAGGTCTTGCGGTCGCCGCCCGCGAGGCTCACGCCGCCCGCACCCGTCCAGTAGATGTCGTTCCCCCTCGCCCCCGACTTGTGCCCCCCGGCCACGCTCACTCCCCACCCGCCGCAGTTGCGGATGACGCTCCCGGCAACCTGGCAGCTCTCACAGTCCTGCAGCACCACGGCGTTGCCGTCGCAGGCCTCAAGCGTGAAGCCGCGAACGGTGACGTGGGAGGCGCTCTCCATCTTGACCACCGTGGGGATGATGGGCGCCAGCACGTCTCCTTCGGCGAGGCTGGCCGGGGGCCAGAAGTACAGCGTCGAGCTGTCCTGGTTCAGGTACCACTCGCCCGGGGCATCCAGCTCCTCCAGGAGGTTCTGCACGTAGTAGCGGTCCCCGACCATCTGGCCGTAGGGCGTGCTCTTGCGGAGCATGATCTCCCCAGTCTTCCGGTCGGCGGACTTGAGCGGCACGACGCTCCAGGCCCACCCATAGCTGGGGTGAATGCAAACCTCGGCGTACTGAGTCTTCGTCCAGTCCTTGATCACATCGGGCGTCGCGATGAACCGATCCGGCGTGGCCTTCTCAGCCGAGAGGACGTGTGCCCATGTCCCTCCGTGGACATCCTCTGGGTCTTTGTTCGGGTACCGCGCCATCACCATCCGCTCACCGCCGAAGAAGAGCTGCCGGAAGACGACCTTCTCCAGCGGGGTGCCCTTCAGGTCGCACTGCAGGATGCTGCCCCGCCAGGGCTGGAACCCCGTCACCTTCCGTGCGCCGACCAGCACCGGCTTCTCCTGCTCGTACGCCCGCCAGACCACTGGCGCCTCCGCCGTCCCGGAGTCCTCGGGCCCAAGCGCCAGCGTCTCCGTCAGGTAGTACGTCCCCCCGCGGACGAAGACCGTGGCCCCCTGTTTCAGCTTCCCCTCCGCCTTCAGCCTCCGCACCTCGGTGTGTGCCCTCTGCAGCGTCGCGAACGGCCCGCCCGGTGCCTCCGCCTCCGGCGCTCTGCCGCTCCAGGCGTCGTTACCGTTGGGCGCCACGTAGATGGTCACTGCGGCCGCGTGCGCTCCAGGAGCGAGCAGGACTACACCGACAGGAACAACCAGCAGGACCGCCCAGGGAAGCGGGTTCATCGCCTTGTCTCCTTGCGCTTCGTGACTGGAAGCGCCGCCACCAGGGCCGCGGTCCCTGGCTCTCGCGTGTCTCTGTCTCCTTCTCCGCACGGCAGCCGCGTCCTGCCG
>JALGUG010000367.1 GCA_029820995.1 Candidatus Zipacnadia bacterium
AAGCGCCTGGCTCCGTGGACCGATGCCGTGGCGCGCCTCTTGGCGGCAATCTGCCGCCGGGGCATCCAGGCCAGCCAGGGCGAGGAATACGTCAAGCAGGCCACCGAGGTCCTGTTGGCCTACGCGGAGGCCGAGCCCTCGCAGGCGAAGGTT
Organism: Candidatus Zipacnadia bacterium; assembly: GCA_029820995.1. Taxonomy (GTDB): domain Bacteria; phylum Armatimonadota; class Zipacnadia; order JALGUG01; family JALGUG01; genus JALGUG01. Next base: position 154 of record JALGUG010000367.1, read on the forward strand.
CACTTACCGCAGGTCCTGGGAGCTCTCCGCGACGCCGCCGCTGAGAATGCCTTCTCCCCGGCGGAGAAATCGGATTGGTTGAAGAAAGTCTGGGACACCAATCTTGCGGAGCCCTTCGCCGATCAGGTGGGCCGGATCCTGATCGAGATCGTCGGCCCGGGCAACGAGCGTCTCCCCTCTCGCTACTACGACGACGACAACACCCGAGCGCTGATGGTCGCGTTGGCTCCGCTGCGGCCGGCTTCGGCCTATCGCCTGGCCTCGCTGCTGGAGGACCGCGCCAAGGAGCTGCACGGCGACACCCGGCAGTTCGTGCGCACGCTGCTGCCGGAGGACCCCGGCGCACTGACACGGGCCCTGATCGAACATGGAACGCCCGGTATCTGGGCCAGTCTGCGCGGGAGCAAAGCCCAACAGCGTCTCCTCGGCCTCCTGGCGCGCAGCCAGAACGCACTTGAGAAGGCCGAGATCATCACCGTCCTGGGCAACATCGGCGATCCCGCTACCGCCGAGGCCGTCGCCGACGGACTGGACGACCCCAACGAGGACCTCCGCGCTGCTGCCGCCACGGCGCTCGGCCAGTTGGGAGAACTCGACGCGATCCCGCTGATGAAAAAGCACAGCAGCTTCCTGCGCGAGCGGTCCCGCAAGGTGCGGGAAGCTGCTGCCGAGGCGCTGATCAAGCTTGAAACCGTGCGGCGCAAGCAAGAGTTGGCCGAAAGCCGCAAACAGGCACCAGCCGCCGACGGTCCGCCGTCAGAAACAAACGGCGGGAGCAAGGCGTAGCGCGCGTACCTCCAGCCGAGGCCGCGGGCGGATGATCGCCGCCGGCGCGTTGGGCGTTCTTGCAGTGATCCGGCAGACCACGCGACGACGCGGCCGGACCCTCAGAGTGAGCAGATGCCCCTCGCGCCGCACGACTACCGCGATGCCGTCATTGCCCGACGTTAGCTGCTGCGCGAAGCCGTTCTGGATCTCCGCGCGCGCCGAGACCTCTCGGCCCCCGATCTTCACGATCACGTCGCCGGCACTCAAGCCCGCCTGAGCCGCAGCGCTGTGGGGAACCACGGCGACTACTCGCGTGCTGTCCGGGCGAGCCGTGTAGACCCCCAGCACTGCCTCCGCTTGCTGGGAACGCTGCAGCTCAAGGTCCCCCCAGGCGAGGTACTCCTCCAGCGGCGGGTCCTCCACCGAGTGAATCAGCTTCTGATATAGCTCGCTCAACTTCAGCCCCGTCGCCTCATCCAGCGCTCTCCGAAAGGCGTCCGGACCGTAGCACTGCCCCGTCTTGCCGTACCGTTCGACCATCAAACGCATCACGTCATCGAGGCTGCGCCGATTCTTGGTGTCGTGCCGAATGCGCAGATCAAACAGCAATCCGACCATGAATCCGCGCGCGTACAGGGCGAAGATGTTGCGATTGAGCTGCAGCGAGGACCGCAACGAATCGGAACTCAGCTCCGACACGGTCAGAGGCCGCGTGCCGCGCAGATTGTTGAGCGCTATCTCGAGCTGCTCGGCTGCCTCCTCGCGAAAGCGTTGGGCGGAGCGAAGCCCGCTGCGAGCCAGAATCACGTCAGTGTAGTACGCCGTCAGGCCCTCGTAGATCCACAGGTAATCCCCGTCGGGGAGTTTCTGCAGGTCGCGGTCGGCCCCCCAGCCCTGAGGGCGCACCGCCTTCCCGTTCCACGCGTGGAACAACTCGTGAGCCATGATCAGCGTGGGGATTCTGAGGCCACCGTCGCTGGCCGACAAGTTCATCGTGCAGCAACGCCGATGTTCCAGCCCGCCGAGGAACCGGCCGAAGTGCGTGATGTACGTGTAGCGGTCGAAGGGCGCCCAGCCGAACAGGTCCAGCTCGGCCTCGGCAATCCGCTTGGCCGGAGTCAGCAGCGCGCGATCCCCCGGTCCGCTTTTCCCCGACAGTACAAAGCGGATCTGATGGCCCCGGGCCGTGACCTCCTGCTCGCGAAACCGGCCCAGCTCGACCGGGCAATCGAGCAGTGCCCGATAGTCGGGCGCCGTGAAGGCCCGGCCGGAATCGTCAGCCGGTTCGAGGGCCGTGCCGACCTTCCAGCCCTCGGGCAACTCGAGCTTCAGGCGGCAGCGGCTCTGCGTGTGGCCCCGGGGGTACATCAGCAGCGCAGGGCCCAGGAAGTAGCCGCCCTCGGGCGACAAAAAAGCCTGCACGAAACCACGGCTGGCCTCGGTCTCGAAGGCGCGGACATCGTACTGCGCTGCCGCTCGCCCCTGGCATACGGGCACGCGCCAGAAGGCTCCGTTGCGGACCACAGCGTGGCCGGCCGCCTCGCGGAACGCGGTGACGTAGTGGGAGTAGGCTCGCCTTTGGTGGTTGCCGATGGCGTACGCCGGAAGCGCCAGGTCCACGCTCTTTCCTGTGAGACCACTGACCTCACAGCGAACGTGGAACAGCTTGCTCACCGGATCAGAGACAGTAACCTGATACGCTATTTCGACCTCGCTGCGTCCGAGGCCGGGAAGTGCCAGGAGCGCAGCCAGCAACAGCGAGCGAAAAAGCACTGTTCAGCCTCCGATGGGCTATTGCGGCGCCAGGCGCGGTCGCACCGGACGGCCCGTCGCGGCCGATTCGTTGGCCGCCAGGGTCACGTCGCAAGTGATCAGGCCGTCGCGATACGAGGAGAGCACGACAGACTGATCGTTGCTCCGAATGGCCCGAACGAACATCTCGTCAATGCTCGGCGGCGCGCCGACCGGCTTCTCCAGTTCCTCGTCCCCGCCCGGAATAACCTGGAGTGCATTCGTACTCCAGGCCAGCCGCTGCTCGCCGACCAGGAATTCCAGCTCGCCCTTGCCGCCGCCCGCGGTCATCATCGGCGTGGTCGAGCACATGCCCAGGGCCCCGCTGGCAAATTCGAACATCACGCACTGGGTGTCCGGGATGGTGAAGTTCTCGATGTTGCCCATGCAGCGCAAAGCGTACTGGGCGTAGACCTGCACGATCTCGCCGGCCAGATAGCGCATCAGGTCCACCTGATGGGTCGTCTGCTCCACGAGTTGGCCGCCCGACTGCTCCATCACGCGCCACCACGCAGTCCCGGGCAAACCGCCCCAGCGACGCGAATCCACTAGGGCGATCGTCTTGTCCGCCAGCCATCTCTTCGCACGCTGCACGGTCTCGAAATACCGAAGCTGGTAGCCTACGCAGGTGATCACGCCGGCCTGTTCCAGGGCTTCGCAGATCTCGAGCCCCTTGTCGGTGTCCAGCACCACCGGCTTTTCCACGAACACATGGAGCCCCTTCTGCGCGGCGAGGATCTCGGCATCCGTATGCGCGAACGGGGGCACGCTCACGTAGAGCACGTCAAATTCCTCGCGGTCCAGCATCGCGTGATGGTCCGTGTACACGGCAGCCTTATGTGGCTGCGCAGCCTCCTGGGCGCGCCCCTCGTCAATGTCGCAGACCGCGGTGATCCTGACGTCCTGCACCTCGGTCACTCGCTTCATGTGGTCGCG
>JALGUG010000080.1 GCA_029820995.1 Candidatus Zipacnadia bacterium
GCGCTGGGTATGGCGCCGCCACCCTCGCCCAGACGGGTCAGCGGCGAGGCCTGGCAATTGACAACCCAGCGCTGGTCGCGAGACGCCACCAGGATCTCGATGGGCGGCACGGCCTCCAGCACGCCCGCGAGGCCTGTGGGGGCCGTGAACGCTGTCTCGTTGGTCGAGAGCTTGATCAGGAACTGGCCGCCAGGAGGCGCTAACGTCGGCGCCGACAGGGCGAAACCGGCGAAGGCGAACGAGACGATGAAGGCGGCTTGACGGCTAAACCGTGGCATGATGGTCTTTCTGTGCCTGTGCGCGAGAGCGGCGAAGCGGCTTTGTCGTCCACTGTCACTGCGGGAGGGTTCTGCGGAGCCGAGATGGATGTCGCTGTGCGGAGCGGTTCAGACCTGCTGAAGGTGGGGCGAAGCTGAGGGCAAGCGTCGCAGCATGTTTCGAGAACTCGTGCTTAGTCAGCCGTTCATCACGTGCCTGCGTCGTATCCCGGATGTAACTCCCATGTTACGAAAGATTTGCGAAAAGTTTACTAAAGGCAAGAAGGGTTCATAAGTACGTTGGATGAATTGATTTAGGACTGTATCGTTTGTCTGTCAGCATCTTCCAGCTCTTGTCGTTCTGTCGCATGATGAGATGAGCGTGGATAGGATACAAGAAGCAAGCAGCCCACACAATACCACAGGTTAGGTAATTTTCTTCACAATCGTTGACACGTCCAACATCGGCATTTCGCCGAGCGCACGGCCCGGGGGGGCAGTCATGACACCAAGCCAGGCAAACGAAGACCTCATTGGCATCGAGGTCAAGCGGGGCAGACTTCTGGACCGGCTGCTCGAGGCAGGCAGTGAGCAGCAAGTAGGACGTCTGCTCGTCGAAGATCTGCGCCGGACATTCGAGGCTTGCGCTGCCTGGACGGCGCGAATTACCTCGGAAAGCAATCCCCTTGTGGTGACGCCAGTTGCCTCAGAGCCGGCGCTATCCACATACTTCTCCCAGGTTTCCCACAGTGATCCTCTCTTGCGGAAGCTGCTTCTTCGCGGCCCTTGCGCGGCGAAGGTGGCGCGGATGTCTGACATCGCGAAGGCCAAGTCGGGTTACGGCCGGCGGCTTCCCGCCTTCATGAGATTCATGAACGAGGTGGGGTGGGGGGATGTTATGGAGGGCGTGACCTCGGTAGCCGGGCGGGTGCGGTACGTGGTCGCGGTCGCGCGGGGGACAGACGGACTGGAGTTCAGCGCCGCCGATCAGACGATCCTCTCGTGCAAGCTGGGTGATGCGGAGACGGCTCTGGAGATGCTCTACCTGATGGAAACCGCGGCCGCGCTGAAGTACACACTCGATCAGGCGTGCATGGATACCGAGAGCGTCATCGTCTTGTTGAACGCGAGAGGACGCCCCGTTATGGCTCGCGGGAAGCTGGCGGTATTAGTCCCTGAAAAGGACGAGCTGATCTCGGATAGCAGCACCTCCAGCGTCATCAGACTGCTGCCCGCGCCGTTGCTGGCCGCGCTGAAACGCGGCGTCCGCCGCTGTCGAGCCAACCGCAGGGAGCCGCACCTGTATTCGGAGCTGGTGACGCTGGACCACCGGACGTTGGACTTGACCATCACCCGAGTTCGCAACGGTGACGGCGGACTCGGCGCAGTGTACTATGCGATCGCGCGCCCACGCTCACAAAGCTCGGGCTGGGGTTACCAGGACTGGACGTTGGCGGCCGGACTGACTCGGCGTGAGAGGGAGATCATGTCCTGCGTGGCCAGAGGGCTGAACACGGCCGCGACCGCCGAGAAGCTGGGCATCAGCCCCTGGACGGTGCGTACGCATCTGCGCAATATCTATGAGAAAACCGGCGTCCACGACAAGGTCGGGTTAGTCGCGAGAATCGCCAACACGAGGGGCCAAACCCGGAGCGGTCGCGGCTGGCGTACGACGAGGCCCGGCTAGCGCCGCGGCGGCGAGCCAGAGCCTCTGGTGCAAGGTGTGCGGTCAGTGGCCGGCTCGGTGAGGCGCGTGTTGAGCGGGTCGCGGCTTCCCGGCAGGCGAGTGATCTTCTGGTTCCCGGTGCGCAACCTTCTCCCGCGCGTCCTGGTCCTGCCTAACGGCATCCGCAATCGTGCGCCCGTAGACCTTCTCCAGACACTCCGGGCAGATCCCATGAGTGAACTCAGTGTCCGAATGCTCGGCGATGTACAGCTCGACGTCGTGCCAGTAGTTGTCGTCGTCGCGGATGCGCTTACAATGGGCGCAGATCGGCAGCAACCCCCGTAGTCGTCGGACGTGAGTCAAGGCTTCTTCCAGTTCCTGCACGCGCTCGGCGAGGCTTCGCTCGAGCCTGATGATGCGCTCGCCGGCGCGGATGCGCATCCGGAGTTCGTCGAAGTTCGGCGGCTTGGTGACATAGTCGTCGGCTCCGGCTTCCAGCCCGGCGATCACTTCGCCCTGGTCATCGCGGGCGGTGACAATGATGATATACACATAGCCGGGCAGCTTGGCTTCTCGAATAGCCTGGCACAACTCCAGCCCGTCGCGCCCCGGCATCATCCAGTCGGCGATCACGAGGTCGGGGGGGATGTTCTGAATGAGCTGCCACGCGACCTCGCCGTCCTCTGCCGGACTGACCTCGTATCCCCACTGGGTCAGCTTCCGTTCCATCATTTGACGGCAAACCCGGTCATCTTCGGCCACAAGGATTCTCATGTCTGTGTCCCCTTCGGTTCCGCGCCGGCAACCAGCTCGCGAAGCTGAGACAGGCTGTCTTCCAGAGCGGCAACGAGCTCTTCCGCGCCGGCAAGCTGCCCCTGACGTCCCAGCTCCTCCAGTTCCGCCGCCTGACGGCGGATTCTGACCGCCGCCATGTTGGCTGCGCTTCCCTTTAGGCTGTGTGCCGCGCGGCGCACAGCCTCAGCATCCATGTTTGCGATCGCCTCGCGCAGTTGCCTCACGCAGCTCTGGGAGTCCTCGAGGAAGATCGGCATGAACTCCTGCACGAGTTCTGGGCCTCCCAGTCGCTCCTTCGCGTCTTCCCAGTCAATCTGTTCCACGGCCCGCTCGCTGTCCGAGTCCTCGGCCGGCGATTGTGGCTCGCGGCTGGCCGTCGGCGCCCAGCGGGCCAAGACGGCCTGCAACGCCTCGCGTCGAATCGGCTTGCTCACATAGTCGTTCATGCCGGCCTCCAGGCACCTCTCGCGGTCGCCCTTCAGCGCCTGGGCCGTCATGGCAATTACCGGAAGATCGGCCCAGCGCGGGTCTCGGCGCAGCATGCGTGTGGCGGCCAACCCGTCCATCTCCGGCATCAGCACGTCCATCAGCACCAGATCGAACTGGCCAACCTCGAGCGCCGCGAGCGCCTCTTGCCCGGTCTCGGCCACCGTGACCTGATGGCCCCACTGCTCCAGCATCGCGACTGTCAGCTTCTGATTCACCGCATTGTCCTCGGCCAGGAGTACTCGCAGGGGCTGGATGTCTTCCGGTCCCGGTTGTGGAGCCGCCTCCTCCGGCTCCGAACCCGCTGTCGCCAGGCCCAATGCCGCGGCAATCGCCTCCCGCAGCGTGCTGCGCTTGATCGGCTTAGTCAATACGCGCACAAAGCCGGCTTGCTCAAACCGTTTCCCGTTGTGACCCAATAGGCTCGAGCCCAGGGCGATGAGGGTCAGATCGCGGAACCTGTCGTCTCTCTTGATCCTCTCGGCGAGGGCCAAGCCATCCATCTCCGGCATGACGATGTCCAGGATTGCCAGGCGGAAGACCGCCACGCCCGTTGCCAAGATCTCGAGAGCCTCGGAGCCCGAGCAAGCCTCGTGGACTGTCGCGCCCCATGCCGCAAGCATGTCGTGCAGCAGGCGGCGGCTGGTCGCGTTGTCGTCTACAATCAGAATCGGTACATCCGTCAGGTCCAGCTCAGGCTCAACCTCGGTTTCTGTCTCCGTCGCACGTTCCAGCGTGAGGCAGAAGGAGAACGTGCTGCCCACGCCGACCTCGCTTTCCACGCTCAGCTCTCCGCCCATCAGACTGACGAGCTGGCGCGAGATGGCCAACCCCAGCCCCGTCCCACCGTACTCGCGCCCGATCCCGCTGTCGGCCTGGGCGAAGTTGTCGAAGATGAGCTTCTGCTTGTCGGGAGGAATCCCGACGCCCGTGTCGCTGACGGAGAAGCGCAGCGTGGCGTGCGTTCCGGTTTGCTCCACCGTCTCGACCGCCACCGTAATCTCGCCCTGGTCCGTGAACTTGATGGCGTTCCCCAACAAGTTGATCAGGATCTGCCTCAGTCGCCCCGGGTCCCCACGCATGCCGGCCGGCCCATCAGGGCAGACGCGGCATGAGAGCTCGAGCCCCTTCTCTGCCGCGCGCACTGCGAAAACGTCGCAAACGCTCTCCACGACGCTGCGCAGGTCGAAAGCGACGGTCTCCAGCTCCAGCCGACCGGCCTCAATCTTCGACAGGTCCAGCAGCTCATTGAGCAAGTCCAGCAATGTCTCAGCAGAGGACTGCGCGAGCTCCAGGTATTGGCGTTGCTGGGGTTGAAGTTCCGTGCTCAGGACCAGGTCGAGCATTCCCAGGATGCCGTTCATCGGTGTGCGGATCTCGTGACTCATGTGCGCCAGGAACTCGCTCTTGGCCTGGGTAGCGGCCTCCGCCTCCTGCCGCGCCTGCACCAGCTCGGACACGTCAATCACATTGAGCAGTACACCGTCATACTGCCCCGAGCGATAGATCGGTTGGACCCGCAGGATCACGTTCCGTGTCCCGATTCGCCGCTCCAGCGTCACCGGCGGATGGCCCGGCTTGCCGCGGAACTCCTCAATCATAGTCCGCAAGCGAGCGCCGCCTGCGCCGGGATGGAACTCCCACAGCACGTGGCCGATGATCTCCTCCGGCCGCTTGCCTACGAACTGTGCGAAGTAGGGGTTGACATGAGTGACGCGATTCTCAGCATCGGCGAACACCACGCCTTCTTTCATGCTCGAGATCATCGCGGACAGCCGCGCCGCCTCCTGCTCGCGCGCCAACTCGGCCTCTCGCTGCAGTGTGATGTCAGTGCAGCAGCCTCGATAGCCGAGCAACTCACCGTCCTCGTCCAGCACCGGCACTCCCGACGTGTACAGGCAGACCAAACGACCATCCTTCGTTAGATTCCAGTTCTCCAACTCGCGAAACGGACAGCGGGACGCCACAATCCGGCCAAGCGTCTTGCGCACCCGTTCTACCTCGTCCGGGGGTATGAGCTCGAAGAGGCTCTTGCCGATCAGCTCCTCCGGCTTGTACCCCAAAACTCGCTCGCAAGCCTCCGAGGCGTAAGTGTAGCGCCCCTCGCGGTCCACCTCCCAGACCCAATCGGAGGTCGCCTCCAGGACGGCCTTCAGCCGCTGCTGCGAATTCCACAGGGCTCGCCGCTTGCTCTCGATGGATCGGCTCACCACCCACAACAGGCCGCCGTTGAGCAGTGCAAGTAACAGACAGACCACCGCCAACCGACCCAGCAAACTCCGGTGCGCCCGCGCCAACTCGCCTTTGGCCTTCTTGATTTCCGAGGTCACATTCTGTCTGAAATGCTCAACGGGCTCGAAGAACTCATCAAGATACGTGGTCGCTGCGACGCCCAGCGTGACCCCGTCGGCCGTCCGCCGGTCCACAGGCGCAATATACATGAACTTCCTTCGCACGGCGCCGTCCGCGTCCTGCCAGTCGTAGAAGCCTTCGGCTTGACCCTGGGATAGCGACTTACTCATGACCGCCCAGAAGCCGGGGAACTTGTCGGCCAGAGTATGCAGGTCCAGGTTGACGATTTTCGGGTTGACATGGAAGCGGTTGATCCCGTGCTCGTCTTGGACCGCCGTGTATCCCGTCTGGCCCACGGGCTGCACGGCGACGGCTCGAAACGCCGGATCGGCTTGCAGGTCTGCCAGAGTCGCTTGAGGGTGTGTCGCCAGGTAAAGGCTGATCTCACTGGCTACGTGCTTGGCCTGCTGGCGGATGCTCTCCTGCGCCGCCTCGGTTACCACGGCGGTCCCGTCATTGACTGCCATCTTCGCCACCTGGTCTAGGTGCGTGGCGGCCGCGCGCTCCGCTGGGAGCACCGCCCGCCACGTCAGGACCGCAAGTGCTACCAGCAACGCGATGGTCAACACCCCGTAGATCGGCAGCGCCAGGGAAGTCACGTATCGGGGCTCGGGCTGAGCTGCTGGCATGAGGGTCACGCTCGGTGCTAGTGGGCCTGGCGCGTCACCCGGCGACGTATTCCGCAGTCCGGGCGATCGTGGTCAGGTCGAAGGGCTTGCGTAGGCAAGCACGGGTGCCGGCGGTTGAGGCTTCCGCCAGAAGTCGTTGGCGCATTGAAACGGGAAGGTCCGGAGAGTAGAAGGCCGTGATCATGACGATACGCAGTCGGGGCGAGATCTCGCGCAGAAGTCGGGCCGTACCGGCGCCGTCCAGCGGTTGCATCGCTACGTCCACGAAGGCAACGTCGAAGTCCTCCTCCCGCGCTGCGGCGACGGCATCATGGCCCTTGTCGAACGTCGCGACTTTGTGCCCCCGGCCCTCCAACGCCACGCGGAAGGTCTCCAGTACGTCCTGCTCATCGTCAACAACCAGCACCTTAAGTAGACGCTTCGGTGGAGTGATTAGCATGACTGATCTTCCCCTGCGTTCCCGGATTTGCACAAATGCAGAGCGCTGCCCTCAAGCTTGTTATCGTCTTCCGCCAAGGCCTCCTGAATGACCGCCTCCAGCTTGTCGCGGTCAAAGGGCTTTTCCAGCAGGCGAGCATTACAGCTCCGTAGGAACTCAGCGGTGTCGGGGCTGAGGCGGTCGCCGGTCATGAAGATAGTTCGTGCGGCCAAATCGGGCCGCACGGATTGCAGGTAGGCATGGAACTCGGCGCCGTCCATGCCCGGCATCTTGACGTCGCTGATCACAAGGTCGAAGTCCTCGTTGGCGAGCAATTCCTGAGCCGTCCTTCCATCGGTCACGCCCCGCACCCAGTGGCCGTCCTCTCCCAGCACGCGCTGCAGCAGCTCAACCACAACTTCCTCATCATCTACGACCAGGATGCGCGCGCATACGCTCTCCTCTTGCTCCGGGTCAGTTGGCTTCTCATCCTGCTCCGCGACCGGCGTGACGATCGGCAACTCGATCCGGAACGTGGCCCCCTGCTCGCCGTTGAGCGCCTCGATTGTCCCTCCGTGCTCGGTGATGATCCCGTAGCAGATGCTCAGCCCCAACCCCGTACCTTCGCCCAACTTCTTGGTGGTGAAGAACGGATCGAAGACCAGCGGCAGAATGTCCGCGGGAATGCCGGGGCCGGTGTCTGAGAACTCCGCCACGAGGCGGCCGTCTACGGCGCGAGTGCTGATGGATAACACGTGCGCCCCTTCAGTCTCTCGCATGGCGTGATGAGCATTGGTGATCAGGTTGATAACGACTTGCTGCAACCGATGGGGATCAGCCTCGGTCATTGGCAGAGCGGGATCGAGGTCCAGCTTCACTTCCATATTGTCTACGCGAAGATGATAGGCCTGCAGCTCGACCGCGTCCCGGATCACCTGATTGAGGTCCACGGGCTCACGCTCGCTTTCGTACTGTCGCGCGAAGGCGAGCAGGTTCTCCACGATCCGCGCACAGCGTCGCGCCTGGGCGGACACGCGCTGAGCTGCCGAGGCAGCGACTTCAGTTGGCTGAATGGAGGCCAGGTACTCGGAAAAGCCCAGAATGGCCGTCAACGGGTTGTTTAGCTCGTGAGCCACACCGGCAATCAGGGCCCCGGCAGTGGCCAACTTCTCGTTGCGCACCAGGGTCTTCTGAGCGCGCTCGAGCTGGACCAGGCTTTGCTGGAGCTCCTGATACAGTCGGCTGTTCTGCGCCGCCGCCGCTAGACGCTCGACTGCAGTGCCCAGCAGTTCGCCGTCGTGAGATTCAATGGTTCTCCCGTCGGACCACTGCAGCCCGATAGCCCCAATCGGCTGGGCTTGAGCCTCCAGCGGAATTAGTAACGCTTCGTCCGGTCCGATGCTCAGAGCGGGGAGATCGTTGCGCGCGATGCGGATTCTGCCATTGGGCGGATCGCGCTGCTCAAGCAAGGCCCGGACGCCGTCTGCAATCTCCTCGCGGTTAAGCCTGCAAGCGCCCGCGGTTCCCACCGGCGCGCAGTTGTCCGTCGGCAGCGCGACCCACATCTCCGCCCAGTCAGCTTCCACTGCATCGGCGAGCAGCGCAACGCACTCGGGCATCGTCTCATTCAAGTCCAACGACCGCCCCGCCAAGGCGCCGATCTGATTGAGCGTGACCAGTCGAGCCGTCATGCGACGGTGCTCGAGCTGCAGGTGCCGCGCCTCCAGCTCGGCTTCAACCCGCTGGATCAGGTCGGGCATCTCAAACGGCTTTCGCAGGTATGCTCTGACCCGCTCGTTAACAGCCTCTACTGCCGAGTCAACGGAAGCAAAGCCGGTGATAACTATCAGGGCGGTTTCGGGGCTGGCACGGCGAACTTCCGCGATCAATTCCTCGCCGGCAATGTCAGGCAAGCTGAGGTCAATGAGGGCGACGTCGAAGGTCTGCTCCTGTATCGCGGCCAGGGCCGCGGCTCCACTGGGTGCCGAGACCACCTCGTGGCCGCGGTCCGCCAGCACATACTGAACGGTCAGGCGCATGCCCTCGTCGTCATCTACAATGAGCACTCTCCCCGCTGGATTCATGATTGCATTCTCCCGATTTGGCTCCGCCTGCTGTTGATCAGGATGCGACCGGCCTCTGCCACACGTCACTAACAAGGTCCAGCAATTGGGGCATCTTCAGCGGCTTGTATAGCAGCGCCCGTGCACCGGCCTCTGCCGCTTCAACTTCGGATCGTGCGCTCATGTACGCAGTGATCAGAAACACGGTGGCGTCCGGCTCATACTGGTGGACGGTACGACAGGCCTCGATACCGTCTACGTGCGACATCTTGACGTCCATAATGAACACCTTGGCCGCCTTCTCCTTGGCTGCTTGGATGGCATCCAGACCGTCCTCGCCCTCGAGAACCTTGTATCCTTCCTCCTCCAGAATGTAGCCGAGCGTCGTCCGCATTCCGATGTCGTCATCAACCACCATCACCGTCTCGCTTTCCCCGCTCCTCGGAGGTCTGTCGAGGGAAGCGGAGGGTAAAGACGGCTCCCCGGCCGGGAATACTTGCTGCATGGATGCTCCCTCCGTTCTGTTCGACGATCTTGCGACACAGCACAAGACCGAGCCCAATCCCCTTGGCCTTGGTCGTAAACAGCGGCTCGAAAATGCGCTCCAGGTTCGCCTCCTCAATGCCGGGCCCCGTATCCGAGAACTCAATCACCGTCTCGCTGGGGCCCGCCGTGGCGCGCACCGTCAGTGTGCCGCTCTCGCCCATTGCCTGGTAGGCATTCGTGATCACATTGCGGAACGCACGTTCCAATTGCGGCCCATCCAGAAGTTGCTCCGGCAGCGGCTCGATCTCACGAACCAGCTCAATCCCCGCCGGCTTCTCCACCGCGCCCAGCGCCGCGTCCAACGTCTGCCCCAGATCGGTCGGCACCGGAGTCGGTGGCTTGCCTCGGGAGAAGTCCAGCAAGTCGGCCACGATCGCGTCGCTCTCGGCGATCTTGGCGTCGGTCAGGTCCAGCAACTCGGCGGTCCGGCCATCCTGTTCGCCCAGCTTGGTGCGCAAGTAGTACAGGCAGTTTCGGATGACACCCAGGGGGTTTCGCAGTTCGTGCCCCACCCCGGCCGCCAGTTGCCCGACTGAGGCCAGCTTCTCGGCTGCAAGCAGCTTCGACTGCGTCTCAGTCAACTCCGTCGTCTTCTGCTCGAGCTCAACGTTCTTGTCCAACAACTCGCGATTCAAACGCTCCAGAGCGGCCGTCTTATCTTCCAGCTCCGCAATCAGGTGAGCCATGGTCAGAGATCGGTGTCGGTAGCGTTGCACCTCGGTCATCAGGAGAGCGAAGCCCGCGGCCATGAACAGCGCGGACCCTCCAAAGCTCAAGACACGCATGTACACCGTGGTCGGTATCTGAACGTGGATGTCGCTACAGAAGCCCAACACGGCGTAGAGCCCGGCAATCAGGACGGAGACCCCAATAGCATGCCGCATGTTGAGGCGGACCGCAGCCTGCAAGATCGGTAGGTAATACAGGGGAAAGAAGTTGCTCTGCACACCCCCGGAGAAGTAGATGACCCCCGTGACCACTAACACGTCCGCCACCAAGAGTTGGATCTGGAGGCGCTCGGGTGCCGGGCGCCAGATCGAGAGGGCCGAAGTTCCCGCGATGTAGACCACGGCCGTGGTCCAGAACAACCATCCCCAGCCGCCGGAGGCGTTGCTGGACAGCAGGTCAATCAGCATCACGGCCATGACAGCAGTGAGACACGAGGCGCGCGCCACCGATGCGGCGCGTTCGGCTGAGGCGGCTGGTGAAAGGCTCTTCGTAGAGGACTTTGTGCGCGAGGGGGACGTCCGGGCTGTCGTTTCTGCGACAAGCGTTTCAGACACTATCCGTCACCTCCTCGTGTGCGAGCCGGCGATCTTGGATCCATCTTCCCAAGTACGCCGGCTTCAGGATCACCGGGCGTCGCGAGGTTTAGGCCTTCAGAGGGACGCGCTACGGGGTCTTTTGACTGGGCGGTGGGGTGGACCGCCTGTTCCCTCGTGCCCCGCAACGCCCGGTGACCACGGTGCCCGGCACAGTCAGAGCTGTTGGTACAGCCCAACGCGTGCGCCGGGCCTGGCACGTGCACCAAAACCTATACCGCACTAGATGCGGGAATCCGGAGGCCTTGTCGTCGCTGGTGGATTCGGTGTCTTGGATGGGGGAAAGCCGTCTTGCGGCCAATGGGGCGAATCAGGAGGACGGACGCAGCGGCAATCGTGGGCCACTGGGTCCGCGCCCTATGGAGTTGCAGCCTTCCTATCGGCTCAGCGGTCCAGCAACGCCAGCAGCTTCTTCGCCCGCGAGCGAGACACGCTGATCGTGCTGCTGCGCCCGTTCTTGAACACCGCGTCGTAGGAGCCGTCGCCGTTGGGGATTAGGTGCTCAAGGTAGTCCACGTTGATCAGCGCGCCGGGGTTGGCGCGAACGAAGCCTTCAGCCGACAGGCGCTTCTCGAGCTGCTCCACCGTGTAGTACGTGGGCAACGACTCCTCGGCCGTGTGCAACAGCACCCGGCGACCATCTCGCTCGACGTAGACAACAGACGCCGGGTCAAGCAGCCGGATCGTGCCCTGCTCGTAGTCCTTGACCGGGAGTTTGCGCGAGGGCGAGTGCCACTGTTCCTGCACCGCTCGGGCCACCATCTCGCGCAGCGCTGCCGAGGGCGGCTCCTGCTGTCGCCGGGCCCGCTCAACGCGCTCGACGAGTGTCGCAATCCGACCCTCGAGGACGTGCAAACTCGCCGGCTTGACGATGTAATCAATCGCCCCCAACTCGAACGCCTTCACCGCATACTCCGAGTGCCCTGTAATGAAGGCGATCAGCGGCGGCCGATCGGACCTGAGCGCGATTTCTGCGACCTGAATGCCGCTCAGGTCCGGCATCACGATGTCAACGAGCAGAACGTCGGGCGCCGTTTTCTCCAGGAGCTGCAAACATTCAGCCCCACTGGTAGTCTTGCCGACTACCGAGACGTTGCCGGTGTTCTCCAGCAGCAGCTCCAGTATGTCCGCTATCGCCTGCTCATCATCTGCAACCAGCGCGCGTATCATACCTCATCCCCCCGAGACCAGCCTAACCGGCGCAGCCGATGAGCACCTCTTAATGCGCATCGCTGTGTCTTCGCCGTGTGTCGCACGAGCACAATCAAGGCTCAACCACAGCGAAAACAGCTCACGGATCGCTTCACTCCCTTGATTTAGTTCGGGTACCTTCTACCCTATTCACGCGGATTCGTCTCATCATCGGGCGAAGTTCGTTGCTGCCTGGCCAGGCTCCCGGGACGGAATTCCGGGAGAATCGCGCCCTCTGACGAGCAAACACGCGTGCCGGAGGCCCTCGCGAACCGAGAATGGAACATCTGTACCGATGCCACGCGTCCGAAGGGTGCAGACTCCGTCCTGTCTGCAAGGTCCAGGACCACCGGGGCCCGAAGTGTGCCTTTGGTACGATCAGCAGGCGTGCCGCAACACGGGAGGAGCAGCATGAGAACGATCCAAATTGCCGCCCTGATTGCCCTGTGCGCGCTCGCATCCGGCACAGCGGCTCAAGACCATGATCTCCTGTTCTACGTCCCCTTCGACGGCACTTCCGACGCGGCTGTCAGCCGGGGGCGCGTCGCGAATCTCGCCGGCGACGAGCTGAAGTACGCCGACGGCATCCGAGGGCGGGCGGCCGTGCTCGCCGGCGATTGCCGGTACGAGACGCGCGGGAACTTCCGTCCCCGGGCCGGCACCGTCGCCATGTGGGTCAACCTGGAGCGAGAGCTCGGCACTGGCGGCGCCCGATATCTCTTCTGCCTCTACGGGTCCAGCGCCCTCCCCGAACCGTGGACAGTCAACCGGTGGTCGCTGTACCTGGCGGGGGCCGATGTGCATTTTGTGATTTACACGCAGCAAGAGGGCGAGACTGAGGCCATCACCGCCTCCGTGGCCGATTGGAAACCCGGCGAATGGCACCACCTGGCGGCAACCTGGAGCAGCGCCCGACCGGGCGCCAAGGCCTTCGGCATGCAGTTGTATGTGGACGGCGCTCCGCGGGCCGAGCATTCGAGCCGGGCGCTCGACGTCGGCCCGGGCGCCAAGGCCTTCCACATCGGGCGCGACTCCGATGCCTCGCCCGATTACCCCGACGCACGCATTGACGACGTGTTTGTCTACGGCCGCGCACTCAACCCCAAGGAGATAGCAGCCGGGGTCAGGCGCGCACGGAGCGACCCGTACGACGTGCCGGCACGGCGCTCTGTCGGGCCGGCCCCTCCGGGCTGGCAAGATCCGGCCCGTCCGTATCGCGTCCGTCTGACGGTCCCCGCTGCTCCTCGCGAACGTGAAAACCTGTCGAGCTCGACGCGCTTCGACGTGGCGACCGACCTCGCCGCGCTCGGGTTGGCCGAGGGCCTGGACCCGAACTCGCCGGCGGCGTATGAGCCGGGCCGTGGAGAGCGACTGCCTCTGGAGCTATCGGGGTCCTGGCTCTACGTACGGCTGCCCGGCACTACGCCGGCTGGACATGAGCGCATCATAGATGTGTACTTTGACACGATCCGTTACAGTGTGCTCCAGCCGCTGTTCGCCCAGCGTCAACGAACACCACAGGAGCGCGGCCAACCGGCCCAGGCCCTGGCGGACTACGCGACGGCGACCTACGGCGATGCTTGGGACTTCGAGGAAGGCGACCTCGAGGCCATTGATCAATGGGGCAACAAGCCCGAATACCTCAAGAACCGGAAGGTCGAGAACGGCGTTCTCAGCATGGACGTCGAAGAGGATCCGTGGTTCATCTGGGGCAACATGTGGGGTCAGGTGGATGCGACGCAGCGGCCGGTTTCCATTGACCTCAACGTCTATCGCGTGCTCGACATGCGAGTGCGCCAGAGCGTGCCTGACGCTACCTGGGAGCTCTACGGCCGTCGCGGCACCAGTGACCGGCTCTTGCACCACGAATTCCGCGTCCGCGGCACGGGCTGGCAGCGGGTCATCATAGACTTGCGCCGCGAGGCGCGCTGGAGCGGCACCCTTTCGGCCTTTCGCATTGATCCCACCAGAGGCGTGAAGGCCCATGTGGAGATTGACTGGGTGCGGCTGCTGGCTGTCGTACCCGCACCTCGAGAGGCGGTGGAGGTCCTTCCCCGGCCCAGCGCGCCCCCGGCCACCGTGCGGATTGCTCTTGCCGATAAGTCGCCCGAAGCAGGCCAGGAGCAGGCCGTCAAGATCGAAGTGCTGGACGCCGCAGGGGAACCTGTATCCGGCCAGCCCGTGAAGGTCGAGCTTGAGACCAAGGCCCGGGGCGAGCTCGGAAGGGCAACCGCGGACGGCCGGGCGTGGCCCTCGCTGGAATTGTCCCGGACCGCCCGGCGGGCGATCACCGACGCGCGGGGACAGGCGACGGTCGCCTATCGTGCCGGCCGCCGGCCCGGCGAGAAGGCAGACCTGCTCCGCGCATCGGCGGAGCTATCCCGGCCCGGACTTCAGCCCGCCCAAGTCGGCATCACCATACGCCCCGGGCCGCCGGACCAGTGGCTGATCACGGCCCCGACCTTCTACGTGCGGGCCTCGGACCCGGCCCTGACGCTGACGGCACGGGTCACGGACCACCTGGGCAATCCGCTTCCGCTGGCGGCACGCTCTCTAACCTGGAGCGCCGACCCGGAAGCGACCTTCGTGCGGGCCGACACGAAGACCGGGGCCGACGGGACTGCCACGGCGCGCGTCCGCCTCGACGCAGCGAAGCGCTGGGTCTACCGCGTGTCCGTCCGCGACCCGCAGGGCCTGGTCGGACGGAGCCCCCCGATCTGCCTCCTGGCAGCGGCCCCCACAACGCCCGTGACGTTGGGGGCCAACGGCTACTTCCGCACGCGCGAGGGCAAGGCGTGGCTGCCACTCGGCGGGTTCTACGCGAACTGGGTCGGCCTGCCGCAGGGGGGCGAGGAGGGACGCAAGCTGGTGTCCTTCACTGACGCCACGGAAGAGCAGACCACCCACTGGCTTAAGTTCCTGAGCAGCCAGGGCGTGACGGCGATGCGTGCCATGCTGCGCACCCATCGTCCCGGCGGGATGGAGCCCCTGGACATCGGCGGTCGCGTCAACCCCGAGCTGTTCGCCGCTTGGCTGCGGTACTTCGACCTCGCTCGGCCGTACGGCATTCGCTTTCTGCTCGTGGTCCACGAAGATTACACCAAACCCCTCTACTACAACCGCGGCTATCTGGAGCGCTTCGCCCTCCCGCGCTGGACCGATGCGATGTGGGCGACGCTGCAGCCCTTTCAGGCCCGCTTTCTGCGCGACAAGCGACTGCTCGAGGGCATCGAGCAGAAGTACACGGACCCGGACGCCATCGCCTGCCAGGACCAGTACGCGCGGGAACTGGCCGGGCTCCTGAAGAACCATCCGCAAGTTTTCGCGTACGAGCTGGAGAACGAGATGGTCAACTGCCCGGCGCACTGGGCCAACCACGCTCTGGCCACGCTGCGCAGCGTGGACCCCGAACGGCCGATGTGCGTTAGCCACGGCGGTGGCGGGCTGCGCACCGCCGACCCCCTGTGGTGGAAGACGAACACGACCATCGACTTCTACACGTACCACCTCTATCCCATCGGCTCGACCTCCCCCCAGTGCGACTATGGCGCCGCGGTTGACGTGCTCACCCGCTACGGGCGCATGGTCGGGCCCTGCTTCCTGGGCGAATCGTCGGGCGACGAGTTCAGCCTCGTCGGCCAACCGGACCAGCGGCGATACATCATGCGCGACATCATCTGGTTCAGTCTAATCAACGGCAATCCCGGCTGCTTCTTCTGGAACGCCCGGGGATTTGAGGTCGAGCAGTTCCGTCTGGCTCACGAGCTAACCCGGGACCTTGACTGGAGCACCTGGCGTCGCGCCCGGCCTCCGGTCGGCATTGTCGTCGCCCATCCACTGGACGACGACAAGTACTACCGCACCGAGCAGGGCCGCCGGGACCTCGCAATGATGGCCCGCTATGCCATGCAGTTTCTCAGTCAGGGGGTGG
Source organism: Candidatus Zipacnadia bacterium (assembly GCA_029820995.1). Taxonomy (GTDB): domain Bacteria; phylum Armatimonadota; class Zipacnadia; order JALGUG01; family JALGUG01; genus JALGUG01. The sequence goes on from JALGUG010000080.1 coordinate 15,657, forward strand.
ACTTCGACTTCACCCTGGACGGCCGGGGATACCGACTGACTGCGAATCTCAAGTCGTTCCAGCCCCCGGCAACCCAGCCGTTGATCCGCGTGCCGGACGGTTGGCAGGTCGCCATCAACGCCCGCGACGGCTTTGCCGAGGGCCTCTGTTACCTGCGCAACATCGCCGGCATTGATGAGTGGACCGTGCGCCGGAGAGGCAAGATGTACGTCCGCCGCCGCGAGGCCGCGCCGCTAACCGTTAGGTTGCGCCTGCCGATCCCCAAGATTGCGGCGCGCATTGTGGACCTCGACGCCGGGACCTCAAAGCAGCAGCAGCTCGCGGGCGATGGAACGCTCGATCTGGGCACCACCAATCACGATTTCGCCATCCGCTGGCGGGCCCGGTGATTTGGACCCGGCCCGTCGCTGGGCGCCTATTCGACAACCTCGATGAGCGCGATCTCGACCTGATCACCGACCGGCCCCTCGACGTCCAGCCGCAACTGCGTCACAATGCCGGTCCAGGCGGGGCTTTGTGACATATCAATCGTATAGGTCTCCAGTGCGCCCGGCTTGATGGAGAACGTCAGCTTTCGCTCCTCGCTAAAGCCCTGCCCCGGCACGGCCCAGAAGATCTGCCCGGCGGTGCCTTTCTCGACCCTCAGCCTGACGCGGATGTGGCGCCGTTGTTCGGCGTTGATGGTCACTATCGGCCCCACGAGATAGGGATCCCCGTCCACCACTTTCGTCTTGAGCCTCCCGCCTTCGGCCACGGCGGGAGATAGTCCATGTGCCGCGGTCCAGCCACCGGTGTTGCCGTCCGGCGTGAAGTCCCATTTCACGGGCCCTTCAGCGAACCGGGCCGCGGCTACCCCGGTGACGGTCAGCCGAGTGGGCTTGGTGTCAATCAGCTTCATGATCACGCAGCCCATGCCGGGATCGAACCGCCAGCCCTCCGGCGCTGCCTCCAGGTTCTCTGTCTCCGTCAGCCGCGTGGAGCCCTTCAGGACCTGGGTGGGCTTCTTGATGCCGACGATCGCACCGAAGAACGGACGACCCGGCCGCGCGCTGTACTCGATGGTCGCGCGCAGCGTGCCCGCCTCGCCGGCCTCCGCTTGCGCGATCTTGACCGGCGCCGTGAGCCGCGCCGTCCCGCCGGGAATCGGCACCAGGACCGTCTGCACGCTGCCGTCACGACCCATGAGCGGCAGCAACGTGTTCAGGATGCCCCCGGGACCGAGCATCAGCCCCCAGGAGATGCTGTTGTCCGTCATGCCGTAGCTGTCCGGATAGAGCCCCTGGTAGCCGTCCTTGGTCTGCTGCTGGTTGAGCCCCGAGACGACCAGCCCTTCGGCAATCTGCCGCCACGGCAGACTGTCATCGTAATCCGCGAGACGATAGACGCTGGCGGCATAGGCCAACCCGTTCCACTGCACCAGCCGCCCGAACCAGCTCCCGGTGTAGAAGGTCGCTCCGAATACCGGGATGCTGCCGTACCGCATGACGGGGTCTGTACCAGCCGCTTGCCAAGCGTAGACAAAGGGCAGGCCCGTCCGCGCCCAATACACGGCTCGGCGCAAGTACTGCTTGTCCCCGGTGAGCCGATAGCCCGACAGGTAGGCATCGCAAGCGCGGGCGGAGGCCAGGATGTCCGGAGTGTGCACCGGCACTTCCCACACCTGGGCTGCGCGGGGCACTGTGAATCGCTGCATGAACTTCAGCGCCCGCAGGCCCCGCTGTCGGGCGTCGGGATCGCCGCTGACCAGCGCATAGCGCAGGATGGTCGCCGCCTGGGACGCGCACAGACCGACGGC
>JALGUG010000368.1 GCA_029820995.1 Candidatus Zipacnadia bacterium
TCCCTCGAGGGATTGTGGGTTGCGGGTCCGGACAATCACATTGACGACCTGATATCATTAGCCGGCGGCGAGAACGTCGCTGCCGACGCGCCGACCCAATGGCCGGAGTACTCGCTGGAGAAGATCATTGTCGCGGATCCCGAGGTCATTTTCGTGACGACGGACCATCGAGGCGGCAGTGCTGGAGGCGGCGTGGGCGCGGAGAAGCTGGAGCAGTTCCGGTCCCAGGCCAGGTGGGCCCGCGTGTCGGCGGTGAAACACGGGCGGGTTTACGAGCTGGATACGAACACGCTGATGCGGCCAGGGCCGCGGCTGATGGACGCCCTGGAGGCGATGGCGAAGGCGCTCCACCCCGAGGCTTTCAGGCCGAGCAGTGGCGGCTGAGCCGCGAATGGCCGCCCGCAAGCGGAGAAGACGCATGGAGCAGGGAGACAAACGGGTTCTGGAGGCAGAGGACTTGCGGGCGGGGTACGACGGCCATGAAGTGCTCCGCGGCCTGAGCGTGCAGCTTTGCCGGGGGGAGTTCTGGGGGATCTTGGGGCCCAACGGCTCGGGCAAGAGCACGCTGTTGAAGGTCCTTACCGGCGTGCTGGCGCCGTGGTCCGGCAGCGTTCGGTTGATGGGGCGCGAGCTGGCCGCGTGGAACCGGCGGGAGATCGCACGGCGGGTGGCGGTGATACCCCAGTGGGCTGAGATGCCCTTCGAGTTCACAGTGTGGGAGATCGTGATGATGGGCCGAACGGCACACCTGGGGCGCTTTCAGGCCGAAGGTCGGCACGACTTCGAGACGGTGCGCCAGGCACTGGACCGGACCGCCACAGCGGAACTGCGCGGTCGCTTTCTGGGGGAACTGAGCGGAGGCGAACGGCAGCGCGTAATCATCGCCCGCGCCCTGGCTCAGGAACCGGAGATACTGCTGCTCGACGAGCCGACCACCTACCTCGACCTGGGCCACCAGATTGAGATCTTCTCGCTACTGCGCGAACTCAACGGCCATGAGGGCCTCACGGTCGCGTGCATCTCCCACGACCTGAACTTGGCAGCCGAGTACTGCGAGCGGTTGACTCTGCTGGCCGAGGGTCGGATCTTCGCGGAGGGTCCCGCGCAGGAAGTGGTCACAAAGCCGAACATCGAGGCGCTCTACGGGACCGAGGTCCTCGTGGACGCCCACCCTACAAGCAAACGACCCCGGGTCACGCCGGTGCCCAGTTAGTGTCTTCGACTACGGTACATTCCCCCATCGGGTGACGTCGTCGCTACGCCGTGCCTGCGTCGGGCTGCTCAGCCGTTTGTGCCGGCGCAGCGCCCTGGCGGCCCCAGAACGACAGCAGCACACTAATCAAGGCGGCGCCGACGGCAATCCCAATAACGATCAGGATGCGCGCCAGACGGCCCTCGCCGCCGGTAGCCTCGTGAATCAGCGGAACGAAGCGCCACGTCACCAGGCTGACGAGCAGGGCGCCGAGCGTGGCGGCCATCACGAGAACCTGGCTGCCGAAAAGGTCGGCGCACAGCGCCACGAAGACAGCCAACGCCAGGCCCACCGCTACCCCTGACAGAGTGTCGGCGCGCCAGAAGAACGCTGCCGCGCAGGGCGCCAGGAGCATGAGCACAGTGAGCCAGGCGCGGGAGCAAGCCGCGCCGGGCAGGGCCCTCTCGCCGTCCGTGGAGCTGCGGGCGATGCCGGCGACCAGGAAGGGCCAGGCCAAGCCGAGCATCAGGCCGAAGAACAGCCAGGCGTCACGAGGAACGACGTCCAACCCGCGCCAGCCCTGCTCCTCACTCAGCCCGCGCGCGAGCAAGAACAGGGCGATGGCTGCTCCTGCGAGCTGAGCTACTCGGGCGCCGCCCTGAAGCCCGCTCACCGCCAGACCGGCCCTGTCGTCGGCGGGCTCGGCACGGTAGCCAAAAAAGGCCTGCGCAGCCTGATCGCTCCCCGCAATGCCGGCGGCAAAGGCCCACAGACCCAGGCCGAAGAGGCCCACGCCGAACCCCGCCGTTCGCCCGAAGCTGATGGCGATCCCCAGGCCCAACAGCAGAGCAGCGGCTCCAACCGCTTGCGGCGCCAGCGCTCGCTCTCCGCCGACAGCGGCGTTCCACCGACCGATCTCACGCAGGACGAGGCCGATCACGAGGCCGAGCCAGATGGGATGGAAGTACTTGGCGTCTCCGAGGAATTGCCACTTGCCGACGATCAGCAAGAACACGAGGACCAGAAACGCGGTGCCGAGCAAGCGAAAGACACTAGCGGAGCGCCAGGTGGGCCGCAGGTAGGCTGCTACGAACCCCGTGCCGACCAGAGAGGGCACTGCACAAACGCCGCAGAACAGCAGCGGGAACAGCAGACCTAGTCGCGACTTCGTGAAGTGGTGCATGCCCAGGCTCATGGCGGCGGCGAGCAGAACCGCGAACAGAGCCAAGTTGCGGGTGCCGGCGGCCGGTGAGCGCCCGAACTCAGCGATCACGGCGACAATGACTGCTGCGGCCGCAAAGCCGTAGAGCACGGTGCCCATGTTGCGGGCCTGAACGAAGTTGAGGGCGGCAAAGCCCAGCAGAACCAGGCCAATGGGCAAGGCACCCAGGAACACGGAGCGCGACACGGCGCCGTCGAGCGCAGGCTCATCGGGCGCCGTCTGGAACGAACCCGCCGAACGCAGAACGGCCCGATGATCGAGCACGCGCTGGACCAGTGCGAGCAGGGCACCGACAGCGAAACCGGCCGCCATGCCACGGCCGGACGGGTACGCCCGGCGCAGGAGTATCAGCGCCACCTCGCCCGCGATCAGTAGCGGCACCGCGGCCCAGAGGTCCTCCTTCAGGCGCGTCAGGCTCTGCCGCGCAGCCTCGCCTGCCGGCGCCGAGCCGTGGCCGACAAGCCAAAGCCGGATCAGTCCATATAGCACCAGCAGACACCCCGCCGACAGACCAATCCAGACGCACAGGGCTTCCTTCGTCTCCACGCTCATATGCGCACCCCTCACGTTGACAACCGCGCTCGCGCCTTGATTCGCTGTATTTCGCCACTTACCTGAGATGGACCTGTCACTACTCTCGATCTGTGAAGAGAAGCTGCTCGAGTTCGAACAGGCCCTCCTGCTGCCGGCGGTTGAGGGCGACCCAGGGACGACGGTCCTCAATCAGCGACAGGGCATCGTGCAACGACATCCGGCGGTGCTTCATCAGATAGGCAGCACAGGCCATGGGCGAGCGACCAACGCCGGCGGCACAATGGACAAAGACGCGCTGTCCGGTGGAGAGGGCGCTGTGGATGAAGTCGGCAGCGAGCAGCAGGCGCGTGGTCCCGACGGCCGTACCGTCCACGGTCGGTAGCCACAGGAACGCCTCGGGCTCGACGGCGCCGAAGTCGTCCATTTCTTCGCTGCGCAGACTGAGGCAAACGGTGACGCCCTGCTCCCGCAGAGCCTGCCACAGGGCGGCGGATAGGGCCCCGCCCAGGTATAGACCATCAACAATCTCGTCGAAGTCCATCCGTTCCTCCTGCTTCGGCACCAGCAACATCCGCGGACCGATTCGTTGCCGACAAGAGCCTGAACTCCAATGCGGTGCCACACTGTAGCAGAACCTGTGCGACGACGCAACGCAGTGACTGGGGGGCGACAGCTCGTAACTCGCCC
>JALGUG010000081.1 GCA_029820995.1 Candidatus Zipacnadia bacterium
GCACCTGGCCGACGTGGAGCACCCGGTCGTCAAGGGCGCCGTCGAGAAGATCGTCACGGCGACCGCCGCTCAGCCCGGCAAGCTGCCCGGCATCTATGTCGGCACGCCGGAGCAGGCCCGGTACTGGGCCGATCGCGGCGCTCGCTTCTTCGCTTACGGCGGCGACGTCGGTTTCCTGCTCGCCGGCGCACAGGACACCATAACCAAGCTGCGGGACGTCTTCCCCCGCTGAGACAGGAGGGCTCAAGATGGCGGAACCGCTCGGATTTGGCCTGGTCGGTTGCGGGCTCGTCTCGCAGTTTCACGGCCAGGCGTTGAACGCCTCGAGCGAGGGCAAGCTCGTGGCCTGTTGGGACCTGGCACCCGAACGCGCGCAGGAGTTCGCCGACGAGTACGGCGCCGAGGCGGTTTCTTCCTTCGAGGACCTACTCCAGCGCGACGACATCCAGGTCATCAGTGTACTCACGCCTAACGCGCACCACGAGCAATATGCCGTCGCTGCCGCCGAGGCCGGCAAGCATGTGCTGGTCGAGAAGCCGCCCGAAATGACCCTCGCCAAGACTGACCACATGATCGCGGCCGCCAGGGAGGCCGGCGTAAAGCTTGCCATTTGTCTCCAGGTGCGCTTTCGCAAGCCCATTGAAGCCATGAAGAAGGCCCTTGAACAGGGGCGCTTCGGCCGCCTCTTGCACGCCGACGCCTTTATGAAGTGGCACCGCCCCCAGGACTACTACTACCGCGATCCCTGGCGTAGCTCGCGTGCCGCCGGCGCCGGCGTCACTATCCAGCACGCCTTCCACTACCTGGACCTGCTCCACCACCTTATGGGCCCCGTGGCCCGCGTCCAGGCCCGTATGTCCAATCTCGGCCACCCGGGTGTGGAGCTCGAAGACACCACGCTGTGCTTCCTGGACTACGCCAACGGCGCCCAGGGCGTGCTCGAAGCCTCCACGGCCTTCTATCCCGGAACCGACATCCGCATCGAGGTCAACGGCGAGAACGGCACCGCGATCATGGAGGGCGAGCGTATCACCACCTGGGCCTTCCGCGACGAGCAGCCCGGCGATGATCAGGTCCGCAATTTGGGCAGCGAAGAGGTCCGAACCGCCGCCGGCGGCGCGGCCGACTTCGCCTATTTCGAGCACCAGTGGCTAATCGAGGACCTCATCGCCGCCATCCGCGAGCGGCGCGATCCCCGCGTGCGCGGCCTTGACGGCCGCGGCTCGCTTGAGATCGCGCTGGCCATGTACAAGTCCGCCGACGAGCTCCGCCCGGTGGAGCTGCCGCTGGAGCAGGATTACGTGCTGGAGTAGCAAAGCGCCGGGCGCCGACGCAGGCTGTGCCGCGGCCCAGGGCCGCACGGTCCGCCTGCAGAGCCCCACATTGCTCTCAAGGAATTTTCACAGGCTTGCAGGATTCGAGGCGCCCTCCACGAAAACAGCCTTAGTTCATTCTGCTCCACTGGGAGGTGTCACCATGCACACCCGAAGGGGCGCCTTCACACTCATCGAGCTCCTGGTCGTCATTGCGATCATCGCCATCTTGGCGGCGATCCTGTTCCCCGTCTTTGCCCGGGCCCGCGAGAAGGCGCGGCAAGCGAGCTGCCAATCCAATCTCAAGCAGATCGCCCTCGCCTTCAAGATGTACATCACCGACTACGACCAGCGCTATCCGAAGGCGTGGTGGCAGGGGTGCACCGTTGTCGGCGGCGGTGCCGACACCAACTGGCGTGACGTGATCTATCCGTACATCATGAACTCGCAGCTCTACGAGTGTCCGTCATTGGAGTTCGGCCCGTCGCCACCCAGTTGCGAACCGGGGACCTTGGGGCGGGGCCTGGGGCTCCTGGCGAACGGGTACGCCGTCAATACCGGCCGGCTCAACACGGCAACCTCGGATTGGACGTCACTGGAACAGGGGCCCATCTCCGCCCGGGCTGAGTCAGCCAAGAAAGAGAGTACGATTGAGGACGTCGCCGGCACCATCATGGTATTCGAGTCGAACTGCCGGCAATCGTGCGGCTACAACTGGCATAACGAACACCTGCAGTGGATCCACAATGACGGCATGAACGTCGCCTTCGTGGACGGGCACGTCAAGTACGCCACAAAGAAGGGCGGCCCCGCTGCTGCGGACACCCGCCTAATGGAGCTCCGCAACTGGACCATTCGCATGGACTAGAAACTGTTTCATAACCCCTGGAGCAGCGCCTTCAGGCGCGATCGTGGGTTGTCCACTCTGCGCGGACGTTGAGCGTCCGGCGAAAGGGGAGTTGGTGATGTCACGTCGGTTGCTTGGCTTCACACTCATCGAATTGCTGGTGGTCATTGCGATCATCGCCATCCTGGCGGCGATCCTGTTTCCCGTCTTTGCCCGGGCCCGTGAAAAGGCCCGCCAGGCGAGCTGCCAATCCAATCTCAAGCAGATCGTGCTGGGAGCCAAAATGTATGCCCAGGATTACGATTCACGGTGGGTTCGACACAGCGGAGGCATTCAGGGCTGGGCCAGTTGGACGGCGAATCTGTACCCCTACATCAAGAATGCAGAGGTGTTCCGCTGCCCTTCCGCGGATACAGGCACATACGGCACCTCCTGCGAGCACTGCGGTGTGACCCACGCCGACCTGGGCACCAAGTTCTTTGCCTGCGACTACACGTACAATCGCGTGAGGAATCCTACCACGGGCGCTGTGGAAGGCCCCTGGGGTAATAAGGAAACCCGATTCGAGCATCCTGCGGAGCTTGCCGCCTTCGCTGACGGCCGGCGCAGCCTGCTGCACTTCTACACCTGGGCTCGCGCGGTGCATGGCGTTGACGGTCGGGGGTGCGATCCCACTCTCGCCGGCAGGCATAATGACAACTGCAACGTCGCCTATACGGATGGACACGTCAAGACCTACAAGCCGCCCAGCACGGCGCCAAGTGCGGGCACGCCGCAATACGACATGTGGAACAAGAACCACTAAGGGCGAGACGTTCCCGTCTTGCAGACCCAACGCCGTTCACAACGGTGAGGGATGTCATAGCGTCCTCTTGAGGTCTGTCTGGCGGCTTCGTTACGGCGGTCACTGCGAGACCGAGGCCTCGCCTTCATAATCAGTGACTGAGTTGTCCACTCTGCGCGGACGTTGAGCGTCCGCCGAAAGGGGAGTTTGTGATGTCACGTCGCTTACTTGGCTTCACACTCATCGAGCTCCTGGTCGTCATTGCGATCATCGCGATTCTTGCGGCGATCCTGTTCCCCGTCTTTGCCCGGGCCCGCGAAAAGGCTCGGCAAGCGAGCTGCAGCTCGAACGAGAAGCAGTTGGCCCTGGCCATTCTCATGTACGTTCAGGACTACGACGGCCGGTACCCCAGCGTGTATGACGACGGCAACGGCTATCCGGCAGGCCGCATCATTTGGGCCGACAAGATCTATCCGTATGTAAAGAATCGTCAGCTTTTCCTCTGCCCCTCCAACGAGGGCAGCATTGACCCGATCCCGGGTCTGTGGCCTGGGAGCCTTCAGCGCACGCGTTATCAGATGCCGATGACGCATGTCTTTACCGAGGGCTGGATCAACACCGTGAAGGAGACGCGCTTCGAGGCTCCGGCCGAGACCTGCATGCTACTCGAATCCGACAACGCCTGGTGGCAGCACTATTGCGCCCGCCACGGCATCTGGCACGCCAGCGGCGGCGCGACCCAGATGATCAACGGCAAGGAGTGCCTCGTCGGGACCCTGGGCGAGCGGACCTACCCCTGGCATAACGGGGGCTGCAACGTCGCCTTCTGCGACGGCCACGTTAAGTGGGAAAAGATCAGCGCCCTCGCTGACGCTAGCCGGACATACCTTTGGGACCGCCAGTGAGGCGGCCCGCACAAAGAGAGGTGCAAGTGTGCATAAGAGCAGACGTGGCTTTACGCTGATCGAATTGCTCGTCGTCATTGCGATCATCGCGATCCTGGCGGCAATTCTCTTCCCGGTCTTTGCAAGGGCGCGGGAGAAGGCGCGGCAGGCAAGCTGTCAGTCCAACCTCAAGCAGCTAGCTCTGGCCTCGAAAATGTACATGTCGGACTACGATAGTCGTGTGGTCCCGATGTGGCGCTGGGGCGACGCGGGCGGTGGCCGTGGGCGCATGTGGTGGCAGTTCCTGCTCTACCCCTACTGCAAGAACTACCAGATGATGGAATGCCCCAGCTACGACTCCATCGCCTGGCACTTCCCGGCCGGCGCCCCGAACGTGCCGCAGGGTACGACGCCCTGTGTTTCCGAACCGACCTGCGCCCGCGGCCGCACCGGCTACGGCAAGACCTGGTTCCGCACCGATGGCCTGGGCGATGGCGGCTACTGGAATGACGGCCCGAAGGAGAGCCGCATCAACTACCCCGCCGAGGTCATCGAGTTCATGGATTCGGACTGCATTGTCGCGGGCCCCCATAGCCCCGCCGACATCTCCGCGTACGGAGCCGACACCTCTTGGCCGCACGGCGGTAGGCGGCACAACGAGGGCGCGTGCTACTCCTTCCTGGATGGCCACGTAAAGTTCATGAAGGCCAGCGCCATCACGCAGCGCAACTGGTACATGTATACGCCCTAGCGCCCCTCGCGTAGCGGTCCGTCAGAAAAGGGAGCCCCGGGCCACCGGGGCTCCCCAGGCCTTCGTGCGAACCAAACACCTCATTCCGCGGTCTCGATTCGAGCTACACCCGCCAGCCGTGCGGCCGATCGCACCGCCTCTTCCAGTAGCGGATCGCCCGTCAGCAGTTCAAGGGCGCGGCAGAGCGTCTCGTGAAGCTGAAATGACTTGAACGACATCTGGCGCCGTTCCTCCGGACGGTTCGGTCCCGCGGTTGTCAGGGCGATCGCCGCCGACATCTCGCGACGAACCGCAAATCTCGTCGGCGGATCAGCGCCTGTCTCCAGGGCGCAGGCCTTGATATCCGGTTCGCCGCGGCACTCCACCAGCTCAAGTTCGACGGCCTGGCCCTGGCCACCCACTAGGCTCTTCTCGTCGTCCGACAGCCGCCACCCGAGACGCGAACTCAGCCATCCGACCAGGAGAAGGGCTGCCGGCCGGCAGCCGAACTCGATCCGCACCCGCCGCACTTGCGCCAGCGACTTCAGAGCCCACGGCGCATCAAACAGCTCGGCAATTGCCTCTCGCCAGGGCGCCAGGCGAATCCAGCCCAGGTCCAGCAGCCGCGGACGCAGCGCATCGTCGCCAACCAGCCGAGCCAGGGCTCGCAACTCATCCTCCGAATGCGTCCCCTGACACGCATCAACGATCAGACAATCGAACCCGAGGCCTAGTCGTTGCCACATGCGGCCGTCCGGAGCGTGCGTGCCGCGCCACCACAGGAAGGCGGGAAGATCGGACACGGCAAGCGGCTGCAGCAGTCCCGGCAGCGCCTCAATGGCCGGACCGCCGACGCGGACCAGGATCTGCTCGCAGCAGATCTGCCGATCCGCGCCGGCCACGTAGCAGCGGGCTGAAACCCAGGCCCGCAGGAGCGGCGCGGTCGCCTCTGGATCGGCCTGAATCACAATGGCCCGGCAGGGGTGTTGCCGCGTGAGGCGTCCGATGGCCTCGGAAGCCTCTTGGGCGGCCTGTTCGTCCATGCAGTAGACTGTCAGGTTGAGCAGGCAGGCCTTGGTGATTCGCAGGCCCTCTTTGGCGCTCTCGTCTTCGGCCTCCTGCCAGAGGTGGCGCAGCTCGCGCTCCAGGGTTCTGGGGTCCACGGGATCACGCCGTTCGTAGACCACCTGTCTCGGCGGCGTGTACGGACTCATTCTTGTGCCTCGCTCCCTTTACGGGTACCGCCAGGCCCGCCCGTCCGCTTCGATCAGTTCGCGCGCCTCTTGCGGTCCCCAGCTCCCGGCCTCGTAGTTCGGGAACTGCGGCGGCGGGGCCGCGGACCAGCTCTCGAGGATGGGCGTAATCCACCGCCAGGCCGCCTCGACCTCATCGCGGCGGGTGAACAGTGTCGCATCGCCCAGCAACACGTCCCGCAGCAGCCGTTCATATGCCTCGGGGGCCTCAAAGCCAAAAGCCGACCCATACAGGAACTCCATGCGCACGGGCTGGACGGCGACCGCAGGCCCAGGCACCTTGCATCCAATTCGCAGCGAGATCGCCTCGTCAGGCTGAATTCGCAGCACCAGCACGTTCGGCGCTACGCCGGCCTGGGAGTCAGAGAACAGCAAGTGCGGAATGTCCTTGAACTGGATCGCGATCTCCGTAACGCGCTTGGCAAGCCGCTTGCCGGCGCGCAGGTAGAACGGCACGCCGGCCCAGCGCCAATTGTCCACGAAGAGCTTCAAGGCAACATAGGTCTCCGTAATCGAATCGGCCGCCACGCGCGGTTCGGCACGGTACCCGATGACGCGCTCTCCTTTGATCCAGCCCGGGCCATACTGCCCTCGGGCCGTGTGGCGGAGCGCCTCCTGGCCCTCCACCACGCGCAGCGCCCGCAGGACCTTCACCTTCTCGTCGCGCACGGCATCGGCATCCAGCGCCACTGGCGGCTCCATCGCCACCAAGGACACGAGCTGCAGCATGTGGTTTTGCACCATATCGCGCAGAATGCCCACCTCTTCGAAGTAGTCACCCCGCAAGCCCACGCCCAGGTCCTCGCTCACCGTGATCTGCACGTGATCCACGTGCTTCTGGTTCCAGACCGGCTCAAACAGGCCGTTGGCAAACCGCAGCACGAGGATGTTCTGCACCGTCTCCTTGCCCAGGTAGTGATCAATCCGGTAAATCTGGTCCTCGGTGAAGAACCGGCCGACAAGCTCATTCAGTTGCTCGCCGCTGCTCAGGTCTCGTCCAAACGGCTTCTCCACCACCAACCGCGACCACGGTGGCCGCTCACTACTCGGCTGGACCAAACCGGCAGCTCCCAAGTGCTCTACGATGTCGTCGAAGGCTCGGGGCGGCGTCGCGAGATAAAAGACCCGATTGCCCTGAATGCCGCGCGTGCGGTCCAACTCGTCGAGGAAACGGCGCAGTCTCTGATAACCGGCCGGATCCTCAAAGGAGGACCGGTGGTAGAACAGACCGTCAGACATAGACTGCCACACCGCGGCGTCCAGCTCCGCCCCGCCGGTGTACTTCCGCAGCGACGCCTCGACTTCGGCTCGGAACTGCTCGGAGGTCTTCTCCCGCCGGGCGAAGCCCACTATTGCGTAGCGTGCCGGGAGTTCAGCGCGTCGGCCCAAACGATAGAGGGCCGGCAGCAACTTGCGATGCGTGAGGTCGCCGGTGGCGCCGAACACAACGATCACGCAGGGATCGGCAACCTTGGTGCGCACCAGTCCCCGACGCAGTGGGTTTTCGGGATGTGCTGCCATGCCTGATCCTCCCAAGTGTCAGCTCAGGCGCTCTTAATGGCATGACCTCCGAACTGCCGGCGCAAAGCGGCAATGACTTTGGCCGAGAAAGACTCCTCCTGGCGAGAGGCGAAGCGCGCCAGCAAGGAGAGGGTGATAACGGGTGCGGGGACGTCCAGATCCATGGCTTCGGATACGGTCCAGCGCCCCTCCCCGGAATCCTCAACGTACCCCTTGATCTCGGCCAATTGCGGGTCCTCCGCGAAGGCCCGCTCCGCCAGCTCCAGTAGCCAGGAGCGAATGACGCTGCCCTGGTTCCACAAGGCGGCAATCTGCCGGAGATCCAGCTCAAACTGCGACCGCTGGAGGATCTCAAAGCCCTCCGCGTACGCCTGCAGCATGGCGTACTCGATCCCATTATGCACCATCTTCACGTAGTGCCCCGCGCCTGCCGGGCCCACGTGCGCATAGCCGTTCTCGGGCGCCAGCGTCTTCAACGCCGGTTCCAGGTGCTGGAAGGCCTCCCGCTCGCCGCCGACCATCATGCAATAGCCGATCTCCAGCCCCCAGATGCCCCCGCTCGTCCCCACATCCAGAAAACGCAGCCCCTGCTGGGCCAGGTCGGCCGCTCGCCGCTGCGTGTTTTTGAAGTTCGAGTTGCCGCCGTCCACGATCAGGTCGCCACGCTCCATAAGCTGGGCTACTTCGCTCATGTTCTCGTCCACCGGCGGCCCCGCGGGCACCATCAGCCACACCGTGCGCGGCGGCGTCAGCGCGGCCACCAGCTCCCGCAGCGAGTACGCCCCCCGAGCCCCGCTCTCCTCGGCGATTTTCGTCTTGCCGGGCGAGCGATTGTACGCCACGACATCGTGACCGCCCTTCAGCAGGCGCAACACCATGTTCATTCCCATGCGCCCGAGCCCGACAAATCCCAATTCCATGGGAACACCTCCTAGGCCACGCTCAACGTGTCAGTCTTCCCGCTTGCGCTCGGCGGGCGCGAGGGTCAAGACCGATCGTGGGCCGAGGTGCGCAGCTTTCCGGCAGCCCACAGCTCGTCACTTCGTCATCTGCGACCTCGTCGCCTGCCGCACGCGGCCCTCGCAGGAACAGAGAGCGTCGCAAGCGAATAGAACGCCCACGCCTCCAGAGGCCTTCGAGAGGTCGCCATGAATCGCAGTCGCCATCCCATGCTGCCCGGCGCGCAGTACATCGAGATCGTCAACCCCCGGATCCAGCGGGGCCGGATCAAGCACGCTCTGTTCGACTTCGATGGAACCATCTCCCTGATCCGCGAGGGTTGGCAGGGCGTGATGATCCCCATGATGGTGGACATCCTCGCCGAGTACGCCCGGCCCGGTGAGACGCGCGAGGCCCTGCACGAGCTGGTCCGAGACTTCGTCACCCGCCTGACCGGCAAGCAGACCATCTACCAAATGATCGAGCTCACAGAGCAGATCAAAGCGCGCGGCGGCCGGCCGAAGGAGCCTCTAGAATACAAGCACCAGTATCTCGACCTACTGTGGAAGCAGATCCATCATCGCGTGGACGCCCTGAAGGCCGGCCGGATCGGGCCCGCCGAGATGCTGGTGCCGGGGGCCTTGGACATCCTGGCCAATCTGAAAGCGCGCGGTGTCGCCATGTACGTGGCCAGCGGAACGGACCGGCCGTACGTCCGGGACGAGGCCGCGGTGCTGGGCGTCCCGGCCTACGTCGGCGATCAGATCTACGGCGCCTTGGACGATTATCAGTCCTGGTCGAAGGCCAAGGTGATCCAGGAGATCATCTCCTCCCACGGTCTCGAAGGCCCGGAGCTGGTGGCCTTCGGGGACGGGTACGTCGAGATTGAGAATGCCAAGCAAGTGGGCGGCCTTGCGGTCGGCGTCGCGACCAATGAGAAGGAGCGTCGCGGGATTGACGAGTGGAAGCGCGGACGGCTGATCGAGGCCGGCGCGGACCTGATCATCCCCGACTTCCGCGAACAGGACCGCGTGGTCGCGTATCTGTTCGGCGAGGAGTGAATCGGCGCAGGTCCCGAGGCCGTTCGGAGAGGCTAGCCGAACCAGACGCCCCACCGTAGGAAGGGCCCGCCCAAGGCCGCGCCCAGCGATCCCCAAATGGCGCCGGCCACGACGAAGTGCCCCAGCGCGAAGCCCAGAAACATCGGCAGGGCCCGCAAGTACAGCTTGCTCCCGCCGTAGCGGAGCAGCAGGATCTTGCAGGTCCACACCAGCAAGAAGGGGGCCCAGATCAGGTCGCCGTAGGCGGTGGCCATCGCGTAGCCCAGAGGATGAAACGGACAGGCGAACCACTGGGCGCGCAGCGTGGTCAGCAGCGCGATCATGCCCGCTCCCGACACGGTTGCAATGATGCGTGGGCCATCCGGCGGCGTCGGCAATTGCAGGCTCCGCAACAGCCCCGCGTACTCGCTCTGCGCCGTGCTGGAGCCCCAGATTCCGCCGCGCAGGCCGACCCCGCCTCGCGCATAGTAGGGCGTCAGGTGGAAATAGAACGCCAGCAGCGCTCCCACGCCGATGGCGGCCATCAGCGTCACCATCGTGTCGCGCCGCGGAGTGCGGGTCACTTGCCCCAGTCGCAGCGCCTCCAACTGGTAACCGGACACGGTCGGGAAGTATCCCCGGGACAGAAAACCCAGCAGCGTGAACATCGTCAGCGAAGGCATCCCGAACCAGGCCATGCGGCGCGTGCCGAGGAAGTTGCGGATTACCTTGTGCTGCATGCCATAGGGGAACATCCACACCAGCGGGACGCCCGTCTCGGCCCTCAGCCGCGCATACACCAGCCCCACGATCGTCAGAATGCCGAAGTAGGCTGCCGCGAGCAGCCACGACATCCCGGCCAGGCGACACAGGGCGCAAATGGCCACGAAGCCGCAAATTGCCCCGATTAGCGCCCAGGGCGGCGCCGCCAGGTAGCTCTCGCCCTCCTCCCGCGCGCGGCCCCACCGGCGATATGCCCCCCAGAAGTCCGCGCGGGCGTTCCACAGCAGGATCGCGCCCAGGCACAGGTAGCCCCCGATGCTCTGCTCCTGCGCGAACGGAGCGTTCGCCAGTCGCAGTCCGGCCATAGACATCGCCATGGCCTCGAACTTCGTCAGCAGGAAAAAGAACCAAATCGAGAACGACATCTCCGTCGAGACAAGGTAGCCCAGGCCAATCAATTCCGGACGGAAATGCGCGGTGAAGGGCCGCATCGCCCGCCAGGGGTGCTCCGTCAGCGCCGGACCCAGGTCCACGCGCAGCCCGCCGCTGGGCCCACCGAAGTACACGCCCCGCACCATGTTGATCGCGTTCAACAGCAGCGCGAAGCCCATCCCGTACCACGCGAACTTATTGCGGAAGAACGGCTCGGCGGCGCTCTCCTCGTGCACGATCTGCAGCGGCAGCCTCACCAGCGGGAAGATCAGCCGTTCGCCCTCGACCCAGCGCCGACTCACCAGCACGATCAGACACAGCAGCGTGAACCCGAACAGTAGGAAAAAACCCGCCCAGCACAGCATCGGCACCAGCCAGACATCCCAGGGCACCGTGCCTGTCGGCGAGCCCTCGTACAGCCCTTTGAGGATATTCGCGTCCTCGGGCACCAACCAGAACGGCAGGTAGGGCGTCAGTTCTTCCAGGGGCGCCGTGGGGCTGCTGTAATAGAAGGGCGCACTCAGGCTGGCGATCAGGAATCGCACAATGCCGCACCCGAACATCGTCGTCCCGACCGTAACAAACACGAAGATGAGTAGCAGTTCGCCCAGCGTAAGCGGCCGCAGGATGCCCGTACGCCGCAAGCCGACGTTGAGGCCCAGCAGCACCAGCAGGCCGGCGATCCCCGGAATCGCCGGCACGCTCTCGGTAATCTGACAGGCCAGCGCGACGATCTCGGCCTGGCGAATCCAGTAGCCGCACAGCCAGGTCGCCACCAGCGCGATCAGCAGCGCTCGCAGAGTCAGAGCACGCTGCCGGCCTTCAACCGGCAGCGCAAGTTCGTCGGGCAAGCTGCTCGCCGTTGTCTCCGGCGTCTCGCGGCCGGACTCCACTCACGCACTCCTCGTCGGTACGATAGCTCTCTTCAGCTCACGGTCCGCTGTCCTTTCGCCCTCGAGGGCCGCTTGCCCTCCGTCCGGAGAACGGTCGGCCGCGGCCCCAAGGAGGTCCAGCGCCGACGCCGTGCGAACTCGCCTCGCATTCCAGCCCGGCGAATCCGGGCCACGAAGAAGCGGTTTGAAGGGAGCATCCCTGCATGTCTCGATTGCGACTGGCCGCTATTGGCTGCGGTAACCAGGCGTCGCGCCAGATCCACCCGTCCATCATTCGCATCCCCGAACTCGACTGGGTCGCAGCCTGCGACCTCGTGGAGGAGAAGGTGCAGCGCACTGCCGACCTGTATAACGTCAAGCCGTACACCGACATGGATGAGATGATCCGGCAGGAACAGCCGCAGGCCTGCGTCGTCGTCGGGCCACCCGCGATGCACCACGAGGTGGGCGTGCGTACGCTGCGGGCCGGCTGCCATCTAGTCTGCGAGAAGCCGCCGGGTGAGACCGCCG
Source organism: Candidatus Zipacnadia bacterium (assembly GCA_029820995.1). Taxonomy (GTDB): domain Bacteria; phylum Armatimonadota; class Zipacnadia; order JALGUG01; family JALGUG01; genus JALGUG01. Next base: position 11,870 of record JALGUG010000081.1, read on the forward strand.
CCCAGGCCAAGGATCTCCTTGACGCCGCCAAGGCCGCCGGCAAGATGGGCATGGTGCTCACCCACTGGCGGCACTCACAACCTCACCAGCAGGCCCGGCAGCTCATGGAGCAGGAGGACTTCGGCGAGCCGGTCTTCTACCAGGGCCACTTCCATGCCTGGGGCCCCAACGACTTCTCCCGCTATCTGATCTTCCAGACCGTGCACCTGGTGGATTGCACGCGCCACATCATGGGCGACATCAGCGAGGTTTTCACCTTTGGCTCCGGCGAGGAGGGCGGCGCCATCGGCCTGTCCGTCGCGCTGCGATTCGCCAATGGCGCGAGCGGAGTCCTGGCGATGTCGGGCGGCATGCCGATCCTCAAATCGGGCTTCATGGTGCTCGGCTCGGGCAAGCAGTCCATCCGAGTGGATGACCTGCAGGAGCTGCGCCACAGCCGGATGCCCCCGTGGCTGGGACAGGGCGGCTATGGCGACTGGCCCGAGCAGGTGTGGGCTCCCGGCGCCCCCTACATCAATAGCGCCAAGAACCCCTATGTGGAGGAGCTGCGGCATTTCGCCCAGGCGCTCCTGGCGGGCGAGCAGCCCCGCGCGAGCCTGGAGGACGGCTACCAGGCCATGCGGGTCCTGGAAGCCATCAACGAGAGCCGGGAGAAGGGTGAGGTGGTCCGGCTGTAGGAGCGGCTTCAGGCGCGAGGTCCTTCACTTCGGCAGGCCCGCAGATCGGCTTCGTCCCGCGCCGCCCGGCCTGCATTGGGCGCCCCCGGAGCGGTCACACGGCAGCCGGCTGCTGCTTCAAGCGCCGGCGGAAGCGTGCCAGGGCCACGCGTTCAGCCCCGGTCATCGGCTCGCCTGAGTGGATCAGCTTCGTCACCGCGGCGGCGACGCGAGGCGGCAGTTCAGCCAAGACCGCCCGAGCATGCACCTCCGCAAAGGGGTCCCCCGGATCGGGGACCAGGTCGGCCTGATATCGGTGCTGCTCGTCCGCGCGCTCAACGAACGCAAAGGGAAGCGGCTCGTGCGACTCGTGAGCCAGGAAGTTCAGGATGCAGTTCCGCGTGCAGGCCAGCAGGTACGCCCGGCTGCGAATGCCCCGCTGCAGCAATGACCAGAGCTTGATCTTGCCCTCCTGTGCGGCATCCTGTGCCAAGATTCCATTGGGCGACAAGCGTGCGGCCTGGCGTTCAACAACCAAGGACAGTTCCTTGAGCACTGCTGTTCACTCCTTATCGGCGTGTTTCCCGCGCAACTCGGCCGTTACCACCGATGCCCCGACGGCAGGGATCGTACCTGTTCCGCCCCGGGCCGGTTGGTGCGCCGCGTCCTCGCCGTGAGTTGACAGCGGCGACTCTGGATAAGGGTAAGGCTACCTCACACCTGACAATCCGATACGCTTCTTCGGGATTTTGACCACGGAGACACGGAGAACACAGAGAACGGCAACACCAAATTGAAGGCGATCTTTCCTCGTCCTTCCCTTCAGCATTCTCCGTCCTCTCGGTGTCTCTGCGGTTCACGTCTCCGTCGCAAACGACAGGACAACCACGGAGACACCGAGAACACAGAGAACGCCAACACCAAATTGAACTTCCCTTACTCCGTGCGCTCGGTGTCTCTGTGGTTCACGTCTCCCTCGCAAACGACAGGGCAACCACGGAGACACCGAGAACACAGAGAACGGCAACACCAAATTGAAGGCGACCTTTCCTCGTCCTTGCCTTACTCCGTGCGCTCGGTGTCTCTGTGGTTTACATCCCCGTCGCAAACGACAGGGCAACCACGGAGACACCGAGAACACAGAGAACGCCAACACCAAATTGAAGGCGCTCTTTCCTCCTCGTTCCCTTCAGCATTCTCCGTCCTCTCGGTGTCTCTGTGGTTCACGTCTCCGTCGCAAACGACAGGGCAACCACGGAGACACCGAGAACACAGAGAACGGCAACACCAAATTGAAGGCGATCTTTCCTCCTCGTTCCCTTGAGCATTCTCCGTCCTCTCGGTGTCTCTGTGGTTCACATCTCCGTCGCAAACCAGAAAAGCCACCCGAAGGTGGCTTAGCAAAACGGCCACGCGAAGGTGGCCTGTTCAGCGCATCTTCGGCACAATGTGCCTCCCAAAGTACCACCTTGCCGGCTGATCCGGCAGGCTGGCCGCCCTTCACAGAGTGGGTCTCTCCAGGCGTCGGGATGCGTCCTTATTCGATTGTGGTTGCCAGTATAGCCTCGGCCCTCACAAAGATCAAGTGCGGCCTAAATCACCACACGGGGATTTCAACGCCCGTCGGAGCTCCACGGCAGATGGACTGCCACTTGATCACTTCCAGTACTGAAACAGCTCGGCCCTGTGAAACGTTACACTTGTTCACGAGCCTGGGCGGCCTTGCCGGGTTGGTCAGCTCTCGCCGAGCAGCTCCGCTAGACGGTCCCGGCTCCGCAAGAAGCCCTCCACACCGGACCGCTCCACGTTGATCTCGAGACACACCGGCCCGTCATAATCCACCCGGCGCAAGGCCCCGATCACGGCGGCGAAGTCAATGTTCCCTTCTCCCAGAGCCAGGTGGTCGTGAGTCCCATCGTAGTCGTGGAGGTGGATGTTGCGAATCAGCGGCCCAAAGCGCTCGATTACGCCCGCGAGGCTGCCGAATGCCGCGTAAGCAGGCCGGCCCTCGATCTGAAAGCACAGATGGCCGATGTCCAGCGTGACACCGACGTGCGCCAACTTCGCCTCCTCGATGATCGCCAGGTCCTCCGCCCGTCCGAGTGCATCCGCCGTCTCCACGCCCACGGTCACGTTGTGCTCCTTCGCCAACTCCTCCAGGAGCTGGAGCGATTCCAATAGCAGAGGCCTCAGCGTCTCCCGTGGCACCGCGGCGAGCGTGTGGCCCGTGTGAACCGTAACCACCCGGGCCTTGATTGCGCCGGCTAACTCGACGGACTCACGCAGCGTCTCCACCGAGGCCAGCCGGATCCACGGGTTCGGCGAGACCAGCGACACGTCGTACGGGCCGAAGGGGGCGTGGATCTCGATGGACTCAAAGGGCTTCAGAGCTGTCTGCAAACGTACCAGCTCAGCGTCACCGAGCGCGCCGGGATCAATGGCGCGCTCGGGCGCCAGCGTCGGCGTCGTGTGGAAAGCCACCGCCCCAAAGTTCTGCTCCGCAGCCCACTCGAGCTGGCCGAGGACGTCCGGGCCCTCCAGGCTCCACGCCATGTATCCGATCAGCACGCCGAAACCTCACGCCCCCGCGTCGCCACAATTCGACTGCCCCCATCCCTAGTTCCTGGACAGTTTCACGACCCGCCCGGTTGCCAGCGATTTGTTCGCAGCGAGGCAAACCTCCAGCGTCCGAGCTGCGTCCGCATAGTCCGACTTGAGCACCGATTGATCCTGCTTCTTAACCGCGTTGATGAAGGCCTTGTCCAGATCTAGGCTGGGGTTGTTCCTGACGCCCAGCACCTTGGGCTTCTTCTTGCCCGCCTCATGTACCGTTATCGGCCCGCGCTCGGCATAATTGACAAAAAGGTCCCTCGTCCAGATGTCCAGGCCGCCGCGGTGGCCGACCTGCAGGAAGCAAGCCGAGAAGATGGTGCCGATCAGGCCGCTCTCAAACTCGAGTGTGACCGCGCTCGCATCGTCCACGTTATAGTTGGGCACATGGGTCATGAGCCCCTGACGCGCGGCGGCATGCACGGTCGTGACCTCACCGAACAGATACCGGGCCATGTCAAAGATGTGGATAGTCTGCTCGACGATCTGCCCGCCGGATTGCTCGCGAACGCGCCACCATGGCACGCCGGGCATGCCGCCCATCCAGTACCCCATCATCAGCCCGATCGTCTGCCCGTCCAGCAGCACCCGAAGCTGCTTGATGTTGGACAGATACCGGTCCTGAAATCCGGCCGTCGAGATCACGCCGTTGTCCTCGATCGCCTTCGCCACCTGGCGCGCCTTTCTCATCGTCAGCGCCACCGGCTTCTCGACGAACAGGTGGATACCCCGCTTCGCTGCCAAAACCTCCTGATCCTCGTGCGCAAAGGGCGGGACGCTCACGTACAAGGCGTCCATTTCCTCGGCGTCCAGCATCTTACGATAGTCCGTATAGGCCGTCGCTCCGTATTGCTCCGCACGCTCCTGGGCGCGCCGGCTTTGGACGTCACACACCGCGACGATCTTGGTTCCGCGAATTGTCGCCACCCGCTGCATATGTCCGCTGTTGTTGCCTCCGGCTCCCACGAACCCGACTCGTACTGGCATAGCCCATCCCCTCTGTTTTTCCTGGCTGGCGCGGCTCGGCCCCCCGGCGCCGATCCGTGCTGCCGTCTGTTCCGCCTGCGAGACCGCTCTACCTCCCGCGGCGCCGAGAACCTTTATCTGCACCGAAGGTCCCCCAAGGCCGGTGGAGAAAGACCCCCCTCAACGCAATCACAGGTGCAGGCGACGAATTGTTTGCCTGGAGGCGTTTTCATGACCTGTCTTGAAGCGCAATTGCCCTTGGCTCTTGACGTTGGGGAACTTCTTGCAGCCTTGTCAGGGGGGTTGTTCTGATGGCGAAAGTGGACGCGCAGTTCACGGACCATGTAGCCGAGACGGTGGCCGCGCTGACGAGCAGTGGGGTCCTCCTGGTCTCGGTGGGCGAGGATGGAAAGCCGAACATCATGACCATCGGCTGGGGCACTATCGGAGTGATCTGGGGCAAGCCGATCTTCGTGGTGCTGGTGCGCCCTTCCCGCCACACCTTCCGGCTACTCAACCAGACCAACGAGTTCACGGTCAATGTGCCGTATCCCGACCTGAAAGAGGCCTGCGACGTGTGCGGCAGCGAGTCGGGCCGCGATATTGACAAGTTCGCCAAATGCAACTTGACGCCCGCTGCGGGCAACAAGGTCAAAGTCCCTATCGTGCAAGAGTGCGGCATTCACTACGAGTGCCGGGTCGTGCACAAGAACAACGTCGCCCCGGTCGAGCTGGAGCCGGGGATCATGGGCGAGTACTATCCCACCGAGGACTTCCACACGGTGTACTATGGCGAGATCGTCGCCTGCTACGCCGACGAGGACCTGCGGCAGCGGATGTAGCAGGCGCCGGCCACACGCCACGCTCCGGGGGCGGCCTCTGGCCGTCCCTGTTCTCTTGCGCCTTGCTCGATGGGCCGCCTCGACGTCAATCCGCGGCAAGGTGATTCCGCTACCTGGAGCGAACCACATCACGCCCAAACCGGCGACTGGGAGGCGCGATGAGGGACGAAGGGACGCTCAGCGCGAAACCGGTGTGCCTGACGGCCGTAACGCTGAACACCGCCGTTGACTGCATCACGATCATACCGCGCTGCGACCTCGGAGAGGTCAACCGCTCTCACGAGCTTCACATGTTCCCCGGAGGCAAGGGCGTCAATGTCGCGAAGGCCGCGCGGCTGCTCGGCGCGCCGGCTATCGCCACTGGCTTCGTGGGCGCCGGTCCCCTGGGGCGCCTACTGCGGCAAGACCTTGACCAACGCGGCATCGAATGCGAGTTCATCGAACTGCCGGGGGACACGAGACCAACGTATGTTCTCTACGAGATTGCCGCGGAGCGCGAGACGGTGATCAACAACCCCGCGGCCTACAGTGTGCGCGCGTGGGACTATTGGGCCCTCCGAACGCGCCTCAGGCAGCAGGCCGACCGCAGCGAGTTCGTCGTGTTGAGCGGCAGTCTGCCCCAAGGCGTTCCGCCCGCGGCATACGCTCAGCTCGCTCGCGCCGTGCAACAGGTGGGCGCCCGAGTCGTGCTGGACAGCTCCGGCGACGCCTTCCGGCAGGGACTCGAAGCCGCCCCTTTCATGGCCAAGCCCACCGTGCGCGAGCTCGCGGAACTCATCGGCGAGCCCTGCGACAGCGATGAACAGATCTGGGCCGGTGCGCAGCGCCTGCGGGAGTACGGAGTGGAGCTGGTCGTCGTCTCGCACGGAGCCGAGGGAGCTTGGGCGCTCCATCGAGAACGCCGCTACCGCGTACGCACCGCACCGGTGACGGTGCGCTCCGCACTCGGCAGCGGGGACGCCATGGTCGCCGGGCTCTGCGCAGCGCTGTGGGAAGGTCGAGGGCTGTCCGAGGCTCTCGCATGGGCGGCAGCAGCGGGTACCTCCTCCGCGATGCGATACGGGGGAGGAGAATGCCGTCTGGACGAAGTCCGAGAACTGGCCGGGCGCGTGGTCGTCGAGGAACAGTCGGCATGACCCGCCGGACGGACTGACTACGGCAGCAAGGTGCCAACACCGCGGACATGGCCCACCGTATCATTCGCGAAATCGAGAATCCCCCCGAACCGCAGGCCGCGTGCGGCGCCCTGCTGGCGCAATCCCATCCGGTTTGGCTCGACAGCGGGATGCACCTCGGCTCGTACGGCCGGTTCTCATTTGTGGCCTGCGATCCGTTCCTGGTACTGACTGCCAAAGACCGGCGCGTCGAGCTGCGCGGAGCGCGTGAAGAGGTGCTCGATGCTGATCCTTTTGAGGTGCTGGACGACCTGCTGAAGCAATACGAGATTGCGCATGAGGACGCGCCCGTCCCGCTGCTCGGCGGAGCAATCGGCTACCTCGGCTACGATCTGGGCCGCCACATCGAGGTGCTGCCGCGAACGACCGTGGACGATATCGCGGTGCCGGACCTCTACCTGGCCTTCTACGACACAGTTCTCGGCTACGCCCACGAGACCGGCCGCGCCTATGTCTGCAGTGTGGAGCTGCGCGGCGACGGCGGCGCAGAGGAACGAGCGCATCGTTTGGTCGAGCTGGCCCGCGGCGTGGCGCCCGTTGATTCCGGTCGCGAGGCCAGTCCGGGGCCGCTCCAGAGCAACTTCGAGCGGCAGGACTACGTCGCCGCGGTGGCCGCGGCCAAGGAGTACATCGTCGCCGGAGACATCTTCCAGGTCAATCTCTCTCAGCGCTTCCAAGCGCCGCTGACCATCACGCCCTGGGAGCTGTACTGCCGGCTCCGGGCCATCAATCCGGCCCCTTTCGCCGCCTATCTGGGCTTTGAGGGCATGCAGGTCGTCTCCGCTTCGCCGGAGCGCTTCCTGCGCGTCAGCCAGGGACACGTGCAGACCCGCCCCATCAAGGGCACGCGCCCGCGCGGCAGCACTCCAGCGGAGGACCGCGCTCTGGCCGAAGAGCTGCTCGGCAGCGAGAAAGACCGCGCCGAGCTGCTGATGATCGTGGACCTGGAGCGCAACGACATCGGACGCGTTTGCCGCTACGGCACCGTGAAGGTGCCCGAGCTCTGGGTGCTGGAGAGCTATCCGACAGTGCACCACCTGGTCGCCACGGTGACCGGCGAGTTGGCCGAAGGCCGGACCAACGTGGACCTGCTGCGGGGGTCTTTCCCCGGCGGCTCGATCACCGGCGCGCCCAAGATCCGCTCCATGGAGATCATTGACGAGCTGGAGCCGACCCAGCGCGGCGTCTACACGGGCAGCATCGGGTATCTCGGCTTCGACGGCGAGATGGACTTGAGCATCGTGATCCGTACCAACGTCGTCAAGAACGGCATCGTCTATTACCAAGTCGGTGGGGGCATTGTCGCTGATTCGGACCCGGTTCTCGAGTACGAAGAGACGCTGCACAAAGGCAGAGCGCTGGCCGAGGCGCTGGGGCTGAGCGTGCAGTAGCGGGCCCACCTCGGGCCTGAAGCCGGCGAGGTTGCGCCATGCGCGAAGCAGTGCCCACTGTCTGGCTCAATGGTGAGCTGCGCCCCTCCGGCGAGCCGGTCCTCCAGGCCCTCGACCGTGGGCTGCTATACGGCGACGGCCTTTTCGAGACCCTGCGCGCCTACCGGGGGCAAGTCTTTCGGCTGGAGGCCCACCTCGCGCGACTGAAACGGGGCGCCGACGTCTTGCGCCTCGCTTCCGGCGCAGCCGCCGGCGGCCGGGATGCCGTCGTGGACCAGGCGCGCTACGCCGTACAAGCCGTGCTCCGGGCGAACGAGCTGCAGGACGCCTATGTGCGGATTACGCTCACGCGCGGCGTGGGGGGCTTGCCCTACGAGCTGGACCAGGCGGACCGCCCTACGCTCCTTGTGACCGCCCGGCCTTTCCACGGCTACCCGGAGGAGCTGTATCACCGCGGCATGACGGCACAACTGGCGCAGATCCGGCGCAACGACACCTCTCCCCTGGCGAACGTCAAGTCGCTCAACTACCTGGACAACGTGTTGGCCCGGGCCCGCGCGCGCGCCCGGGGGTTCGACGAGGCCCTGCTGCTCAACACTCGGGGCCGCGTCGCAGAAGCCTCAGCGTCCAACGTGTTCGTCGTGCAGGCCGGCCGCATTGTCACGCCCCCGGTCACCGAAGGCATCCTGCCCGGGATCACGAGGCAAGTCGTGCTGGACCTCTGCGAAGCGCGCCAGGAGCCGCTTGACGTGCCGGCTTTCCTAACCGCCGGGGAAGCCTTCTTGACGAACTCGCTGATGGAAGTGATGCCCCTGGTCAGCCTGGACGGCAGCCCCCTCGGCACCGGCCGACCCGGGCCGACGACTGCCGAGATCGCGCAGCGATATCGGGCGCAGGTCCGGCTGGAGCTTGGCAGCTAGCCGCCCGCGTTGCCCGTCATTGGGTCGGCGTCACGTCCCCCTCCGCGGCCAGCCGCTTCAGCTCGGCGACAACACGCTTGCGGGCCTCGGAAGAGCTGATCCCCACATACCTGACGGTGAGGCCGCTCTTGCCGCCGACCAGGGCGATGGAGGGAGCATGGGAGACGCCGTGCTTCTTCGCCAGCCCCTCTTCGTCCGACTCAAGCTGCACCTTGATCACGTCCACTCGGTCCTTCAGCGTCTGCTGGACCGCCTCAACCGCTGCCATTACGTCGGGCGGAATAGGCGCGTCGGAGGACATGAACAGCACGATCACGGGACGTTCAGCCTTTCGCGCGGCGAACTCCTGCCCGGCCGGCGTAACCGGAGCGCCGGCCTCCCGTCGGCAGCCTCCCAGCGCGAGAGGCAGCGCAGCCGCCAGGAGAAACGCCGCGTAGCGCGGCCAGATCCGACCGTTGAGCTTCACCATGGCGTCCCCTCTGGCCTGACCAAAAGTGGCTTCATAACCCGTGTGGGAGCCAATTCATTCACGACGGTCATTCTTGAGCCGAAGGTCCGCTGCTGGTCTGCGTCCGAAGGCCGCTCGGCCGTCAGACCCCTAGACAAGTACTTCCATGCCCGTCCCCGGACTATACTTCGGCAAGCGTCCGCTCGTGCCCTCCTGTCTCCCTCGGGGAAGGGCGCGCCAAGCACAGTGACGAATCACTACCGACGGACGACGACCCGTGCGAGGCCGCGATGCAGTACTCTGACGCGCTGCGCTTCCTCGAATCGTTCATTGATTACGAGAAAATCGCCGGCTCCTATTACACGCCGGAACGGGAACACCTCGCCTCCATGCGCCGACTGCTGGAGCTGACCGGCCACCCGGAGGACGGGCTGGTCTGCGTGCACCTCGCGGGCACCAAGGGCAAGGGCTCCACTGCGGCGATGCTGGCCTCCATCCTGACGGCCGCCGGCTACCGCACGGGCCTGTACACCTCGCCGCACCTGATTGACTTCCGCGAGCGCATCCAGGTCGACGGCGAGCCGATCAGCCGCGACGACTGCGCCGCCCAGGTCGAAGCCCTCGCCGGTGCCGCCAACGCGGTGCGTGCCGACTCGACCTTGGGCGAGCTGAGCTTCTTCGAATTGTACACGGCGCTCGCGTTCCGCCACTTCCGCGCCAAACAGGTGGACCTCGCGGTCCTGGAGACGGGCCTGGGTGGCAGATTGGACGCCACCAACACCGCTTCCCCTCTGGCCTGCGGGATCACCTTGATTGGCAAGGATCACGAAGCCGTGCTGGGCGACACCATTGCCTTGATCGCGGCAGAGAAGGCGGGTATCCTGAAGCCGGGCGTGCCGGCGATCGTGGCCCCCCAGCCCCCCGAGGCTGCCGACGTAATCCGAGCCATTGCCGCTGACCGTGCTGCCCCGCTGATTTGGGTGCGGTGGGCCAAGTCGCCAGGAGAACCGTCGGCCGACCGCGAAATAGTCATCGAAGAGCGGCACGCGGAGCCCGAAGCCGAGGCCTTCACGGTGCGCGGGCTCAGGTCGCGCTATGTCAACCTGCGAACACCATTGCTCGGTGCGCATCAGGTGGTGAACGCCGCAACGGCGGTCGGGCTGGCGGAGCTAGCGGGAGAGCGTCTGCACGGGCTGCCGGATGGCGCGGTGGCACAGGGCCTGGCAGACGTGCGCTGGCAAGGTCGCTTCGAGCTTCTGGGCCAACGGCCCTGGATTGTGCTCGATGGCGCTCATAATCGCGAATCCGCCCAGGCGCTGACACAAACGCTGGAGGAACGGCTCAGATACGAGCGGCTGATCGTCGTCTTCGGCGGCATGGGCGATCACGCGCTGCGGCGGGTGGCGGAGCCGATATTGCCCCGGGCGGCGCACGTGATCTTCACGCGCTCGAAGAACCCGCGCGCCGCCGATCCGGGAGCCCTGAAGGAGCAACTCACCGACCTGGCGCCGGAGGCCACCGTGGAACCCACTGTGCGGGCCGCCCTTGAGCGGGCGCGAAACCTCGCCGCCCCACGAGACGCGATCCTTGTCACTGGCTCGCTCTACATCGTCGGCGAGGCGCTGGAGGCCCTGGAAGGAGCGCAGTGACGCTGAAACACCGGGGGAGAGGCCTCGGACGCTGGCGACAGCGCGCGAGTTTGACTGCGGCTAGGGCGAGCGCCGCTTCGAGATAGGCTTATGGCCACTTTGCGAACCGTTGTGGGAGTATTGCTGGCGCTCTTGGTGACGGTGAGCTACGTCTTCGCCGTTCACTATATCACCACTCATCCCCGGGCCTCGATACCTCGGCGCCCGACCAACGTCGCCGCGAACGCGCCCGATTGGCCCTCCGTCGTTACGCACACCATCCAGGGCTTCTCCGGGCCGTGCCGCCTCGTCGCTCTCCCCCGGCGCGTGCGGCAGACGTGCTACGTGTACGTCGCCAACAGCGGCTCCAACACCGTCTCCGTCATTGACACCCACGCCGACGAAGTCGCCGCCACCATCAATTGCGACGCCCGAGGCGAGACCCGCGTGCTCGAAACCAGCGCGGTCGGCGATCTGATCCTCGTCGGCAACCGAGAGGCCGACGCGCCCCTGCTGTGCGCCATCCAGCCCATTGCCCGGAGCCGTCAGACTAACCTGACGCTGCCGGCCGGCTGCGGCGTGGTCGGCCCGGCGTACATCTATCTCGCCGACGCAGCCCGCGATGCCCTCGTCGTTGTGCCCCGCGACCGCCTGCGCCGCAAGACCTCCGGCGAGCCCTTTCGCCTGGAGCTCGACGAGCCTTGCGCCGACCTCGCACTCTCCCCCGACGGCCGGACCCTGTATGCCGCCCTGGCGGACGGGCACAAGATCGCGGTCCTTGATCTGCTCGCCGATCCGGCGCGGCCGGAACCGCCGCAGAAGGAGCTGCCCCTATCCGGCCGGCCTTGCGAAATGGCGCTGGCGCAGGATGGGTCCCGCCTCTACGCCTCGCTCATCGAGGGCCGCCTCGCAGTCGTGGACCTAAACGCCGGAACCACCAAGAAGTACGACCTTGCAGCGGCTGAGCCGGAGGCCGCCGGACTGGCCCTCACGCCCAAGTCCGAGTACGTCTACGTCTGCAACCGCCGCGACAACGCCGTTTCCGTGTTTAGCACCGAAACAGACGAAGTCGTGGCTCTGATCCCGGTCGGCGCCGGCCCGTGCGATGTCGCCGTCACGCCCGACTACAAGGTCTATGTCGCCAACCTGGAGGACGACACGGTCTCGGTGATCGAGTATCAGCCGAGCGCAGGAGACCAACCTCACGCGGAGGGAACCCCACGCAATGGCCCTGGATCCCAGACAATTGCCGGTCACGGAGCTCGATGATCAGCAACTCGCAGCGGAACTGGACAAGCTCGGCGTCGGACTGACCACTTTCGAGGCCCGCCGGATCGTCGAGCTCCTCGGGCGCAATCCGACGTTGACCGAACTGCACATCTTCAACGTCGAATGGAGCGAGCACTGCTCGTACAAGAGCTCGCGGGCCACGCTCAAGGAGCTTCTCCCCACCGAGGCCCCCAATGTGATCCTCGGCCCCGTCGAGGACGCAGGCATCATCGAGCTGGGCACCTTTGACGGCACCCGCTACGGCGTCGTCATCGCCCATGAGAGCCACAACCACCCCAGCCAGGTGCTACCCAACGAGGGCGCCGCCACCGGCATCGGCGGCATCGTCCGCGACGTGGACTGCATGGGCGCCCGCGTGGTCGCCACCGCCGACCCTCTCCGCTTTGGCGACCCTCGCGGCCCCAACGCCGAGCGCACGAAGTGGATCGTCGGTGGCGTGGTCGAGGGCATTTGGCAGTACGGCAATGCCCTCGGCGTTCCCAACCTCGCCGGCGACCTGTTCTTTGACCCCTCCTTCGACGACAACTGCCTGGTCAACGTCGTTGCGCTGGGCGTCGTACGCGAAGAGGACATCATCCACTCCGCCGTCCCGCCCGAAGCCGCCGACCAGCCGTACGATCTCATCTTGATCGGCAAGCCCACGGACGACTCCGGCTTCGGCGGATCCGCCTTCGCCAGCAAGATCCTCGACGAGGACGAGCAAGCCGAAGACCGCGGCGCAGTGCAAGTGCCGGACCCGTTCCTCAAGAACGTGCTGGCCATGCGCAAGGCCAACGAAGCCGTCCGCGACCTGGCCCGCGAGCGCGGGGTCAAGATCGGCTTTAAGGACATCGGCGGCGGCGGGCTGGCCTGCGGCAGCTCCGAACTCGTGGACGCCGGCGGCTTCGGTGTCCAGATGGACCTGGACCAGGTCCACGTCGGCCTGCCTCACATGCTCCCCGAGACCATCATGTGCGCCGAGACGCAGGAGCGCTACGTGCTGGCCGTGCCCGAGACGCTCACCGAGGAAGTCCTGCGCATCTACAACGAGGACTGGGACCTGCCCAACATCTACGAGGGCGCCTGCGCGCGCGTCGTCGGCAAGATCGGCAAGGACCGGCGCTATGTGCTCAAGTATGGCGAACACATCGTCTGCGACGCCCCAATCAATGCCGTAACCGCGGGCATCAGCTATGACCGCGAGGCCCGGCCCAAGCCGTACGAGGGACGGGAGCCTGAGTTCGACCAACCCGAGGACCTCGGCGCCGTGCTGCTGGATGTGCTCGGCAGCCCGAACGTTGCCTCGCGGGAGTACGTCTACCGCGCGTACGATACCGAGGTCCAGGGCCACGCCGTCATCCGCCCCGGCGAGGCCGACGCGGGCGTGCTGGCGCCGCTGGACGGCCAGACCGTTGGCCTGGCCCTGGCGGTGGACGGCAATCCGCGCTACGGCGCCATCTCCCCCTACTGGGCCGGCGCGACCGCCGTCGCCGAGGCCATGAGGAACGTCGCCGCGGTCGGCGCGACCCCCGGCGGCCTGACCGACTGCCTCAACTACGGCAATCCGGAGAAGCCGGAGGCCTTCTGGGAATTCCGCGAGGGCGTGCGCGGCCTCGCGGACGCGGCCAAGAACATCTGGCTCAAGGGGCACGAGAACCAGCCCGTCCCGGTCATCTCCGGCAATGTCAGCTTCTATAACGAATCGGCGACCGGCCGCGCCGTGTACCCCTCGCCGGTTATCGCCTGCGTCGGGGTGATGCCCGATTGGTCCAAAGCGGTCACGATGCAACTCAAGCGCCCGCAGAATCCCTTGTTCCTGCTCGGCCCGCGCTACGACGAGCTGGGCGGCTCGGCGTACTACGAGGTCCTGCTCGGCGAGCTGGGCGCCAACGTTCCACAGGTGCGCTGGGAGCAGGAACGCAGCGCGCTCTACGCCGTCATTGACGCCATCAACGCCGGCTGTGTTGCCTCCTGCCACGACGTCAGCAACGGTGGGCTGATCGTCACCGTGGCCGAGATGTGCTTTGGGGGCTATGGGCGGGGGCGGCTGGGAGCTACGCTTCAACTCGACGCCCTCGACGGGGACCTTCGCACCGATAAGCTGCTGTTCAGCGAATCGTCCGGCTTCGTGTTGGAGGTGCGCGAGGGACAGGAGGCGACCTTCCTCGACGCCTGCGGCAGGCACGGCATGGAGCCGCTGCGCATCGGCGTCACCTGCGGCGCCCCGCTGCTAACGGCCCGCCGCGGCGGCGAGGAGGTCCTCAGCGCCCACGTCGAGCAGATGGCGGACCGGTGGTCCCGCGGCCTGGCCGCCGTGCTCCAGCAATAGGACGGGGCACAGGAGCTCGGCCATGAGGGTGATAGCCTGGTGGCGCCGACAGCCCGTATGTGGCTGCGGCCGGCGTAATCGCAGTACTGATCCTGTTCCAGGTGCTACTGGGCGGCATTCTGGGACAGCCCTCCGAGCAACAGAAGTCTGCGCCCGCTCGGTTCGACCGGCACGTGGACGGCTACGGCTGGGATGGGCACCCCATCAGCAACGAGGTACTCGTCTACTACGGAGGGCTCGACCAGATTGCGTACGCGTACCTTGATGCCAACGGTCGAGTGGACCACTTGTTCGCGGGGGGAGCTAGTTCTCGGCCCCAGAGGCATCGCGGCGCTTCTTGCTACGCCCCTGTGATCATTTGCCCGGCGATTTGCTTCACACGACTTGTGTCCTCGGGGCCCACCTCTTCCGCGTCATGGTATATCACGTGGTCCGCCTCGGCCATACAACGGTTGGTGACCGCTCTTACGCGCCAGGAAACACGGTCTGATTCGTGATCGAGCCTGGTGGGAGCTTGTGCGGCCACATGTGCCACAATGACCACATGATCGCAGACACTAACCAGCCGACGCAGCTCTGAGCGGATGTCTTCGATAAAGCGTGTTTCGTCTCTCGGCCCCGGATCCGCATTCTCCTCCTCCCATTGCCCGGCCCGCTGTCTCGCATACACGCCCCATCCGTCCAATAGAACGGCGACCGCCTTGTGTTGCCTCATGCGTTCAATCGCTTCGGTCGCCATATCCAGGCTGTCGGTGATTTCGACGAGCTCCCAGTCCTTCGGCCGGCGCTCAACGTGCTTGCATATCGTTTCCATATTCTCAGGCGTTCGGGGCAGGGTGCCGATGTACGCCTTTGGTCCCGGCAGACGGGCGAAGATTTCCTCCGCCAATTCGGACTTCCCTGATCTGGCTTCCCCCAGGATCCAGAGAACACTCATGCCGCACCCGCCTCCCCTGAGATAGAAGCTCCCCTACACGCCGTCTCTATCCGCTGCCTCGCCTGCCACTACTTCGGCTTTTCTCCCGGCATCATCCACAGCGTGCCCCATTCCTTCTTCAGCGTCCGCGTCTGGGGCCCGCCGGCGAACCAGTCCTCGTGGTGGAAGTTGGCGAAGTTGCCCTCGCCCTTCTCTTTCTCGTCCAGGTCCCCCAGGGCGATGTTCAGCCCCATCTTGGTCGGCCCCATCTTGGGGTCATAGAACTTGCCCGGCGCGACCTCTAGGCACGGGTTGAACTTCACCGCCCATTCGATGATGTAGCCCTTGCCGCCCGGCTTGACGCGCGCCGCGGCCTCCTGCGCGCCTTCGAGGATCCACTTATTGTACGTGTCCCAGGCCGCTTGCTTGGACCGCGGCTCGCCCTCCAGGAGGCCGCCCTTCCCGATGCCGCCCAGCCGCGATTTGGTCAGGTTGCATACCATCTGCCACGATCTCCCGTCGCCGGCGGCATAGTCCTTCTCGCCCCACTGATTATCCGCGTTGATCAGCAGCTCCATCTCGTCGCCGAACCAGGGGAAGCCCTTGCGGCTTAGCTCGTGGCAGTGCGGGAACTTCTCCGGCACCCACCGCGGAATGTCAATGGCATACAGCACGTCATCAGTCACATCGAAAGCGAAGTACAGCTTTTCGTCGTCGTGCTTGACGTAGCCTTTGAGCGCGAGGTCCTGGGGGTCCGTCGTGGGGCTGAAGGTGTGCGTCCAGTCCAGCACGCCGCTGAAGCTCGTCGCATCGTCCCACTCGCCGGCCGACAGCTTCCCATCCAGCACCGGCGTCGTGCCCGCGTATGCCTTCAGCTCGCGCGGCCATTCGCCGGCCAGTGCACACGCGCTGACCAAGATAGCCAAGACACTTACCAGCAGTATTGTCCATGCACTCGATCTCATGGTCCTTCTCCTTGCGTTGTCTCCCGTGGATTCGCTCAAGGATTCACCGGTGCGCGCGGGGAATCCTGCGTTGACGAAGCGCAGCCCGTGTGAAGAGGAGGACAGCAATGGATCACCTCGCGTACCTGGCTCCCACCGCCGCTTTGCTGCTGGGTTTCATGGCGGCTATCCCGGCCAATGCTGCCGATCCGACCTCCGCGGCCTTCTACGTGGCGCCGAACGGCAATGATGCCTGGTCCGGCAAGCTCCCGGCGCCGAACGCGGGCGCCACCGACGGCCCCTTTGCCACTCTCGCGAAGGCCCGCGATGCCCTCCGAGCGCTCAAGACCTCGGACCCCAAGGCCGTGCTTACCGTCCTCGTCCGCGCCGGAACCTACTACCTCCCCGAGCCGCTCGTCTTTCGCCCCCAGGACTCCGGCACGCCCCAGCGGCCCGTCACCTACGCCGCCTATCCGGGCGAGGAGCCGGTCCTCAGCGGCGGCCGCCGCATCGCCTCGGAGTGGCGCACGAAGGACGGGAAGATCTACACCACCGAAGTGCCCGCGGCCAAAGGCGGAAGCTGGTTCTTCCGGCTACTGCGCGTGGGCGACGACTGGGCGATCCGCGCACGCTTCCCGAACTACGATCCCAGCGATCCGATCAAGGGCGGCTGGCTGTTTACCAAGCCCTGCAGCCGTGCCCGAGGGCAGTTTGGCGCCGCCGTCGGCAACATCCACAATCGCGGGGACTTCATGGAGTGGCGCGTGGAGGTCCCCGCGACCGGCGACTACAACGTGTTCCACTACTATGCGGCCCAAAACAAGCCCTGGGGCAAGACCGATATGGGCGGCTCCACCACCTTCACCGTAGACGGCGGCGAGCCCGTCGTGCTGGAGAACCTGCAGGACACTGGCAGCTTCAGCACCTTCAAGTGGTCCGCTCGGAACGCCGTCCTGCACCTGGAGCAGGGCAGCCACACCATCCGCTGGACCAACATCAAGGGCGGGGGGCTCAACTACGACGCCTTCGTGTTATGCGACGATCCCACTTGGACCCCTCACGGCACCCCACCGGCGCCGCCGGAAGGCAAACACATGATCCTGGTCCACGCGGAGACCTTCGTCAAATCCCAGGGCAAGGAGCTCTCCGTCAAACTCCCGGCCAGCAGGCGCTATTGGGGCTTTGACCCCGGCAGCCTCAAGCCCTGGCCGAAGTCCCAGCAGATTGAGATGCACGTTTTCCCTGCCTGGGGTTGGGTCAACTCCATCGAACCGGTGGCCGAACTCGACCTCCAGGCCGGCGTCGGCACGCTGGCCGGCCGCGAGGCCAACCAGGAAATCCGCGTCGGTAACCGCTACTTCCTCGAGAACATCTTCGAGGAACTCGACATGCCGGGCGAGTGGTATCTCGACAGCGACACCGGCAGGCTCTACTACTGGCCGACCGACCAGGACTTCGCCCGCCAGGAGATCGTCGCGCCCGCCATGGATCGCCTCATTGACGTGCGCGGCGATGCCGAGCAGGGCACCTTTGTCACCAACCTCCGCTTCCGCGGCCTCACTTTCAAGGATACCAGCTACACGCCGCGCATCGCCTCGCCATACAGCCCACCGGACGGCGCCCTGTGGCTAAACCGTGCCCGGGATTGCCTCGTGGAGAACTGCCGGTTTGCTCGCGTCGGCGGCTACGGGATCCGCCTGGTCGGCGACAGCCGCAGCAACCGCATCCTCGGCAACACCGTGGAGTACTGCGGCGAAGGCGGCGTCACGCTGGAGACCGCGGATGAGGCCTTTCCAATCGAGAACGTCATCGCCGGCAACCACATCCACCACTGCGGCCTGATCTACAAGCACGTCGCCGGTGTGTATCTCAACCGCCGCCCGCGCGAGATGGCCCAGGCGCCCGGCAATCTCATCGCCCACAACCTGATCACCGACATGCCCCGCTACGGCATTGGCATCAAGATGGAGCAGGGCAATAACGTCGTCGAGTTCAACGAGATCCGCCGCACAAATCTGGAGACCAATGACACCGGCGGCATCGAAACCTGCGTCCGCAACAGCCAGGCCGCCGGCAATACCTTCCGCTACAACCTCGTCGCCGACGCCATCGGTCTGAAGACCACGCCCGACGGCCGGTTTCTCACGCCCTACTACACCTGGGGCATCTACCTCGACGACCACTCCAGCAACGCGCACCTCTACGGCAACATCTGCGTCCGCAACTTCCGCGGCGGAGTGGTGGTCCACGGCGGCAAGAACAATGTGATCGAGAACAACATCCTCGTGGACTCCGAGGAGACCAACGTCGAGTTCAACAACATCCGCAAGCTGATGACCGGCAACCGCTTCATCCGCAACATCGTGTATCGTACTAAGCCGGGCCAGATGATCCGCTCCGGCGGCTGGACCGACGAGGTGCTGGCCGAGTGCGACTCCAACCTGTATTGGGATGCGAGCGCCGAGCCCGCCATCAGCTTCCTCGGCAAGCCCCTGGAAGAGTGGCGGAAGCTCGGCTACGACCAGAACGCCCTGGTGGAGGACCCGCTATTCGTTGATCCCGCCAGCGACGACTATCGCCTGAAACCCGATTCGCCGGCCCTCAAGCTCGGTTTCAAGCCGATCCCGGTGGAGAAGATCGGCCTGAAGGGCTACGACCGGCGCAAGTACGCGCGCTGACAAGGAGGGGCCGGACTACCGAGCGACTGCGCAGCAGTCGCAGGTATCCGGCCCATTACACTTGCCGGGCCGGATGGGGCCCCTGCCCCATCACGGCCCCTCCATCGTTCAGGCATTGGGGTCTGGCCCGCGGCTCTCTGGGTG
>JALGUG010000369.1 GCA_029820995.1 Candidatus Zipacnadia bacterium
CTATCGCCGCGTGTTCGAGTACCTGCTCGGCCAAGTGTGCGTCGTCCAGGACCTGGACACGGCGCTGGACTTCTCCCGACGAGTCGGGACTCGAGCGCGGTTCGTGACCCTCGATGGCGAATCCCTGGACCCCTTCGGCGCCCTCACCGGCGGTGCCGCGGCAAGCGAAGACCAGGCTGAGATCAGGCGCCGCCGCGAGGCCCGTGAGCTGCAGGCGCAGCTCGACTCCCGCACGCCGAGCCTTGAGGCCATGCAGCGCCTGGAGAACGCTGCCGACCGCAGCATTTATACTCTCGAGGCGGAGTTGCTCCAAAGCGAAGAGAGACTCGCCGCCTCTCAGGCGGCCCTGGCCGAGGCGCGACGTGACGCGGCGTATCTGCAGGAGCAGCAAGCCGCGGCACAGGAGGCCCAGCAGGAGCTCGAAGAGGAGATTGGCGAGCAGAGACGCAAGATCGAAGAGCTCGGCCAGCGCGCGGCGGAGGCGCAGACTCGGAGACAGCGTCTAATGGCCGAGCAGGACCGCCTCGACCAGCCGTTGGCTGCCGCCCAGGAGCGCCTACGTCAGGCCCAGGCGGCGACACAGGAGCGTGAGCGCGAACAGACTGCGGCCCAGGTCGCCCATGCGGAACTTGCCGAGAGGCTCCGCGCACAGGAGCAGGCGGAGAACCTGCTCCAGGCCGAGATCGAACGGCTCGAGCGCGAGGCGGCGGAGGCCCGCGAAGAGCGGCAACGCCTCGATCAGCAAGAGCGGGACCTGGCGGCCACGGCTGCCGAGAACGCGGAGTTGGCTCAGACCAAACAGGCAGAGGCGCAAGCGGCGCAGGAAGAAGTCGCCCGCCGCGAGGCTGCGGGCACGGAGCTGCGGGAGGCGCTGGGCCGCCTGGGCGGCGCTCGACGTCGCCTGCAGGAGCTGGTGAACGATCTGCAGACGCGCATCCGCCGAGCGGAGAGCGGCTGTGCACGCGAAGAGACTGAGCTGGAGCACATCACCCAGCGTCTGGCCGACCAATACGAACTCACGCCCGATCAGGCAGTGGCCCAGCGGCCCGCAGACGTCAACGTGCGCGACCTGACCCGAGAAGCCAACGAAATCCGGGCTCAGATCCGCGCACTCGGGCCGGTCCACGTCGGCGCGGAGGAAGAATACCAACGCATCAAGGCCCGCGAAGACTTCCTCGACGCCCAGCGCCAGGACCTGCATACCGGACGCGAGGACCTGCTCCAGATCATCCGCGAGATAGACGAAGAAACGAGGCAGACCTTCCTGGAGACCTTCCACGCCGTGGCCGAGAGCTTCCAATTGCTCTTTCGCCAACTCTTCGGCGGCGGCGACACCACTCTGACCCTGACCGACCCCGACAACGTGCTGGAAAGCGGCGTGGAGGTCATTGTCCAGCCGCCGGGCAAGAAATCACAGAACTTGCTGCTGCTCTCCGGCGGGGAACGCGCCTTAACCGCCATGGCGCTGGTCTTCGCCATGCTCCGCGTCAAGCCCAGTCCATTCTGCGTACTGGACGAGATAGACGCGCCCCTGGATGAGATCAACATTCGCCGTTTTGCGCGAGTGCTCCGTGATTTCGCGCAAAGCACGCAGTTCATCGTGATCACCCACAACCGGGGCACAATGGAAGAGGCGGACACACTCATTGGTGTCACGATGAGCGATCCCGGCATCTCCATGCGGATCGCCGTTACGCTGCAGGAAGCGCAGGCGCTGGCGGAGCAGCCGGCTCCCCGGCGCACCGTACAGCACCAACTGGACATGGACCGTTAGCCGGCCCCTCAACGAGGACCGCAGATGCTCAAGGGAATCTTCCGCCGCGTGGGCAATGTGCTGCGCGGACGAGCTACAATTGATGACGACGTCTTGGACGAGGTCGAAGAAGCGCTTATCCAGGCCGATGTCAGCGTGAAGGTTGCCGTAGACCTGGTCGAGGAGCTACGCCGCGAGGGGGAACGGCAGCACCTGACCTCCGGCGACGAGCTGCTGGCACGCCTCCAGGCCATGCTGGCGGCCAAGCTTCAGGCCGCGCAGGCGCCCCTGAACACGGGCAGCTCGGCGCCCACCGTCTTTCTGGTCATCGGCGTCAACGGCGTGGGCAAGACGACCAGCATTGCCAAGATCGCCCACTGGTACGCCACTAACGGCAACAAGGTGATCCTCGCCGCCGCCGACACCTTCCGGGCCGCGGCCATCGAGCAGCTCGAGTTGTGGGGACAGCGCCTGGGCTGCCAGGTAGTGCGCCACCAGCCCGGATCCGATCCGGGCGCCGTGGTGTTCGATGCCATACAGGCCGCGCGCGGTCGGCGGGCCAATCTACTCATCATTGATACCGCGGGACGCCTCCACACCAAGCACAACCTGATGGAGGAGCTCCGCAAAATCCGCCGCGTTGTCGAGCGCGAGAACGGCCGGGGGCCCGATGAGACGCTCCTGGTACTGGATGCCACCACCGGCCAGAATGCACTCGTTCAGGCGAAGACCTTTCATGATGCCGTTCAAGTGACCGGCGTAATGATGGCCAAGCTGGACGGCACCGCCAAGGGCGGCATCCTGCTCAACATCCACGAGGAACTGGGCATCCCGGTCAAGCTCCTGGGCGTGGGCGAGCAGCCCGAGAACCTGGAGCTGTTCAACGCCCAGTCCTTCGTCGCCGGGATGTTCGAGGAGCCGGAGCTGATCGTCCGCTCCACCAAGGCAACGCCGCCTGCTCAATCATGACGGCCGCCCGGAGGAGGACCAGGAGAGGAGATCAGAGACCATGGACATCGAGGCTCTCACCAAGTACCACCACCAGGTGGACCAGCTCATGAGAGGCACTGTGGGGCGCGAGGCCCGGAAGGCCATTGGTGAGCTCCTCGCCGACAAGCAGCATGATCTGCTCGGCCTACTGCTACTGAGCTCGGCTGAGACCTCCGCTCGGCAGATCGCTACCGCGCTGTTGGAGCAGCACTTGTATCCCCCGCTCATTCTCGGTGCTTGCTTGCGGCGGCAGCCCCCTCGACGCGGTACACTCCAGCGACGTGGCACGACGGCCCGCCGTATCTTCCGCGACTTCGATGCCGAAGAGGGCGGCGCCGGCATACCCGAGCAGGTGCGCGCCGAGGCGGAGGAGATGGAGCGGCTCGCCCTGGCCAGCCGCGAGATTGCCGACCGCCGCGACGAGCAGGTGGACCGCGACCCGGTCCGCGAGATGATCGTTCAGGAGCTGGCCGGGCAGCTTATGCTGTCCGAAGGCGCTCTAGACGCTCTGCTGGCGATCGCCGGCGCCTCGGCATACGAGAACACCCGCCGTGCCGCCGCCTTGAAGATCGCCAACCACGAGCCCTCGGTCAAGAAGCTCGTAGCGGCGCTGCGAATCCCGGCCCTCCAAACGGTCGCCCACAACGCCGGTCTGGAATCGGTCGCCCAGAAGCTTAGCGCCCGCCTCGCCCAGCATCTCACCGACACCAAGGCCACCCCGTCACGCGAGGCCCTGGAGTTCATCGCCGCTCACCACCCCGACCAATCCTCCCGTGACGCCGCCCAACGCGCCCTGGACCAATCCGCCGGAACCGCGAGTTGAAGCTGCTGCGGATAGCGGGCAAGCACTCCGCTGTTCGGAGGGCCCGGATGTGAGGCGGTCGTC
>JALGUG010000370.1 GCA_029820995.1 Candidatus Zipacnadia bacterium
CCGTCCTCTTCCGGGCGGAAGCCCCGGGGCTCCAGGTCAGAGTAGAAGAACGCCAGGGG
The DNA here is from genome assembly GCA_029820995.1 of Candidatus Zipacnadia bacterium. GTDB lineage: Bacteria > Armatimonadota > Zipacnadia > JALGUG01 > JALGUG01 > JALGUG01. The sequence goes on from JALGUG010000370.1 coordinate 60, forward strand.
CTCTTCGCGGAGACCAATGGTATCTTGCAGCTTGGCAGTTGCGGCTATCAGGTCAGCCGTGGTCATCCCTTTGGACCTCGAGCCATGTGACTTTCGACTGTGTCCGCACCGGCAGCCGGGCAAGGAACAAGAGCATTAAGGAGTACTTCGCCGTGGCGGTTACAGTTCCCTCGGTGTATTGCTGAAGACGGTCGGAATGGAGGTGGGATCTAGCACCCTTGTCGGCCTTCGGGTCCGCATGCCAGAACGCAAGGGTGGCACCGGGCTCAGTCGCACAGCGGCGGGAGGGGGCGCTGCATGATGTGGTGAAATCGCTTGCCGGCGAAGTGGGCCGGGGCGAAGGCTGACCCGGGCGTTGTCTCTCCGGGGGAGAGCCGTTGGTGCGTCCGGCCTCGGAGGCAAGGCGATGTCCGCGAAGTTGAAGACGCCCTTCTTCTGGCAACTGTCGCCGCCGGTGCTGTCGCCGGCAAACCGCCCGCAGGATCCCTGCGTATCGGTGAAGGATCCGACGGTGGTGCACTACGAGGGACAGTGGCACCTGTTCTGCACCATTCGCAGTCAGGTCCGCAGCCATCAGATCGAGTACCTTTCGTTCGAGCACTGGGACGAGGCCGGCAACGCACGGCGACACATTCTGCACTGTCGGGAGGACTTCTTCTGCGCCCCGCAGGTGCTGTACTTCCGGCCGCAGAGGAAGTGGTATCTAATCTACCAGGTCATGGAACCCCGGCGCAAGCTCAAGTTGCAGCCGGCCTTCTCGACGACCGACACCATCGGCGACCCCGGCTCCTGGGCACCGGCCCGGCTCTTGTTGCCCGAGAGCGATCCCCCGGGGCCGTCACGCTGGATTGACTTCTGGGTCATCTGCGACTCGGATCGCGCGTACCTGTTCTTCACTTCGCTGGACGGCCGGATGTGGCGGATGTGGACTGCGCTGGACGAGTTCCCTCACGGGTTGGGCCACTGTGAAGTGGCGCTGCAGGCGGACATCTTCGAGGCAAGCCACACGTACCGGCTGCTCGGAGAACAGCAATACTTGACCGTAGTGGAGGCCGAGGGCCGGAGGGCACCGGCGGGACGTCGGTACTACAAGGCGTACCTGAGCGATCGGCTGGATGGTGTATGGCGGCCGCTGGCGGACTCGGAGCAGCAGCCCTTCGCGGGGGCGTTCAACGTGCGCCAACCGGACCCGGCGTGGGCGGACAACATTAGCCATGGCGAATTGATTCGCGCGGGCCACGACGAAACGCTCCCGGTGGACCCTGCGAACTTGCAGTTCCTGATCCAGGGAGTGACCGAGAGGCGCAAGGCGGGGAAGAAGTACGGCGAAATTCCGTGGCAACTGGGGCTGCTCAAGCCGCTGCCGGGCCCGCACCGGTAGTCGTTCGCGGGCGTAGTGCGCCGGCGCCGCGCTAGGCCAGGACGCTGCGGGCGTAACGGAGCTTGGCCGGGATGTCGAGACCATGGGGGCAGGCCCTGCGGCAGGCGTCGCAATCGGCGCAGGCCGCAAAGGTGTGCGCGGAGACGTGCCGACGATAGCTCTGCCGGGCGTGCCGGATCTTCCCGTGCTCATCGTGGTAAGTTATGTAGCGCAGAATGTCGAGGATCGGCACCCCCGCGGGGCAGGCACGCAGGCAAGTGCCGCACATGCGGCACACGTCGGCTGATCGGTCCAGAATGTGTTGGCGGAGCATCGTCTGCTCGTTGGCGCTGAGGGTCGTGCCGACGACGGCCAGATTCTCATCAAGGATGTCGAAATTCAGCATTTCGGAGAGCGCGCAGGCGACGGCTTCGCGGCTCAGTGCCCACTTGAGCTTGGCCTGCGGGAGCGTGGTCTCGCCGACCTGATACTTCGCCAGCTTCTGGCGCGCGCCGCCGGCCATCGTTTTCATGGCCACGATGCCGACGTCGCGTTCCTGCGCCAGGTCGAGCACCGCCTGCAGGCCACTGTCCGCGAGCCAGTTGTCGTAGACCTTGCCCGCCTTCACGTCGGCCCGCGTGACCCTCGTGCCGGAGAACACGCTGAGCGCGAGCAGGATCACGTCGTAGTGGCCGCTCTCGATGATCGGCGGCAAGACGTGAGCCGGGTCCGAGTGGTTGGACAGGCCGGTGAACCGGACCTTGCCCTCCTGCTTGAGTTGGGCGAAGGCGGCGAGAACGTCGTCGTTGAGACACTGCTCCGGGGCCGAGGCGCCGTGCACGCAGATGATGTCAATGTAGTCGGTCTGGAGGCGCTCGAGCGCATCTTCGACCGCCTTGATAGACTGAGCCTTGACGTCCGTTTGGAAGCGGTACGGGTGGAACTTGGTGCAGACGATAACCTTGTCGCGCCGGCCCTTGATCATCCGGCCGATGTTGCGTTCGCCCTGGCCGCGGCCGTAGACCGCGGAGCTGTCCACGAAGTTAACGCCGCGGTCCAGCGCCGCACTAAAGACCGGCGGCGGAGGGCTCGGGCTGCCGCCCAGACCGAGCTCCGAGACCATCAGCTCTGTCCGGCCGAGACGACGGTACACCATCCCACCCTTGCGAAGGCGCTTGGCTGCGTTCTCCTCGGCAGCCCATGCCGGGCTGCCGGCGCCGGACGAGCCAAGGGCCACGCCGACCCCGATCGCCCCCGCTAGTCCCTGCCCCAGAAACTCGCGCCGATTGATCTTCCGACCGTTCTGCTGGGACATGTTGATATCTCGCTCGTTCGGTCTCGCCCGGTGACCGGCGGCGACAGGACTGATTCGCTCAGTCTCGGCCGGTCACCTGCCGGTTGTGAACGAGGAAGCGCTGGTTCAGGCGGCGAAGGGCCCGTTCACCAGGCGTGGCCCGCGGGTCTGTGCAGCGGGACGCCGTGCATTGTTGCGGAGGTGGAACAAGCAAATGGTCACCGCCAAGAATACGTGGGAGGAAATCAAGGAGGCCCAGCCTGAGATCGCGCTGATACCCATCGGCACAATCGAGCAGCATGGACGGCATTTGCCGGTGGGAACTGATTGGCTGGTGGCCGAGGCGCGGGGCCAGGAGCTGGGCCGCGAATTGGGCGCCTATGTACTGCCCGCAATGCCCTTCGGTTGCTCGGTGGAGCACATGGGCTTTCCGGGCACGGTCACGCTGCGTCCGGCGACGCTGGCGGCGTTCCTGGTGGACCTGGTGGAGTCGCTGTACCGGCAGGGGTTCCGCAAGATCGTGGTGCTGAGCACGCATGGCGGGAACTGGATCCTGAAGCCGACCTTGCGGGAATTGAACTTCGAGCATCCGGACCTGATGTTGATCTGGGCGCACGCGATGTCGGCCGAACCGCCGCCGGACATCCACGCCGGCGAGGGCGAGACCGCCACGATGCTGCATTACTACCCGGAACTGGTACGGGAGCGGCGCGAGGATTGCTCGCCTGCCTACACTCAGGAGTATAACGATTACGTGGGGCTGGATGTGACAACGGACACGGGCGTTTGGGGCCGGCCTTCGCGGGCCTCGGCGGAAAAGGCAGCCACGTCGCTGCAGGGGGCCACGGAGCGCCAGGTCAAGTACATTCGGGAGACCTTTGGTCGGCTGGAAGAGCTGCGCAGTAGGCGGCAGAG
>JALGUG010000082.1 GCA_029820995.1 Candidatus Zipacnadia bacterium
TCCAGTTTGAGCTGGAGCTGCCTCCGGGCATGTACGTCTTGTCCGTCCTGGCCCAGGCTCCCGACCGCGGCACCGACTCATACTGGCTGGCGGTCAACGGCAAGCGCGTTGGCGGCCCGCTGACTCTTCCCGTGGGACGCATGGGCGAGGGACGGGCGACCGTCGCCGTGCGCATGGGCGCCAAGTACCGGTTCCAGTTGTCCCTCCGCGAGGCTCCGGGCAGCATTCTCAAACGGGTTCAGTTGTCTCGCGCCTCGATCAAGATCCCGCGACCGGCCATGCGCCAGGAGCTCGTGGGCCAACACCCGCGCCTGCTCCTCACCGCCGCCGACCTCGACAAGCTGCGACAACGCCTGGACGACGAAACCGTCAAGCGTTACTACCACCTCCCGTCCAAGCTCACCAAGAAGCCGCCTCCGTTCCGCCCGGGCAAGCGCAATGGCGGCGCCTATCGCAACCTGGGCAGCTACGCCCTGGGCTATCTGCTCAAACCCGAGCAGGAGCAGCTCACCGGCATCCTGACGTGGCTGCAAATGGCTACCAGCTTTCCCCAGGTAGGAGTGGATCTGGACGCGGAGTACTTCATGGAGGGGCTCGCGCTGACGTACGACTGGCTGTACGACCAGATCCCCAAGGACCTGCGCACCAAGGTGCGCGACACCATCGCGCGCCAGTGCCGCACGGTCTTCCAGGCGTCGCTGGCCGGCCGCCAGGGCGGCGGGTTGTCCTTCCAGCAAAACCACTACTGGTTCGCACACCTCTCTCTGGCTCTGGGCGCCGCGGCAATTTACGGCGAGGTGCCGGAGGCCGACCAGTGGCTCGCCTGGGCCTGGGACCGATATGAGCGCATCGCCCTGAGCTTCAGTCCCGACGGCGGCTTTCACGAAGGACCCGGATACTGGGACTACTCGATGCCCACCCTGTACCTGTACACGGACCTGTACGAGTGGTGCACCGGCCTGCACATTCCCGCCGGTGACGAAGGCCTCAAGGGACAGGCCGAGTTCCGTCTACACCATGTGTACCCGGGCCTTCACCGGTCCGCGGCCCTGGAAGACAGCAGGACCTCAATCGGCCGGCCGCCCACCAAGGTGCTCCTCTGGCAGGCCAAGAGGTACAATGACCCGGTCGCCGCGGGCATCGCCGAACTGCTCAACCGGGGCCCGAGCTCGGACCGCTTCAACCTGCTATGGCTGAACGAACAGCTCGCCCCCCGTGATCCACGCCAAGCGGTCCCGCCGGCCCGGCATTACCCGGACGTCGAAACCGTCTTCGCGCGGTCCTCCTGGGATGACGACGCCACGTACGTGGCCTTCGTCAGCCGCCCTCTGGGAGGGCACCTCTATGCGGACCTCTGCGTGAAGTTCGGCCTGAGCGGCACCGGACACAATCATCCCGAACAGAATCACTTCGTTCTGTTCGCGCGGGGCGAAGTGCTGGCGGGAGACCCCGGCTACACGTACAAGAAAATGACCCGGAATCACAATACCATTCTGGTTGATGGGAAGGGACAATTTGGCGACGGTGAGATGTGGCCGCGCCCCAATCCCGGGCGTTCGCACATCACGTCATTCGTGACTAAGGGAGACATCACCATCGCCACCGGCGACGCCACTTCGGCCTATCCGGCGGAGCTGGGTCTGACCCGGTTCGAGCGCACGCTCGTGCTCGCCGGGCGCGATCTCGTCGTGGTGTACGACCGTCTGGCGGCCCAGCAGCCCCGGACCTTCAGTTGGCTTCTGCACCACTATGGCAAACTGACGGCCGATCAGCCGGCCCGGCCCGGCGCGTGGACGATCACCCGAGGCAAGGCCGAGCTTAGAGTGGCCCCGGTGTTGCCGACGGAGCTGGTCGCCGACACGAGCACGTACCGACCGCAGTACATCCATCCCACGCGAAACCTGACGCCCAAAGAGGCCGACGTGAATCTTCTCGAGCTGCGACACGGTCCGGCCGCCGAGACGACCTTCCTCGTTCCGCTGCTAATCGGGGATTCCGGCGGCAAGCTGGCCGAGGCCGAGAACGTCTCCACAGATTCGGCCCATGCGGTGCGCGTGGGGAACATCCTGGTGGCCTTCAATCGCGGCGAACGGATGACCCTCGACCTGCCCTGGGGGGAGAAGCTGACGACCGAGGCCAAGGCGGTCGTGGCCCGGCTGCATCGGGGGCAGCGTGACATCGTCACTGCACCCTAGCGGCCTGACCCCATTGCGGCTTCCCGCTGCTGTGGGTCCGCTAGCGTACGTCGAAATCCTTCTTCCACCGAGCCAGGAGCTCGTTCGGCCCGCCGCGGATGAAGTACAGCTTGCCCCTCACCTCTCGCTCCTCGCCCGGCGGGATGTCGGGCCAGATCGGACGCGAGTGCAGACAGGAGTAGTGGGCGTTGCTCGCCACCGAGCTGCCGGCCGCATACGCCTGCGCAATGGTGAAGTTCCCGTCGCGCGAGACGATGAAGATGAACGGATACCGCACGGCCGTTCCGCCTGCGGGAGCCGGCTGGTCCGGCGCCGCCACGCTCCAGCCGGTGTGCATCGGCTCCCCGCGTCCGCCGGCGCGCAGCTTGTTGACCGAGACCGGGCCCTCCGCGGTCCACACCATGGTGCGCACGCGCTCCGGGTCCTCGAAGTATGGCGACCCGTGCGGGTTGAAGCAGACGTTGCTGTAGCAGCCGGTCAGCGGCTGGTCCGTCAAGTTCTTGAGCGCGATTGTCAGGTCCACGCAATCCGTCTGCGCCTCCAGCGTCACGGTCATGGTGGCCTTGCCGGGCCAGGTGCAGGCATAGCGAGCGAAGGTCTGCCCCTCCTTTGTCTCCCACCGGGACGGCTCCGGCTTCATCCCCCAGGCCAGGGGCAAACCCTTCGCACCCGCCTGCTCGGGAACATACAGGCTAAAGCCGCCGACCGGGAGGAACGGAGGCTCCAGCCGAGCACTCGCGCGGCCGCCGGGGATGATCTTGATCGGCTGCCGGCCGAAGGCGGCCAGGTCGGGGCCGGGCGCGGTCGGGGGGCTTGGGCGCGGCGGGGTCGGGCGAGCAGGCGCCAGATTGTCCGGCGGCGTCTCGGCGTCTTTCGCGCAGCGGAATCCCAGCCACCGGTGCCGGCGGCTTTCGTGTGCGCTGAACGCTTGCGCTGCACAGCGGAAGTTGTACCGCTGCCGGTGCGCCCCGCCGGCGCCCTTGACGACATACCAGTGCCAGTTCCGCTTCTCGTTCGGCGGCGCGGAGTCCGTCGCGGTCCACTCGGCCACATTGCCGCACAGGTCCAGCACTCCGTACGGGCTGGCGCCCTCCGGGAACGCCCCGACCGGTGTGGTTCGCGCCAGGGCCTGCGGGCACGCCGGATCGTCCACCCAGCATGCCTCGTCGCGCCACTCGTTGCCCCAGGGATAGAGCCGTCCATCCGTCCCGCGGGCGGCCTTCTCCCACTCCTCCGCCGTCGGCAGCCGCTTGCCGGCCCACTGGGCGTACGCGTTCGCATCGTTCCAATTGACCCCGGTGACCGGATAGTCGCCCTGTCCCTCCCGGTAAGCGCCACCGACCCAGTTTAGCGGCGCTCGGCGGCCCGTGGCCTCAACGAACCGCTGGTACTCGGCGTTGGTCACCGGGTAGCGATCAATCAAGAACGCATTCACGTGAACTCGTCGCCGGGGTTGCTCGATCTCAAATAGACTGGGGTGCACGCCATACTCCCGGGCCAGGCGCTGCACCTCCTCCGGGCTGGTGCCCATCTCGAACTCGCCCGCCGGGATGAACACCATCTCCAGCTTCCCTTCGGGCGGCTGGCCCAGTGCGTGCGCAGTCGCCAACAGCACAACGAGGATGACCGTCTCAATTGGGCCGGACACGGTTGCCCTCCGCTGGATCAAGATTAGCGGACGTTTTCGCCCATGAGCCACGCTTGTCCTGCGATGCCGTGAATTGGCCCACTGGGTGGCAGGGCTCCGGCCACGCGGCGCGAAAGAACACCATGCGTGTTGCTTCCGCAGTGGGGAAAGGATGATGGCTATGCCGGCGAGTTTGCTGCTACTGTTCATATTCTCCGGGCCACCGCATGCTCCGCCGGATGCGGGCGTGGACGTGTACGTCTACCATGATGCCGCCTACTTCCACACCGGGTACTTCGACGTGCCCAAGCGAGCGGAGCCGCTGGAGTTCCACCGCCTGATGAGCCTGGCGATCTGCGATGAGCTGGGCCGACGCGGCGTCCCGGCGAAGCTGCTCGGCGCCCGGGACTGGGCGAAGCTCTGCCACGAGAAACGCCGGTGCATCGTGGTGGACCTCGGCCAGAGCGTTCCCGCCACGGTTTACCACGGCCAGGACGACGGCTCGCCGCTGGAGGAATGGCTCGATGCCGGCGGCATTCTCTGCTACGCCGGCGACTGGGTCTGCCACTGGTATGCTCTGGAGGGCGGCGGACGTGAGGGGCAGTCGGCGGGTCAGCGCGGCGATGACGACGTCTTCGACGCTGACCTGGTCAAGGCCGATTTCGTGGGCATTCGGTGCAACCCGACGCCTGAGGCCAAGAGCGTCCTGCCGGCGTTCCGGGGGTGGGCCAGCTCGCGGCCCTTCGATGCCGACGCAGTGCAGAGGAGCTGCGAGTGGTACGAGATCTACGGCCTCGGCGAACGGAAGGGGCCCGAAGGCACGCGGCGGGCGGCCGATCCGCTGGCCTTTCGGGTGCCCCAGGGCCGGGGGTACTTCTTCGGCTGTCGCTTTGCGCGCAGCGCCCATACGGATTCGGCTCAGATGGTTCTGGACTTCATCCTGAAACGAGGCCTCGGCCTGTTGAGGGAGGGTGATCCCAAATGAGGTTGCTTCATACTGCCTTCGCCTGCCTCTTGGCCCTGCCCCTGGCGGCGGAGCCTTACATGGGAATTGGCGGCCTGGCGCTCCCCTCCATGGAGGCCCTTGACAAGTTCGCCGACACGCTCCAGGCCGCCGGGCTCAATCATATTCAGTGCAGCATGCCCACGAACGACAGGGATGTCCGAGCGCGTGTGAAGGCCCTGCAGGACCGAGGCTTCACGGTCTTTGGCACCAGCACCGCGTTCATCGGTCTCCGCGGTGAGCGAGAGGACTACCAGATCAAGGCGGACGGGAGCGTGAAGAAGGGCACTGTCTGCCCGCGGTCCGAACGGCGGATCCGGGAGATGATTGAGCGCACCAAAGCCATTGCCGACACCGGCGCGGACGGCATGTTCTGGGACTTTATCACGGTGGAGAGCCGAACCAAGGAAGCTTGCTTCTGCCCGGCCTGCCTGGCGGCGTTCAACCAGGCCTCCGGCAAGCGCTTCACCCGCGAGCAGCTCGTGGCCGCGCTGGACACCGATCCGGAAGTGCTCAAGATCTGGCGGCGCGTCCGCGGCGAGAGCACCAACGAAGCCCTCCGTAAGGTCGTCGAGGCGGCGCACCGACACCGCGCTGACTTCAAGGTCGGCGGCTATGTTATCGGCCCCGGCAACGATCTGGGGATGGACACCGAGGGGATGTCACACATTCTGGACATCATGGGCCCGATGATCTATCAGGGCCGCAGCCGCGCGCCCGTGGGCTGGATGCGCCAGGCGCTCGCAGCGTTCACCAAGCTGACCGGCGAGGCCAAGATCATCGAGTGTGTGGACACGGGCTTCTGGGTGGATGAGCCGGTTGACGAGCTGATCAACACCTGCTGGGACTGCCACCGCGCCGGTGTTGACGGCTGGGCGCTGTGGCCCTTTGCCCCGGTTTCCGCGGAGGACCTGGCCGGAGTGGCCGCGGTGCCGATGCTCGCGCGTCGGTTCCACGTCCCGCTGGCGGCCGGCGACAGGGCCGCCGCGCTCGCCGGGCTGCGAGCGGTGCTCGACCAAGCGCGCGAGGCGATCCTGACCAGCGGCAGCGAACAGGATCGGGCCGACCTGGCGAAGCTCTATGCTAAGGACGATCTTCGGTCACCTGTGGCGCAGGCGCTGCAGAACCCGGACGCCCTGAATACGGACGACGGGGCTGCAGGCGCTGTTGCCCGGCTGCTTCATCTCCGGGCCGCCGCTCTCGACCGGGCGATGCACAAGTCGGACACGCAGTTCCGAGCCGGGGAGTACCAGGTGATCTACAGCGAGCGGGCCCAGTCGGTACAGGTCAAGACGACCGAATGGACGGCCAAGCAGAACAACCTGGCGCTCAACCTTGACGAACTGCGGTTCGCCGACCTGGTCGGGAACGCCAGCAGCGACCCGCACAATCTCGGTCTCCTGCGCACGCGCATTAGCCGTTGGTTCGACCCTTGGGGCGCTCAGGCGGAGGTCTCGGTGCGACAGGTGAATGCCGACACCGTGGAGATCACCACCGTCTGCGCGCGCAGTGACTGCCGCCTGGGGCGGGTCTGGACCCTGCGCGCCGGGCAGCCCTGGATGAGGGTAGACGTGTTCGCCGAGAACACCGGCCGCGAGCGCCGCACTGGCAGCTTATGGATCTGGAACGGCGCCGGCATTCCGGGCTTCCTGGAGGGCAATGCCCTCGAGCCGTGGCTGGACGACCAGGCACAGGTCGTGGCCGACAATGTCCTGGTCATCTCGGACGAGGGCCGGTTCATCGCCCTTGGCGCCGATCCGGACCAGTGGAAGATCCCCAAGCCGAGTCGAGGCGCCAGCCACCTGTTCCACGATCTGGACCTCGCGCCGGGGGAGAAGTACACCACGCGCTTGTATCTCGCCTTTGGCCGGGGCTATCCGGATCGCTGGGAGACCGTGCTCAAGCAGTATCCTGCCAAGTTCTAGTACTACAACGAGACTTCGGCGCAGGGACGAGCTGGAGGCGACCAGGAGGGGCCGAATACGATGTTCCGGCGACAGCCGGAGATGAAGTATCCGGTCCGCATCCGCTGCGTCGAAGGCCCATCGGGGTACATCACGGACAACCTCTCAGAAGAGCTGATGATTCATGAGCCTGCACCTGCGGACGAAGTTGCTGATCGGATTTGTTGCCGTGGCGCTAGTCGGTGGGGTCCTCACGATCCCGGCCGGCAGCTTCCTGATCAAGAACATGGTTATCGCCGAGGCGCAGCGGCGCGTAACCCTCGGACTAAAGACAGCCCGCGCCATGCTGGACGTGCAGCAACAAGACGCGCGGAAGTCCAGCAGCATCGTGGCGGACTGCGTAGCCCGGCAACGAACGGTTCGAGGCAACGGCATCTCCGAGGAGATCTTGGAGAGGTTGCGCGTGACAGGCGGCTACGACTTCCTGCACATCGTGAACACCGAGGGAACAATCATCCACACGGCACGTGGCAGCGCCCGAGGGCTGAGCGTGGCAGACAGCGCAATCGTGCAGGCGGCGCTGAAGCAAGGCCGAGCCCTCGCGGGGATCTGCCTGGTGCCGCAACAGCAGCTAGCCGCGGAGAGCGCCGCATTGTCCGACGATGCCTATGTTCCCGTTGTGGCGACCCCGCACGCCCAGCCGGGCGGGCCCACGGAGATTCGGCAGGGCCTGGTGATCGAGGCCGCGGCGCCCATCGTTGAGGCCGGGGGTGAGGTGGTTGGCGCGGTGCGGGTGGGGAAACTGCTGAACCGCAACTTCGCGCTCGTGGACTTCATCCGCGACAACATCTTTAGGGATATCGAGTACAAGGGCAAGAACCTGGGCACTGTCACGATCTTCCTGGGCGACACGCGCATTGCGACCAATGTCACCGGCCCGACGGGCGAGCGGGCGATTGGGACGCGCGTCTCGCTGGAGGTCTATCAGCAGGTTCTGGGCCGCGGAGAGATGTGGATCGGTCCGGCCTTCGTCGTTGATAGCTGGTACATGTCGGCCTATGAGCCGATTAGTGATCCGCGCGGCGAGCCGATCGGAATCCTCTATGTGGGTATTCTCAAGGAGCGCTACGACGACATGCGTTGGCAAGCCATGGGTATCTTCCTCGGCATCGCCCTGGTGGCGCTCATCACTGCGGCAGTGGTGGGAACGTTCCTCTCGGGCCGCCTGGCTCGTCCCCTGGTAGACCTAACCAACGCCACGGCCGCCGTTTCCGGGGGCAACCTGGACTATCGCCTGCCCGCGCCTCCTCGCGCCAAGCAGGATGAGATCGGGCGCCTGATCGTGGCGTTCAACGACATGGTGGCGGCGCTCAAACAACGGGGGGAAGCGTTGCAGCGAAGCCACCGGCAGCTCGAGGCAACCGCGGACGAACTCAAACGCTGGAATCAGAACTACCTTGACGCTCTGGAATTCATCACCCATGAGCTCAAGAACCAGGTCGCGGCGCTGAAGCTGAACCTCCTGGCCTTGCGCGACGGGTATGTGGGCCAATTGGCTGCTGACCAACGCGAGACTCTCGACGACGTGCTTGCCACTGTCAATCGCACCGAGGAAATGATTCTCAACTACCTGAATCTGTCGCGCATCGAAAAGGGAGAGCTGCAGGTGCGGGCTCGGCCCGTGCAGGTGGAAGCTGACGTGGTACGGCCGGTCCTCCGGGACCTGCGGGCTCGCTTCGAGGAGAAACAGATGCGGGTCCAGGTGGACCTCGCCGACGACCTGGTGGTGCAAGCCGACCCGTCGCTGCTGCAGATCGTGTACGAGAATCTGTTGGCAAATGCGGCCAAGTACGGCCGTCGGGAAGGACTGGTGCGCCTGTGGGGCCGCACGGTCAATGCCGTGGTGGAGCTGCATGTTTGGAATGAGGGGCCGGGGGTCGCGCCCGAGCAGGTTGATGAGCTGTTCCGCAAGTTCACACGCCTGTATCCGCCGGGCGAGCAGGAGCGCGGCACCGGTCTTGGACTGTTCATCACGCGCGAGGTCCTGCGCAAACACGGCGGCGACATCAGGGCGGAAAGTGAGCCGGGCCAATGGGTCGACTTCGTCTTCACGCTGCCTCGCCCGGATACCTTGAGAGAAGAGCGCATCGGCTAGGCCGCGCACTCGGTGCCACGTTTGAGGCGTCCGGGACTATTCGCTGCGGGGAACACCCGAGGCCCGACGGATCGCTTCCCGGTACCATGACAACCACCTGGCCTCCGATGGCACACGACTGGGAAAGCCGCGGAACATGATATGTCTGTGAGGCGGACTAATGGCTGAGACACCCCCCACAACTGGTGCGGCAACATCCGGCCCCACTGAGGACGGCGAGCGCCCTGCTCAGCAGACCATCCTCGTCATTGATGACGAACCAGGTATCCGCAGGGGCTGCCGGCGCGTCCTTCAGGCGGAGGGCCACAACGTGCTCTTGGCCGAGACCGCTGAGGAGGGCCTGGCGACGCTTGCCGCACAGCCGCACACCATGCTGGCTCTGGTGGACCTGAAGATGCCCGGCATGGGCGGGCTGGAGTTCCTCGACCGCGTGCGAGACGTTGCGCCGGAGACCGTGTTTGTGGTCATCACAGCTTATGCCACCCTGGAAACAGCGATCGAAGCCACCAAGCGTGGCGCATACGATTTCCTCGCCAAGCCTTTTACACCCGACGAGCTGCTGCGTGTGGTCAACAAGTCCCTGGAGCGCGGCCAACTGTTCCGCGACCGCAATCGCCTGCAGGCCGAACGAGAACGCCGGCTGCTGGAGTTGGCCACGGAGAAAGGGCGGCTGCGAACCGTCATCAATTGCATGGCCGACGCCGTCCTGGTTTGCAACGCCGAAGAGGAGCTGGTGCTGCATAATCCAGCGGCCTTGCGTGTGCTGCGCGATCCGGACGCCGCACAGGAGGCTCACCCTCTGGAGCAGGTGATCCGGCTCCCACAGCTTCTGGCTGCGATTCGAGAGGTCTCCCGGAATCACAGACGTCTGTCGCAAGAGATTCCCTTGAGTGATCCTGCCGCTGATGACTGGGTTTTGGCCAGTGTGGCGCCGGTCTTGGACGACTCTTCCCAGCAGCTACTCGGTACCGTTACGGTGCTGCGCGACATCACCAAACTCAAGCGTGTCGAACAGGTCAAAGCCCAGTTTGTGAACATGGTCGCCCACGAGCTGCGCGCGCCCCTGGCCGCCGTTGACGGATACATCACAGTGATGCTCGAGGGCCTGACCCCCGATCCTGAGAAGCAGAAGCAGATACTCGGACGCTCGCACGAGCGTCTCCAAGCGCTCCTGGACCTGGTTGATGACTTGCTGAACGTCGCGCGGATCGAGGCGCGTGCCGTGCGGCGCGACATTGCAGCCCAATCGGTTCCGCAGATCGTGGACGAGGTAGTCGAGCTAATGCATCCGCTGGCCGCCCAGAAGCAGGTGGAAATCCGTACTGAGCTGGACCCGGATCTACCCACCGTCGAAGCCGACCGGGAGGAACTTATTCGGCTGTTAAACAACTTGGTGAGCAATGCCGTTAAGTATAATCGAGAGCACGGTCAGGTGATCGTCAAAGCGACGCAAGATGGACCGTACGTCAAGATTGCCGTGCAGGATAACGGCCTGGGCATCAGTGAGAAGGGCCGCCGGCGTCTGTTCAAGGAGTTTTTCCGCGAAAAGACGCCGGCGACGACTCACGTTACGGGAACTGGGCTGGGGTTGAGCATTGTAAAGCGCATCGTGGACTTCTACCACGGACGCATTGAGGTGGACTCAGAGCTCGACAAGGGCTCGACCTTCACAGTGTGGCTGCCCTGCAAGTTCGAGCAGACGAAGGATGAACAGTGACATCGGTGCCCGGCGGAACATCGGCGCGTCACGCGGCCAGGAGCTCGAAGCATGAGAATCATTGAGGCTACCGGGGACCCGCGCAGCATCGGACGCTGCACCGGGGAGGCATTGCGAGACCAAATTGCAGCTCATATCGAACTGTTTCCGCCGATCCCGGACCGCCGGGCCTGGGACCGGCGGTTACCGACGTTCCTGGAAACGTTGCGCCGGCACTTGCCCGCCGTATTGGAGGAGATGCAAGGGACCGCCGAGGGCGCCAATGTTCCGCTGGAGAACGTGCTCGCACTGAACTTGCCCATGTACCCCGATGATCTAGATGTGCCGCAAGGCTGCACGAACATCGCCTTTGCCGATGGACCCGACGGTCCGATCTGGGGCAAGAACAACGATGGCGGCCCGCCAGAGCAACGGCGGCCGGCCTGCGGTCGTCTGGTGCGGCGTAATGATGCGATCCCGGTTCTCGTGTTCACGTTCTGCGGCATGGTCGCCACGACCGACGGCATGAACGCCGAGGGCCTGGCCATGGGCCATTCATCCGTGGGCAGTATCTTCCAGCAAAGCGACCATCACGTGCCAATCCGCCTGTGGGCCTACGAGTGCATGATGCAGAGCCGCACCACCGCGGAGTTCGTGCGGAAGCTCACGAGCCTCCCGACCCGAGGCAAGGGCTACAGCATTCTGTGCGTGGACCGTCAGGGGATCATGCGGTCCATTGAGGCCCCCTGTCCCGTGGTGCAGGTGCGCAGGCCGGCGGAAGGGGAGCGCCTGATGAATTGCGTGAACTATTACCAGCTCCCGCATCTGGCCCAGGCGGACCGGCGGACCGAGGCCGGCAAGCTCAATGCAATCTGCCGGCGGCACTTCCTCGACCACCTCTATGGCGCGGAGGACGAGCTGAGCCTGGACGCGATGAAACAGTTACTCCGACACCACGGAGACGTCAGCATCTGCCGGCATGGCGACAGCGACGGCAGCCACACCGAGTACTCCATGATCGGCCTGCCGCGGAGTGGACGCGTGCTGTACTTCGACGGCTATCCCTGCCAGGGTGAGTACTCCCAGGTCGCGGTGTAGGGCTATGGCACCTCGCCGGTCTGCCCGCTCACGGGCCGTCCGACGGCCAATCAATTGGGACAGGTCATCGGGCCTCTTTGGAGGCAAGGCATGGCGGATCGAGACTCATTCTTGGACCGCGACTATGCTCGGTTCTACGACTGAGCGTACGAGGACCATGACTCGGACATTCCGTTCTATCAAGACCTGGCCCGACAGTGCGGCTCGCCCCTGCTCGAGGTCGCCTGCCGCACCGGCCGCGTGACGATCCCGCTGGCGCGTGAAGGATTCGAGGTCGTTGGGCTCGACTTTTCGGAGCACGTGCTGGCACTCGCGCGAGCCAAGCTCAACCGGGAGTCCGCCGAGGTGCGAAACCGGGTGACGCTCGTGCCCGGCGACATGCGGGACTTCGAATTGGGGCGGACGTTTGCCGCCGTCTTCGTGCCGAATGCCTCGGTGTTTCATTTGCCGGAGGAAAGCGACCTGTCCCAGTGCCTCGCCTGCCTGTACCGGCACGCGCGGCCCGGCGGGCTGGCGGTGGTGGATGTGGTCTCGCCCCACAGAATGGCCAACCAGGAAGTGGGCCGGTTGGCCCCGGTGAGAGAGGGCCTCAATCCGGCCACGGGGCTGCCGACCAGAGAGCTGAATCGGAAGCTCAGGATCGAGCGCGACGTTCAGACCGTGCGGGTCGAGCACATATATCTGGAGGGAGAAGGGGCGTCCCAGCGAACATACCGGTTCGAGCAGGACTATCGCTGGGTCGAGCAGGAAGAAGGCGTTCGCCTGTTGGAGGATACGGGTTTTGCGGCGATCGAGGCCTTCGGCGACTACGACCGGCAGCCTTTCACTGAGGAAGCGTCGCGCCTGATCCTTGTGGGCCGCAGGCCGCAGGAGCGCACACCATGATCATTGACGCGCACGTGCATATCCATCCGCGCCGGGATGACCCCGATGACCCGGGGGGGTATCTGCTGCCCTTCGCCGACCGCATGGGGATTGACAAGCTGTGTGTCAGCACCCTCATCGGAGGCGAACAGCCGAGCCCGGAGGAAATTCGGCAATCAAACGACACTGTGTGGCAAGCCGTCGAGCGCCATCCGGACCGCATTATCGGCTTCTGCTATCTCAACCCTTGCTACCTGTACGACAGCCTCGATGAGATGGACCGCTGCATCGCCAACGGCCCCTTTCGCGGTGTGAAGCTGTGGGTGGCGATGCACAGCGATCAGCCCAACCTCGACCCGCTCGCCGACCGGGCCGCCGAGCTTGACGTCCCGATCCTGCAGCACACGTGGATCAAGGTGACGGGCAACCTGCCTCACGAGCCTGAGCCCCGACATCTGGCCGCCCTGGCCTCGCGACACCCGCAGACCAGCTTCATCATGGGTCACAGCGGCGGCAACTGGGAGCGAGGTCTCAAGGAGGTCATCGAGCAAGAAAACGTGCACGCCGGACTGGCGGGCGGCGACCCGGAGATCGGCCAGACGGAGATGGCAGTGCGGCTATTGGGGGCCCAGCGCGTGGTGTGGGGCTCCGATGCAGCCGGGCGGAGCTTCGCCTCGCAGATGGCTAAGGTCACCGGCGCCGACCTCACTGATGAACAAAAGGCCGCCATCTTGGGCGGAAACATGGAGCGTCTGCTGCGACTATGATTACCGACAGCAATGCGAACCTGGGGAATTGGCCCTTCCGGCGGATGTGCTACAATACGCCCGACAGCCTGTTGGAGCGCCTGGGGCGCGCGAATATTGACCGCGCCTGGGTGGTCAGCATGGAGGCGGCGCTCTATAAGGATTGCCACGCCGCCAACGAGCCGCTGGCGGAAGCCGTCGCGGATTACGAGGCCCTGAGGCCCCTCGCCACGATCAATCCGAACTTCCCGGCGTGGCAGCGGGACCTCAGCGAATGCGTCGAGAAGCTCGGGTTCCGGGCCGTTCGTACCTATCCCAACTATCAGCAGTACGGCCTGGATCAGCCCGTCTTCGACGATCTCCTGAGCGCAGCCGAGGAGCTGGGCCTCTTCGTGTCGGTGGCGGTGCGCATGACCGACGAGCGCCATCACCATCCGCTGTGCATGGTCCCGCCCGTGGACCTAACTCCGCTGCCCGACGTGGCCGCCAAGCACGCCGATGTCCCGATCCTCCTGGTCAACGCGAAGAACAACGATCTGACGCCGCTCGTCGAGCCCACACAGGGCCTGCCCAACGTCTTCTTTGAGCTGTCGCACATCGAGGGCATGGGCGGCGTGGAGGAGTTGGGCCGTAAGCTGGGGCTGGAGCAGCTCCTGTTCGGCACCCACGCCCCGTACTACTATCCTGAGAGCGCGATCCTCAAGGTCACCCGCGAATGCCGCTTCACGCAGGACGAGCTGCAGGCCATCCTCCACGGCAACGCTCAGCGCCTGCTTGCAGCCGACTAGAGGCTGTTTCATGGCCGTGTAGGAGCATGTTTGCGCGCGATTGCCATCGGTCGTTGAGGTTATGAAGCCGCCCGGTCCCTATTTGCCGAATGGACCGCGGTGTCTTGCACGATTGGGAAGCGAAGGTCGTCCGGAGGGACTGGACTGCGAGTGCGACACGCGGTGTCGCGCGGAGTATCCGGCCCGAGCGCCCCATGCCGGGCCGGGTGGGGCCTCTCCCGCAAGAGGGCACCAGGTTGGGAGGTTTCGAGATGCAATTTCAGCTTGCGTACTTCGTACTGCTGACCGCGGCGGCACTGCTGATCGCGGGCGTGCCGCAGTCCCGTGCGGCAGAGGGCGCCGCCAACGCCCGAGCTGACTTCTACGTAGCCACCAACGGCAATGACGGCTGGTCCGGCAAGCTGGCCGCGCCTAACGCGGACCGCACGGACGGTCCCTTTGCCACGATCACTCGAGCTCGCGATGCCGTGCGTCAGGCGCGCGCACAGCAGGCCGGGCCCTGCACCGTGCTGATCCGCGGCGGTACGTATTATCTTACCGAGCCGATCGTGTTCGGACCGGAGGACTCGGGAACCGAGGCGGCTCCGATCACGTACGCGGCGTACCCGAACGAGGCCCCCGCGTTCAGCGGCGGCCGCGTGATCACCGGCTGGAAAAAGGGTAAAGGCGAGGTCTGGACGGCCGAGGTCCCCGAAGTCAAAGCCGGCGACTGGTACTTCCACCAGCTTTTCGTCAATGGCGAGCGCCGCACCAGGGCCCGCACGCCCAACGACGATTACCTCCGCACGGACGGCCCTCTGAAGCCCTTGAAAGACCGGAATAAGGCTCGGCGCGATCCGAGCACCAAGATGGGCTTCAAGTTCAAGGCCGGCGATCTGAAACGCTGGGACAATCTGCAGGACGTCAATTTGTTCGTCTATCACTCCTGGACGGCATCGGTGCACTGGATTGCCGAACTGGACGAGGCGAACCGCACGGTGCGCTTTACCGCCCCGAGCGGCTGGCCGATTGGGTGGTGGGAGAAGAACCAGCGCTACTACGTGGAGAACTACCTGGAGGCTCTCGACTCGCCGGGCGAGTGGTATCTGGACCGCAAGACGGGCGTGCTGCACTACTGGCCGCTGCAGGGCGAGGACCTGACGAAGATCGAGGTGGTGGCGCCGCGGTTACAGCACCTGGTAATGCTTCAAGGCGAGGCCGAGCTGGGACTTGCCGTGGAGTACCTCACCCTGCGCGGGCTCTCCTTCCAGCACGCCGACTGGCTCCACGACCGCGACAAGAGCGCCGACGGACAAGCGGCCGTGCATCTTAGCGCGGCGCTAGTGGCGACCGGGGCGCGCCACTGCAGCCTCGAGAACTGCGAGATCGCACACGTGGGAGAGTACGCCCTGATCCTGGGCGAGGGCTGCAAGTATGATCGCGTGTTCCACTGCCACATTCACGACCTCGGCGGCGGGGGAGTGAGGATCGGGCAGACCTCGCGGCCCAAGGAGCCGCTGCGGCAAGCGGACCACAATGTAGTGGACAACTGCTTCATCCATGACGGCGGGAAGGTATTCCGCGCCGGCATCGGCGTGTGGATCGGCCGCAGCAGCTACAACACGGTCTCGCACAACGAGATCTGCGACTTCGATTACAGCGCCTGCTCGGTAGGCTGGTCCTGGGGCTACGCCGCCAGCACGGCCAACCATAACATCTTCGAGTACAATCATCTGCACGACATCGGGCGCGGCGTGCTCAGCGACATGGGCGGCATCTACTCGCTGGGCGTCTCGCCGGGCACGATCGAGCGGTTCAACCTGATCCACGACATCTACTCGTACAGCTATGGCGGCTGGGGGCTCTACACCGACGAGGGGAGCTCGGAGATCCTGTTGGAGAACAACATCGTCTACAACACCAAGACGGGCGGTTTCCACCAACACTACGGCCGGGACAACATCCTGCGCAACAACATCTTCGCCTTCTCCCGCCAGGCCCAGATCATCCGCTCGCGGCAGGAAGACCACAACTCGTTCAATTTCGAGCATAACATCGTGTACTGCGACAATGGCGAGATCCTGGGCGGCAACTGGGGTAACGGGAACTACCACATGGACTACAACCTCTATTGGGACACCTCGGAGGCGGACCTGGACTTCGACGGCCTGGACTTCGAGGAGTGGCAGGCCAAGGGACGGGACCGGCACTCGATCATCAAGGACCCCATGTTTGTGGATGCGCAGAACTATGACTTCGGGCTGAAGCCGGGCTCGCCTGCGGAGCAGATCGGCTTCCGGCCCATTGACACCAGCGAGATCGGCCTATATGGGGATGCCGAATGGGTCAACGCGCCGAAGAAGATCGTGCGCCGACCGATTGAGTTCCCGCCGCCGCCCGGCCCCCAGCCGCTCGACGAGGGCTTTGAGCAGACCGGGATCGGGGAGCCGCCGCCGCTGGCTCGAGTGTCCGGCCTGGAGAAAGGCGCCGCCATTCAGGTCACCGATGAGGTGGCCTGTACCGGCAGGCACTGCCTGAAGTTCACCGACGCTCCCGGCCTGGAGCATGACTGGCAGCCGCACATGGTTTACCAGCCGCGCTTCGACCGGGGCATCGCTTGTCTGAGCTACGACGTGCGGCTCGAGGAGGGCGCGATCTTCTGGAACGAGTGGCGCGATTCACACCGCCCCTATCGCGTGGGACCGTCGGTGCGGATCGAGAAGACCGGGGAACTAAAGGCCAACAACCAGACACTGATGAGGGTCCCGCGCGGCAAGTGGCTCCATCTCGAGTTCGTTTGCCCTCTGGGCAAGCACTCGACGGGGACGTACGACCTGACCGCGACGATCCAGGGACAAGCGCCACAGAAGTTCGAGAAGATAAGTGTTGGTTCGCCGCAGTTCAAGAGGCTGCGCTGGCTGGGCTTCATTAGCCTGGCGACGGACACGGCCGTGTTCTACCTAGATAACCTCAAGCTGGAGCAGCAAGACAGATAGCCCCCGGCCGCCATAGGAGAGGACAACACAAAGGCAGCGGCAGAGGCGGCAGCCGCGCAATACGCTGCCTGTTTCTATTCAGTGGCTGACCTGATTCCCCCCGAAACCATGTTGCGCCTTCTCGCCCCTGAGTTCCCTGCTCGCCTATTGCTTCCCGCCCGCTGTTGACCGTTTGCCGTTTGCTTTGCTGATTGCTGACTACTGATTGCTGCTGCGATATTGTTCCTCCGGGGCGCCCCGTTCGCCGGTCTCGTATCGCCCGTTCCGGCCCGGCTCGTTGGGAGCTCAGGCTTTTCCGAGCAGTGCGGTCGGCCGCGATCCGACCGCGAGAGGCGGCGAC
>JALGUG010000083.1 GCA_029820995.1 Candidatus Zipacnadia bacterium
CCCACTCTGTCGCGTAACTTGATCATGAGCGGAGGTCTCAGAAGGCCCGCAAGAGCGCAGGTCCCAGGAAGACCAGACGGCGAGCAAGGGCGTATCTTCAGTCCGTGTTGGGTCCAAACGGAATGGGCGTCTACGGGCGCCTTGGCCGAAGGCTCTCAGATCAACCCTCTGGCCTTCGCTTCTTCGACGGCTTCCTCGGGTGTGTCCACTTGCAGCAGCCGCTTAGTCCGCTGCACATGGTAACCGACGGTGTGCTTCACGATCCCGAGTTCAGCGGCGACCTCGAGGTAGGTCTTGCCCTGGGCCCTGACGCGCAGAACGCGCAAGGTCTCTTCCGAGAGCTCCTGAGCGGGCCTTTTCGTGTAGGTGAGCGGACCCAGCGGCAGGCTGGGGCTCACGCGGGCGGGAAACGGAAACTCGGTGCCCCGGGACCCGCTATCTGGTGTCAGTGGGCGTGGCATCGAACTTGGCTATCGGGGTGTGGCGACAATTGGACCAGACAAACCGGAAGCGTACTGTGCGCTTCGCCTGATTCGACAGGTACTGAACCATCCGGTTGTCGTTGGGGGCACCCAATTCGCTGCTCACTTCCTCACCGATCCACTTACGCAACGTTTTCCCGTGCTGAGAATTCTCAACGGCCTCCGGCGCTAGTTCCCGCAGTTCCTTGTCAAGGAGGTCACCGCGGTCTTTGTCCGGCATCAGCTCCACGACGAAGCTCCAGCGGTCCCCGTCGCTCCAGTCTTCGTCCGGGTAGACGTAGACCCAGTGCACCGCCTGGTGTTTCGCGAAGTGCAGCCACTGCCGGTCTCGGACCTCGACCTCGTCCAGCGCTCGCGCCATCTCTATCCACAACCGTGCCCACACGGGGTCTGCATCGGCCGAGGTCGCCAGACAGCGTCGCGTCTCCCAGTGCCGCTTCAGAGAGGGCCTGAGGGTGTCTTGGTCTGGCGTCCACGAGGCGCCCTGGCGTGCCAGCTCGCTGCCTGGCCGGTCCTCCTCCTGCCTGTCCAGGTATTGGCAGCATGCTTCGGCCAGGCCCTTGAACCGCGCCCACTGCGTCTCGCGGTCCTGCTCAAACAAACCTTTGAGCGCGTCCACGGTGGGCGGCGGGCCGGCGCGTCGAGACTGGTTGTCGCAGCCGTCTATCAGCCGCAGCAGGACCACCAGCTTCGGGAGGTCCACCTCGAATGGCTCCCCGCTTGGACGCTTGGCCTCCAGCGGGGGAGGCGCTTGTAGCTTCAGGTACGGGCAGAAACCCTTCCCCGGCGAAGTCTCAGCCTGCTCCCATCCCGTCCGTCGCCGGTGGTAGAGGCACAGCCACGCCACTTCCTCGGCCAGCGAAGCACTGGGGTCCCACCTAAGCCGCTCCGCATGGCGGGTCTCCGTCAGCCGATAGTAGGAGAGGAAGTGGTGCAGGTCCCTGACTTCGGAGGGGAAGAGGGGCACCACGGTTCCGTTTGCGGTCGCCAGAGCGTCCAGCGTGTGTCCGCAGTCATGCAGCAGCACCGCTGCCAGCAGGACGAAGCGCTCCTCCACGGTCAGGAAACTCCCATCCGCCTCCAGCATCGGCAAGAGCAAGAGCTCGGTCGTCTCTAGAAGGTCGTGGTGATGACGGGCCGCGTGCTCGGCGGCCATGGGCACCTTATCCCCGAGCCAGATCAGTGGGCCGAGAGAGTCGATGAGCCCAAGCAGGCGATCACGATAGTCCTGGGCCTCGCAGCCCTCAAGCAGTCGGTTCACGACGGCGCTGCTGTAGTCCTGGAACGGGTCCGAAGCCGCTTGTTTGCTATAGGCCTCGTGGAACACCTTCGTCAGCTTCTCGACCGCATTTGAGGAGCGCCCGGCGAGAGACTGGATTCGGGAGTCGAGGACGCGGAGGTAGGCGCGGCTCTTGTCTGCGGCGCGCAAGAGATTGGCCTGCCGGTGCCACAGGGGGAAGTCCAGCCCCAGCGGGTATGCGGGCAGTCGGATCAACCACTTGCTGTTGTGGAACAGGTAGTGGACCTCAAACTCCCTCTCCCTGTCCACAAAGGCCAGGGCGATTATGGCATACGGGACCAGAGCCTTGAACCCGCCGGTGGGATTGACGAACACCCGGTCGTATTCTCCATTGTTCGCCAGGTCGCGGATGATCTCGACCAGCTTCGGGGCGCCTTGGGTCCGGAACTTATCTTCGTTGTGCCCCTGCAGACCCCTCACGGGGTGAACCTTGACTTCGTTAATGACTGCCCAGCATGATCCTGCGCTACTCTTCTGCTGATCCAGGTATGCATGGATCAACTGCGCACAGGCTAACCCGAGGTCAGAATCCGAGGCGAGAAGGTCTGCGTCGTATGTGTTGCCCTCCTCCTCGTCGCCGTTGAGTAGCAAGTACAGATAGCTGAGCTCCTGGGGCAGCCGGTCCTCGGGACCCTGTGCGCTTCTCTGCGGTTCAGCCTCTTCGCTCCGGTGCGCCACCTCGGCCGCTGGGTCGAGACGAAGCAGTGTTTGGAGGAGTCGTGCCCTGGCTCTCTCACAAGTGGGCCATTGCACGAATTGGTCGGCGGCTTCTACCACACATGCGAGTTGCTTCTGAGAATCTCCTGTGCGGTTCCCGCCCTTGTTGTCTACAAGAGACGTGCCCACGGTCATAATGACCCGGTATCTGCCCATGCGTCTACCCGTTGAGGTACTTACGCAGCTCGTCGGCCATGCTCGGGCGGCCCCTCTTGCCCGGCTGCTCCAACTGAGCCCTGCCCCTGATCGCCTCCAGGGCCATCTGGGCTGCCTTGCTCTTCAGCTGCCCGTCAGATAGCTCAGCAATCAGGTTGAGGATCGTCCCCTGGGTGCTCCGCGAGGGGTTGGCCTGGAGCCACTCATGCAACCGTGCAGCAAAACCCTCAAGCCTGGCCGGCACCGTCCCGCTGCCCGGCGCATCAGTCGTGCTACGGGAGTACTCCCGTGCCTCACCGAAGTACCCGTACCCGGCGGCCGTCTTCGCTCCCGCTCCGAGTTCCATGAGCCCGCCTATGAGCCAATCCCTCGCCTGCTCAATGTCCTCGGGCGGGGTTCTCTCTGTCCGTGCGCCGACGGCGAACCGGAACTCCTGTCCCGGGGCCACCGTCAGGAAGTAGACCGGCTCAGGGGACTCCCAGTCGCCCGGCGGCGATTTTCCCAAGCTCTTGTAGTACTCCTTGTGGTGGTTGTTGACGATGTCCACTTCGACCTTCGGCCAGCTCCGCGGCCAAGCCTCCAGGAAAGCCACCGACCCAGCCGCACCCGTCGTCCCGAACACCCGCTGCTGCAAGTCCCGATCAGCGCCGTTCAGAGTCGCCTGAGCCTGGGCGAGCCCCTTGAGCCCGCTGCCGGGGAGATAGGGGAAGCCGTAGAGCGGATGGAGGCTCAGGGAGGCGTTCTCCACTGCCGTCGCCCGTGACAGGTGCAGAGCCAGACGCCAGACGGTCGTCTGGCACCAGACGGAAGTCTCGAAGCCCGCAGCCTGCACGAGCTCATCCCATTCGCTGAGCGACTGTGCGGAATGTGTTCTCGCACCATCCATGGCTTGGACTACGTAATCAAGGTGAGGCAATTGGTCTTCCTGCTTGAACTGATCGAAGCAGGCGCTCGGATAGCCCGCAAAGCGGTCCAGAAGAAGGCCTGGGTGGGCGCGGTGCTTGGAGCACCCTTGCAGCACCCTCTGAGTCTCGCTGGACATGGGGTACTCAGCCATTCTGAGCCTCCTGTTCCGGCTCTGCCTGACTCTCTTCGTCGGCCGTCACGCCGAAACCCTCGAGGTAGCGACACAGCCACGCGATGAGGGCCAGTGATTCCTCCGTGGCGCACATCAACTCCAGGAGGCCTCCTCGACGCAGGTAGCCAATCAAGCTCGCACACTGAGATTGCGCGGGAGCGGAAATACCCATCCCGCCGAGCACAAGGTCTGCGAGATCGTTCCCCGCCTGCTTCACGGTCTCGTCGTTCCTGGAGTTCAGGAAGGCGAACGCCTGCCCCAGACCCGACACATACACGCGGCAAGCCGTCCTCTTGAGGGCGCCAAGGTAGGTCTTGGCTCTTCGGCAGTCCTTCCAGTTATCGCCCTGCACGCCCCATTTCCGGCCGATCTCCTCGAGCCTATCCCACGCCGCGCGCGCCCGCCTCTGCTCTGCGGTCACAGGCATGATCTACACCCCCACCAGGGCGATGCCACAGAGACCTTTGCCGGTCGTGGCGTCGCCGCCAATCTGAATTGTCTTCTCGTGGATCCAAGTCTTGGCAAGCTGCAGGACTTCCGTAGCGGTGTTGACTCCGCCACCACCCAGAGGATTGTCAGCAAGAACTACTGCGTACATCAACGTCTCCGGCGGCAGGAACTCCTCTGTGAAAAGGTGCCCTTGCTTGACAGTCTTCGTCTCATAGTCCAAAGCGTTTCGCGTGACGACCTGAGTTCGGTACCGGACGCAGAAGTTGAATGTGTCATCGTCCACGATGAGAAGAACCTGGGCCATAGTGGCGGCGATACCGACAGCACCAAGCCAGTTGGCCAGACCTTGAGCTGCAGCCTGGCCTGGGTTGCCGTCGAGCTTGATGGCGACATCCTCCAGCACAGCCGACTGTGTGCCACCGATCTCGAAGAAAGCCCTCTCCTTCCCCTGTTCTGTGCATCCCACTGCGCAGGGCGCGCGACAGTCGTTGGGCAAGCGGACTCCAGCTAGGTCACAAGCCTGGCAGAGCCCCCAGAGGGCCTCGGGAGACGTGAGGAGCATCCAGCCACCCTTCAGGGAGCGGACCGGGAAACCCAGGATGCGTGCGTCAGTTACTGCCAGTGCTCCCGCGTGGTCACCGGCCGTCGCACTGGGCGGCCCGAACACGGCCTTCACTTCCGGGGTCTCGTCCGCTGCACCCGGGTTGCCACCGATTGCCCGTCGCGCAGCGTCACGCCAGATGCCCTTGATGGTTCCGCCTTGCACCATCGGCCAGTTCGTGTGCTTCTCGCGCTGTATGGGCAGGTCAATCGCACCGAGGCCAGTTCCGGCTCCGGGATGCAGGGCTGTTCTCGCCCGCAGAAGCATGACTGCGCCGCTCATCTCTACCAGGCTCCTCTCAAGCAGTAGCCCCAGCCGCTCGCCGCGTCAGCGGGATCATCACTGAGACACGTGCCATGGGGATCGGGAACGCCATTCAGGCCGTCTCCGTCGAGGAAGTACACTGCTCCAGCAGGCACGGCATAACGGGTCCGCATGGGCGCATTCGTCGCCAGATCCCAGCCGGATACCACGGTGGGGCTCCCCACTGCGCCCGCCACAGGCCGTAGGTTTTTCGGCTTCCAGCGTCCTTGCCGGAACAACCCAGGCGTTGCCAGGTAGAGCAGAGCTCTCTGGTGGGCGCCTGGGTTCGGCGGGGGCCACGGCGCCCAGGGCTTGTCACAGACCTCAATCCTGGCCACCTTGCCCTCGCCCCCCAGCTTGAGCCACGGCCGCTGCACATGGTACGCGCGGAGGGTTTCGGTCTCGGCTTCGCTCGGGAACTCCAGGTCGCACTCCAGGGCCGTCCCAGGCTTCAGCCGGAGGAATGTGGAGGTGTACAGCAGTCCCTCTTCCGAAGTCAGTGTCGCCGGCGATAGCCCAACCCCTACCCGGGGTTCGGGCTCGAAGAACTCCGCCGTGGCCGACTGGTCTAGCTCATCGGGGGAGGGGAGCACGCCTTCGTTCAGATATGTCTCCAGAGCCGCTTCCCCAAGATACGTGGGTGGGAGCTCCTTCCAGAAGCCCTCTGTTGTCGAGACGAGAGGAATACCACCCGCTCCGACCTTCTGGTTGGCCATGACCTTCATCGCTGGCCTCAAACCAACAGGTCTCCTCTCCGCGTCCTGAACCACAGACCGTGGTGCAGGAAAGCGGCGGAGACCGTGGTGGCTCAGGAAAGGGCCTATCACCTTGGTATCCAAGGCCCAGGTTGTCCCGCAGGACTGCTGCACGCACGTCCTCACAGCGTCCAAGACATCTTCACCCTTCGTGCGAGCCTCCCGCGCCCTGTTCCTCATGCCCCGGAAGTCTGCTCCACACGCCTGGAGCATGTATGTGCGTAGACCGCCCGCCACCGTCCGCGGGGGAGGGAATTCTGCCTCTGACGATCCTGCCCCCGTCCCGAAGTAGCGGCTCTCACGGAACATCAGCACATCAGCCGGGTGCAACCGGACTGTCACTCGGCACATGTCAGTCGCGCCCCCTCGCAAGAAAGCTCGCCACCAGGGCGAAGTCGTGAAACGCTTTGAAGGCTTGACCGGGGAACTTGGCGTCGTCGGCCAAGGGATACTGCTGATGGAGCTGAGCGCGAGCCGTCCGTCCGCCGTCGCGGTTATGGAGCTCCTGATGTCTCTGGCCTCGCGAAGCGGCCAGCTCGGTCCAGATCTGGCTAACCTGATTGTGCACCCAGTCCTCATGGTCGTTCCTCGGGCAGTTCAGCTCACTCTCAAGGCGCGCCTTGTCTTTGGGGTCCAGCTCCAGCCGCTTCAGCGCTTGCTTCAGCAGCACTGTGAACGCTTCTTGCTCCACCAGTTCCTCCAGGTCAGGGAGGAGCAGCCCCAGACGGTAGATCCAGCGATCTGTCACCCCGCACTCAAATAGCCTCTTAAGCTTCATCAAACGGTCCACATCATCCCACTTGACCGTGAGGGCGATGGGTGCCCCCGAGCGCTTCATCACACGAATGCCCAGGGCGTTCCGGCCCCATTCCTTGGCCGCTCTCACCGCTTCCCGGGCTGCGCGCAGGCCGGCCCGTAGATCCTGCGCGTAGTGCAGGATGGCCAGCCCTGCACTGGCCGTCGTGGGGTCGGCCCCACTGGCGCCGAACTGAGGATACGCATCCCCCAAAGCCTTGGCACAGCCCAGGGCCGTGTGAACAGGCAGCAGCGCCAGCGCGTCATCACCACCTGCGTACACCAGCGTGCCGCAGTTGTCCTTCTCGACAACGCACGGCACGGTCCCCTCTGCGTATTGCCGCAGCGCCTTACTCATGTCACCATGGAACTTCGTCGTTAGGTTGCACTTGCCACCGCTCAACCACTGGCCAATCTCGTCCCCGTCTAGCGCCAGGATTGCGAAGTACCGCGGGGGCCGCCCCAGTCTGCCCTCTTCTGCCTTCTTGAAGAGAGCGTCCCGTGCCTTCTTCAGCTCCCTGGCTTGTTGGGCGACGCTCTCAGGTTTGTTCTTCAGCCGGGTGTCTCGCGTTAGCGTCCGGCAAGTCACTTCGTCCAACAGTAGATACCTGCGCTCAGTCTCAGCGTCTTGCCCGAGGCACTTCTGCACCGCCGCGATAGCCATCTCCACGACCTTGCACTCCTCCCGCCAATTGCGGTTGGCCTCTTGCCACCAGTGCCTGCAGGCGATGGCCGCCGTGTCTTCGATGCGGCCCTTCAGGTCCCGAAGCTGGGTGTCCCACGCAGCGAACCGCTTGCACAACGACACAGCGCAAAGGCGGTCTCTTTGCCCCAGGTAGATGCCCTGGATCTCCTGTTCAGTGATCTCCTTCCAGAACTTGTCTGACTCGCTCAGCCCGGCAGGCCCCATCATCTCCAGGTCTCCCAAGAGCGTGCACTTATGCCGTCCGGAGCCCTGATCAGGCGGGAAATGGCGCACCTGCTTCTCGGCGCCCAGCAGTGTCTGCAGCACCTTCCACCGCTCGGCAAGGCCGATAGCCGCTGGCCGTATGCCAAACCACGCCTCATAGGAGTCCTGCGTCACCTCATCTAGGGGGAGTACCACGGTCTGCATATCCCAGTACGTGTCAACTTGCTCCTGCCATCCCTCGTCCCAAGGAACTGAACCTCCTGATTTCCGGAACTGCCGCACGTGCTGCTCCAGTTTCTTATGCACGCAGCTCGCAATCTCACCCCACCTGGTCATGACTGCTTCCCTACAATTGGTCTTCGCCTGTTCGGCTGTAGTCTTGTCCTGGAACTCAACGGCGAACACGTTGGGTATGCCCGGCGGCTCGGGCCCCGCAGGATCAAGTTCAGGGAACAGCGGCGCTCCACTAGCCTGGCAAGCAGCTTTGAAGGCCTGGAAAGTCAGGTGGGAAAGCAGCCGCGAGCCCGCCTTCAGGTCCCGGACCGTCCGGGCCGCCTCCACGAATCTCTGCACCGGCGTAAGGCTGAACGACAGCCACGTTGTGCTCACCAGACCACCTCCTGCCACTCCAGGGCTTGCAATCCAGGCCAGGCGGGGTTGAGAGAGGAATCTCCATCAAGCCACCTGACAATCCCGCCGTCCCCCCCGTACTGTACGGGTCGGCCCGCCCCGCCGTTCACGGAGACATGTGTCTGGTGACTGGTAGGGAGGAAGAGGGCGGGGAGCCAGAGCACGACCGGCGTGAACTGCTTGCCATTGCCGATGACCTTGATGAAGACCGGGGATGCCCGCCGCCCAGAGAGGTCAGGTCCCACGCCGACATGAACCGTTGGGCCTTTCCCCGGCGGGCTGAACTGGGCGTTGTGGGGCAAGCCGAACGCCGAGCCAGCCGGGATCGAGTCCGACGGCACCGGCTTCCCGGGCGCCAGCCAGCTGCTGCGCTTGCGGTGGTCTGGCCCGACGGCGCCGGGGGCGTGTCTGTGCTCCGCCCCCAGGCGCCGGTGGTAGTCGTAGTAGGCGTCCTTCGCCTGGGTGAGTGCTTCATGCCAGCTGGCATGAGTTCGGCCCACGAATAACCTGCTCTTGATCGAGAAGGCCGTGTGACGGGGTTCCTGCTCTCCAGCTCTACTGCGAAGACCGTCCCGCCCGCCCAGGATCTGTTGAAGGCCATCTCTCAACACCTGCGCGGCGGCGCTGGGCTCGGCGTGCGGGTCAGACAGCCCGGCCGGGAGGTTGCACTTGGCCCTGAGGCTCCCCCACCCACGCCTATGGCGACTTCCGTAGCCGCCAAATGCCGAGAGCGCCCAGCAAGTGTTGAGCAGATCCGCCTCCCCCTCCGGGCTTGACCCGGCAGGCAGGTATAACCTCATACCTACTTCCTGCTGGGGATGGATCCGCGGCGTCTTGAGCACCGAAGCGCCATGCGCACGCCGGGGGTGCGCGGTGGAGTGCGGATCCCAGGCAACCGGACCGTACGCCATGTACACATGCAGGAAGTCGGGCTCGTACTGGCCCACCGGATCGGTGCGCAAGGGAGCCCAGGGTCCTTGCATTGCCAGCCTCAAGCCCTGTGCCGTGGAGGCGGCTCCGAAGAGTTGGGCCTCGCGCTCGAAGAGCTTGGCCGGCGCGAGTTCCGGGTGGATCGCCCGCCACCAGAATCGCAGCAGTGCCTTGAGTGTGGGGGGCCGGAGGCCGTCGGTTGCCTCCCGGTGTGCCCCGCCCGCATAGGCCGGTGTCACCAGCTCGAAGCTCACGTCAATGGAGTTGGGCAACTTCATCACACCCTTCCGCCATCACCTGGGGACAGCCTTACCCGGATAGGCCCAAGAGGGGCGTCCGTGGACTCGCTGACCTATGAGGCGGTTGCGCGATCAGCGTCCCTCATTTTGGTGTTGTCAGCTCCGACTGCGCCCTTGAGCTGCTCGACGTGCCAGACAGCGCACGCCAATCTGCTCACCTCTTGCTCTATCGCTCTGGCTCGGCGAGAGGGTTTCGTTCGAGGTTCGTTGTCGTTACTCCGGGGCACCGCTCACCGCGCCACTGTATCCTTCGCCTTTTCCCTCCCGAATCCTTCTTTCGAGTGTGACGTGACAGCCTGAAGTTTACGCGATTGCAACAGCAAAGGTTTACACTTTCGGGTGGTGTTCCCTCCTGTTTGCACGGCCTGTCGAGCCCGGCACACCGCACAGCGTGCGGTGGGTCCTGCGACGGGTTTATCGCCCGAGTGAATCAAGCTCGTCCCCGCGTGGGCTGGACCGCCCGGTGCCTCCCCTGCCGATGTTCGCCAGCACCCTTGACGAGCCTCTCCGCCCCCTGTCTACTCGCACGATCCGCAAGCGTGTCGCCTACTACGCTAGGAAGGCCGGTCTGGAGCGGTCCGTCTCCCTGCACACGCTCCGGCACACGGCGATAACGTCATGGGTGCCCAACGGTGCCAACCTCGACCAGGGCCGCCGCGCCGCCGGCCACGCCTGTTTGAAGACGACGCAGCGCTACCTGCACGAGCTGGAAGCCGCCGACAACCCCGCTTGTGACCTGGCACCAGTATACCTGTGGCCCCGGGGGCCATCGTCCCCGTCTGGACGGCCGTGGAAAAGTCAGGCGCCTGGCGAGGGGATTCTGGCCCCGTACGTCGAAATACACAATCCTCGCTACCATCAGCGACAAGTGCATTCGTTTAGGAGTGCCGGCATGACCCCCGACCAGCTCAAACCCAACGTCATCGTCCGTGGCCCGATCTTTCCTGAGGCGGTGCAGGTCATCACGGCAGTTCCGATGGGCGAAGCCGTCAAGCTCATCGGCAAGGGCCTGAACACCGGCCAAGTCCATGAGCCGGTCCTCAGCCCCGAGCAACTGGCGCTCCTAGAGGCCAGCCCGGAACGGGAGCCCTTCGACGGCGACCCGGCGCGGTTCCGTCTGGGCATCGAGGCACTTCGCCTGGCACTGGCCTACGAGTACGACCCGTACTTCTCCCTGTCCATCGCTCGCGTGGACCCACTACCGCATCAGCTTGAAGCCGTCTACGACTACTTCCTGGCGCTGCCTCGCATTCGGTTCCTGCTGGCCGACGATCCGGGCGCCGGCAAGACTATCATGGCCGGCTTGCTCCTGAAGGAGCTGAAGATCCGGGGCCTGGCGCAGCGCACGCTCATCGTCGCACCTGCCAATCTCCTGTTCCAGTGGCAGCGCGAGATGAAGGACAAGTTCCGGGAAGACTTCGACATCGTACGGGGAGACGTGCTCCGATCCGCGTACGGCTCCAACCCCTGGCAGGAGAAGAAGCAGGCGATCACCTCGGTCTCCTGGGTCTCCCGCATCGAGGACGCTAAGGAGAGCCTCCTGCGCAGCCACTGGGACCTCATCATCGTGGATGAGGCCCACAAGATGAGCGCCGCCAGTCCGGACCACAAGACCCTCGCCTACCAGCTCGGTGAGCGGCTCTCCGACATGACCGACCACTACCTGCTGATGACCGCGACCCCACACAAGGGTGACCCCCAGCACTTCTGCCTCTTCCTGGAGCTGCTGGACCGCGATGTCTACGCCGACGTGAAGAGCCTGGAGGAGGCCATGCGCCGCAACAGTGCCCCCTTCTACCTGCGGCGCACGAAGGAGGCCCTCGTCACCTTCCCCGACCCGGACACGGGCCAAGTGAGCCGCCTCTTCACTAACCGCGAGGTTCGGACAACGGAGTTCCAGATTGATGACGAGGAGTGGGATTTCTACAACGCGTTGACGCACTACGTGGAAGAGCAGTCCATCCGAGCCGCCGCCGATGACACCGCCCGTGGGCGCGCGCTGGCGTTCAACATGGCGATGCTCCAGCGCCGCTTCGCCTCCAGCATCTACGCCGCCCGCCGCAGCCTGGAGCGGATGCGGGACAAGCGCCAGAAGATCCTCGACAACCCGGAGGCCTACCGCCAGGAGCAGATCGCCAAGCAGGTCCCCGACGACTTCGAGGAGCTTCCCGACGACGAGCAGCAGCGCATCCTGGAGGAGCTGGAGGAGGTCGTGGCCTCTGTGGACCCGGCCGCGCTCCGCGACGAGATCGTGCAGATCGGCCGGCTCGTCCAGCAGGCGTATGCCCTGGAGCAGCGCGAGGTCGAGTCCAAGCTCGTCAAGCTCAGGGAGGTGCTCACCGAACACGGCGTCTTCGGCGACCCCAAGATGAAGCTCCTGCTCTTTACGGAGCACAAGGACACGCTGGACTACCTGGTCGGCAAGCTCGAGGGCTGGGGCCTGGCCGTCACCCAGATCCACGGTGGCCTGAAGATCGGCGACCGCGACACTCGGGGCACCCGGCTTTTTGCCGAGCGCGAGTTCCGCGAAGCCGCCCAGGTCCTCGTTGCCACCGAGGCCGCCGGCGAGGGCATCAACCTGCAGTTTTGCTGGTTCATGATTAACTACGACATCCCCTGGAACCCGGTGCGCCTGGAACAGCGCATGGGCCGGATCCATCGCTACGGCCAGGAGCACGACTGCCTGATCCTCAACTTCGTCGCCACCAATACCCGCGAAGGACGCGTCCTGGAGCGGCTCTTCGACCGCCTGGAGCAGATCGAGCGGGACCTGGACCCCGAGCGCACGGGCAAGGTCTTCAACGTCCTGGGTGACGTGTTCCCGGCCAATCAACTGGAGCGGATGATCCGCGACATGTACGCGCGCAGCCTGACCGAACAGGCGATCAAGGACCGCATCGTCGCCGAGGTGGACCTGGCTCGCTTCCGGCGGATCACCGACTCCACGCTGGAGGGCCTGGCCAAGCGCGAGCTGAACCTGTCGGCGCTCATTGGCAAGTCCGCCGAGGCGAGGGAACGGCGGCTTGTGCCGGAGGTCGTCGAGGACTTCTTCGTCCAGGCCGCGTCGGTGGCTGACCTCTCCCCCAGGCCGACCCGAGCCCATCCCCACGTGTACCAGGTCGGCCGGGTGCCGCGGACGCTCTGGCCAGTAGGGGATCGGCTGGAGCCGCGCTTCGGTCGGCTGGGCCGCGAGTATGGGCAGATCGTCTTCGACAAGGCACTCCTGCGCGGCGACGCAACCCGGGAGTGGGTCACACCCGGACACCCGCTGTTCGAGGCGGTGCGCGAGATGGTGGGTGAGCGCACCAGCGAGGATCTGCGGCGCGGCAGCGTCTTCTATGACCTGCACTGCCCGGAACCGTATCGGCTCGACGTCTTCAGCGCTTCGATCCGGGACGGCCGCGGGCACCAGCTCCACCGCCGCCTGTTCGTCGTCCAGACCGACCTCGACGGCGCCCTGACCATCCGCCAGCCCACCATCTTCCTCGACCTCACGCCGGCGCCGAAGGGTACCGCTGTACCCGAGGGCGACCGGCTCCCGGATCGCCAGACTGTGGAGCGCTGCCTGGCCGAGGAAGCGCTGTACCCGCTCCTGGCCGAAGTGGCCGCCCAACGGGAACGGGAGATCAGGACCATCTCCGAGCACATGGAAATCAGCCTCAACGAGCTGATCCGCCGCCAGAACTTCAAGCTCGCCGAGCTGATCGAACAGCAGCAGGCAGGTGACGATTCCTCCTTGCTGAAGGCGAACATCAAGACAACCGAGGACCGGTTGGACGAGTTGAACGGCCGCCTGGAGGGCCGGCGGGAGGAGCTCCAGCAGGAGCGGGTCTGCACTATCGGCGACATCCAGCACGTGGGCCGCGCCTGGGTGCTGCCGCATCCCGAGCGCGCGTCAGCCACGTTCGCCGGGATGGTGCGCGACGATCAGGTTGAACAGGTCGCCGTCCGGGCCGCCATCGCCCACGAGGAGGCGCGCGGCTGGCAGGTGGAGAGCGTGGAAGCCGAGAACAGGGGCTTTGACCTCATCTCGCGCAAGCCGCACCCCGAAGACCCGCAGACCGCCATTGAGGTCCGGTTCATCGAGGTGAAGGGACGTGCCACGGTCGGTGAGGTGGCCCTTACGATGAACGAGTACAAGACTGCCCAGCGCCTCGGCCGGGACTTCTGGCTCTACGTGGTCTTCAACTGCGCTTCGGAACCGCAGGTCCACGCCATCCAGAACCCTGCCCGCCTGGACTGGGAGCCGCTGATGAGAGTGGAGCACTACCATCTTCCGGCCCAGGCCATCCTTGAGGACACGAAGTGATGACACGAGAGACGCTCGACAAGCTCATTGCGGCCGGCGAGTCACTTGAACTGGAGTTCAAGTCAGACCGGGGACCCCTCTCAGACCACGACATCTACGAGCAGGTAGTCGCCCTCGCGAGTACCGCTGGCGGCGTGCTGCTGATCGGAGTAGAGGATGATGGCACGGTGACAGGTGCACACCCAAGGCATGGCCAGACAACTGATCCGGTCCGCCTCCAGGCCGCCATATTCAACAACACCGTGCCGAACATCAACACCCGGGTCTCTGTCGTGCCGTATGGAGGTGCGTCTGTGATCGCGGTCGAGGTGCAGCGCTACCCGGTTGCCTGCGCCACGGCGAGCGGCAAGGCTCTGCGCCGTGTGACCGGCCCGAACGGGAAACCGGCTACCGTGCCGTTCTACCCGCGGGACCAACTATCCAGAGACGTGGATCTGGGATTGCTGGACTTCTCGGCCCAACCGTTGGAAGGGGTCGCGTTTGACGGTCTCGATCCCCTGGAGTTCGAGAGGCTTCGTAAGGTAGTCGGACAACTCCGCGGCGACCAGAACCTCCTGGAGTTGTCCGACGAGGACGTCGCCAAGGCACTACGGTTGGTGGAGACACGCAAAGGCAACCTCGTGCCCAACGTCGCCGGGCTTCTGCTCCTGGGTCGCGAGGAGGTGCTGCGTGAGGCGCTGCCGACACACGAAGTTCACTTCCAGGTGTTGGATGAGCAGGAGAACGTCAAGGTTAATGACGTTTTCCATGGTCCTGTCTTGCGAGTCCTGAGCGACCTGGAGACTCGGTTCCGTGCACGCAATGAAGAGCAGGAGGTGACGGTCGGTCTGTTCCGCCTGCCAGTCCCCGACTACTCTCCCGAAGGCTTCCGCGAGGCACTGAACAATGCCGTCCTCCATCGCGACTACGCTCGCCTTGGCGCCGTCTATGTCCAGTGGCTGCCGGACCACATGCTGCTCACCAACCCCGGTAGCTTCCCTGAAGGCATCACGGTTGACAACATCCTCGTTCACGAGCCTAAGCCTCGGAATCCGCGACTCGCCGAAGCCTTCAAGCGCATCGGCCTCATTGAGCAGACGGGACGAGGTGTGGATAGGATCTACATGGGCCAGCTCCGTTACGGCCGACCCGTGCCGGATTACACCCGCAGCGATGCCGATGGCGTGCGCGTGATCCTGCGGGGCGGCCAGCCGTCACTCGAGTTCGCCGCCTTGGTCTTCGAGCAGGAGCAGCAGAATACGCCCCTTTCCCTGGACGAGCTGATCATCCTCAACGGCCTGTTCCATCAACGCCGCCTGGACTCCGAGGAGGCGTGCCGGCTCACCCAGCAGGAACCGGCGCGGGCCCGAGCTGTCCTGGAGCGGCTGAGCGAGAGAGGCTTCATTGAGGCGCGTGGCGAGGGTAGGGGAAGAGCCTACATGCTCTCCTCCGCGCTCTACCAGCGGCTGCACATGGAGGCCGAATACGTTCGGGCCAAGGGTTTCGATCGCTTGCAGCACGAGCAGATGGTGCTTGATTATGTGCGCGGACACGGAAGCATAAGGCGGTCAGAAGCTGCCGACCTGTGCCAGATCAGCGGCCCCCGGGCAACCCGACTGCTCGCGTACCTGGTCGGGAAACATCCCCAGTTAAGGCGGGTGGGCAAGAAGCGCGGCGCTCACTACGTCTGGGACGAAGGCCACGAATGAACGGCCTTTTGAACGCGTGCAAAACGTCCCGACTGAGAAATGAACGCGTTCATATCGCGTACATAACCGCAGCGGGAGTGGTGCCATGACGCGACCTCAGTACCCCAAACGCCTCATCGAGGTGGACCTGCCGATCAAGCGCATCTCGGCCCATGCGCGGCGGGAGAAGTCCATTCGGCATGGCCATATCTCCACGCTCCACATCTGGTGGGCGCGGCGCCCGCTGGCGGCGTGTCGGGCGGTCATCTGCGCCGCGCTCTGGCCGGACCCGGCCGACCCGCTCTGTCCCCAGCCCTTCCGTGACACCGCCCTGGCGGCGCTCACTGGCTTCGCCCGGGCGGCGCTGGAGCACACGGCCGTCGCCAACCTCACCGGCGACGACTTCGGCCGCTGGGCGGCGCTGGCCAAGTCCGAGACCAAGCTCGATCCCACCAACGACGCGCACCTGAACACGCTGCGCTACCTGCTCCTGGACTTCATTGCCGCCTTCTCGGCCTGGGAGGCCTCCACGGAGCCGCACTTTCTGGAGACGGCGCGGGCGCTCACCCAGGCGGCGCACGAGGCCCTCGGCGGCGCGCCGGGCACGCGACCCTTGGTGGTGGACCCCTTCGCCGGTGGCGGCTCGATCCCCCTGGAGGCCCTCCGCGTCGGCGCCGATGCCTTCGCCAGCGACCTCAATCCGGTGGCCGTGCTGCTCAACAAGGTCGTGCTGGAGTACATCCCGAAGTACGGCAACGCGGAACTCAGAATGCGGAATGCGGAAGGGCGGGAAGTGACCTTCCACGGCCTGGCGGAGGCGGTGCGCTACTGGGGCAACTGGATCAAGGAGCAGGCCGAGAAAGAACTCGCAGAATTCTACCCCAAGGACCCGGACGGGGCGACGCCCATTGCCTATTTGTGGGCCCGGACGATCACCTGCGAGGGGCCCGGCTGCGGCGCCGAAGTCCCGCTCATGCGGTCGCTGTGGCTCGCGAAGAAGGGCCGCCGCTCCGTCGCGCTACGGATGATCCCCCGGCCCCGCGCGAAACGGGTGGACTTCGAGATCATCGAGAACGCCAAGGCTAGCGATGTCGCCGACGGCACGGTCCGCCGCGGTTCGGCCACCTGCCCCTGCTGCGGCTACACGACCCCGGTGGCCTCGGTGCGCAAGCAACTGAAGGCCCGCCGCGGCGGCGCGGCCGACGCCCGCCTGTTCTGTGTCGTCACCACCCGTCCCGGCCAAAAGGGACGCTTCTACCGGCTGCCGACCGACCGCGACCTGGAAGCCGTCCGCAAAGCGACCGAAGAACTCGAGCGCCGCAAGCGGGAGCACACCGGCCCCCTGAGCCTGGTGCCCGACGAGGCGCTCGACATCCGTGGCATTCGGCACACGTGGGCGATGATCTATGGTCTGGAGCGGTGGGGCGATCTGTTCACCCCGCGGCAGGCGCTTGCCCTGACAACGCTGGCGCGGCTGGTGAGGGAGGCGGGACAGCGTCTCCCGCGAGAAGATGACCAGGGACTCGCAGGCGCGGCGCAGACCTGTTTGGCACTGTCGGTCGACGCATGTGCCGACCACAACGCGAACATCATCTCATGGCGCGTCTACACACTTGACACGAGCCACGTCTTCGGAAGGCAGGCCCTTCCGATGGCATGGGACTTCGCAGAGACCGTGCCGCCCGGCGCTAGCACGGGTGCCTTCCAGATCTCACTTGAGAAGGTAATGCGGGTCCTCGCACATGAAGCTTCGCTCCAGACTCCATCGCCAGGGTCCGTCTCCTCCGCCACCGCCCACCCCCTCCCCGACGACTCCGCTGACGCCTTCATCACCGACCCGCCATACTATGATGCCGTGCCCTACGCCTATCTCTCTGACTTCTTCTACGTCTGGCTGCGACGCAGTCTTTCTGGGGTGCAACGTGGGCTGCTGGCCGGGGAGCAGGTCCCGAAGGAAGACGAGATCGTGGTTGACCGACCCCACCAACTGAGCACGTCAACG
>JALGUG010000084.1 GCA_029820995.1 Candidatus Zipacnadia bacterium
CGCTGCTGGGCATGCCGAGGGTGTTCGCCCACGCGCACCTGACGGCCCTCGACGCCCCTGTGATGGCGACGACCTTCGTCGCGGTGTTCGCGGCATGGTGGGCGGCGGTCCGGGGGACCTGGGGGGCGGCGGTGGTGGCGGGTGTCGCCTGGGGCCTGGCGCTGCAGACGAAGTTGAACGGGTTCTTCGTCCCGTTTATCGTGTTTCCGTGGGTGCTGATTTGGGCGCGGAAGAGCGCCCTCAAGCTACTGGCGGCGTACGCTGTCGCCGGCCCGCTGGTCTTGCTCGCGCTGTGGCCGTGGCTGTGGTTCGCTCCAGTGTCGCGGTTCATCGAGTACGTGGCGTTCCACCTGGGGCACTATCCGGTCGGCACCTTCTATCTGGGGAAGGGCTATCTGATCGCCCCGTGGCATTATCCCTTCGTCATGACAGCGGTGACCGTGCCGGTCGGCGTGTTGCTCTGTGTTGCGGTCGGACTGCACTTCGCCGGGCGAGAGATGGCGCGGGCGTTTCGCCACTGGAAGGAAGCGTCGGACCCGGCCGGCGGGAGCGGGCAGATCGCGCTGATCCTGTTGGCCCTGCTGGTGAATTACCTCTTTGCGGCGCTGCCGTTCAGCAAGAAGTACGGCGGCGTGCGCCTGTTCCTGCCGGTGTTTCCCTTTCTGGCGTTGCTGGCGGCATACGGGCTGAGCAGGCTGCTCGCGCCGCCGTGGCCGGCGGTGCGTGGGAGGCTGAGTGCGGCGCAGTGGACGCAACTACGAGTCGGGGTGTCGCTGGTGGTACTGGCCTTGGCGTGGCGGTCGGTCGGCCTCACGCATCCGTATCAGATGTCCTACTACAATGCGCTGATTGGGGGAATCCGGGGAGCAGAAAGAGCGGGCATGGAGATTACCTATTGGGGTGAGAGCTACTTTGCGGGAATACCGTTCTTTAACCGGCGTGTCCCGCGGGGCGGAACCGTGTGGGTCTGGCCGCAGGGCTACACGTCGTTGCTCGAGCAGGCCCAGAAAGGCGGTCTGCTGCGAGCGGATATCCGCCTGATGGCCGGGGATCAGCCGCGGCCGGAGGCGCTCTACGGGATCTTCCAGAACCGCGCGGGGGAGCTTATCGGCTGCGCCGGTCTGCTGTGGCGAACCTGTCGGCCGGTGCACACGGTGAGTGTGGGCGGGGTGCGGCTGATGGGAATCTACGACCAGGAGGCCTTGCAGCGATGCCGAAGCCTGAAACGCAAGTCGTAGGTCTGGCGGAGCGAGCGCGGGGGATCAAGCTGGTGGCATTGGACGCAGACGGTGTGCTGACGGACGGGGGAGTGTACCATGATTCGTCGAAGGGGACGCTGGTGCGGTTTGACATCAAGGACGGGATGGGTCTGTGGCGTCTGAAGGAACACGGCTGCCAAATCGCAATCGTGTCGGGCCGCAAGTGCGAGGCGGTGCGTTACCGGGCGGAAACGATGCAGATCCCGCACGTGCTGCAGGACGTGCGGGACAAGCTGAAGGCCGTGGAGGAGCTGGCCGCGGTGCTGGGCCTGGAACTGGAGCAGATAGCGTACATGGGCGACGACGTTAATGACTTGTGGCTTATGCGGCAAGTGGGGCTAGCCGCTGCTCCCGCGGACGCCTGGCCCGAAGTGGCCGAGTGCGCGCATTTCGTGACACAGCGTCCGGGTGGGCGCGGCGCGGTGCGGGAGCTGTGTGAGCTGATCATTGAGGCCCAGGGCGGGGCGGCGAGGTAGATAGCAGGCGTAGCGGCCAGATGGAGGAGCTCAAGTCCGTATGCCGCAGGTGTCGGTGTGTATCGTAAACTGGCGAACGCGGCGCTATCTGGACCAGTGCCTGACTTCGCTGGAGGCGCAGCGGAAGTCACTGGCCCTGGAGGCGATTGTGGTTGACAACGCCTCCGGCGACGGCAGTGTGGAGTTGGTGCGCGAGAATTACGACTGGGTGACGCTGATCGCGAACAGGGAGAACCTGGGTCACGCCGAGGGGAACAACCAGTGCCTGGAGGCCGCGCAGGGTGAGCACCTGCTGCTGCTCAATCCGGACATCGTGGTGACTCCGGGAGCGATCGAGCACCTGGTCCGCTTTCAGGAAACGCGGCCCAGGAGCGGGGCTGTGGCCTGTAAGCTGGTGAATCCCGACGGAACGGTGCAGCACACGTGCCGATCGTTCCCGACGCCGGACGTGGTGATTTACGAGGCGCTGGGGCTCAGCCGGCTCTTCCCGGGGAGCCCACGGTGGGGGAAGTACCGGATGACCTGGTGGAATTACGCCGATGAGCGGGAAGTGGATCAGCCCATGGCCTCCTGCCTGATGCTGCGCCGGCAGACGCTGGACGAGGTCGGACGCTTCGATCCGCAGTTCCCGATCTTCTTCGGCGACGTGGACCTGTGCCTGAGGATCAAGCAAGCGGGGTGGGAGATCTGGTTCACTCCGGAGGCGCAGATGATGCACTACGGCGGTGCTTCGACGCGCCAGGTGCGGCGGGCGATGATCGTCGAGTCGCACGAGAGCTTCGTGCGGTTCTACGAGAAGCACTATCGCGGGAAGGTCCCGGGGTGGAAGTACTCGCTGGCGTTGGGATTGTTAGCACTGGGAAAGAGCGCGCGGCTGCTGGGCGCGGATATAGGCAGGTGGCTGGGCGGAAGAGTTGACGCCGGCGGAACCGCGGCGCTATAATCGGCGCGTTCCGGCGTAGAGGTTGACAGTGCGGCGCCGCCAAGGGAGAAGTGAGCATGATTGACGAGCAACTTCTGGAGATTCTGGCGTGCCCGCGGTGCAAGGAGCCGGTGGCGCTGGAAGGCGAGAAGTGGATCGTCTGCCAGAATGCAGAGTGCGGGCTGCGCTACCCCATCCGAGACGACATCCCCATTATGCTGATTGACGAGGCGGAGGACCCTAACGGGGTTCGCGAGCGGGACGCCCAGGGCGGCGAAAACAGCGCCGAATGAACGAGCCGCCGGAGGTCTCGGTTCTCATCGTCTCGTGGAATGTTGCGGCAGACCTGGAGCAGTGCCTCCGCTCGCTGCTGGACGGCGGCAACCGGGTGGCCTTCGAGATCGTGGTCGTGGACAATGCCTCCAGCGACGGCTCCGCGGAGCTGGTGCGGAACAAGTTCCCCTCAGTGCGGCTGATTGTCAATGAGGAGAACGCCGGGTTCGCCCGGGCCAACAACCAGGCCTGGCAGGTCTCGCGGGGGCGGTATTGTCTGCTGACCAACCCGGACACGGTGTTGCCGCGCGGAGCGTTGGATAAACTGGTGGCCTTTGCCGACGCACACCCACAGGCCGGCATCATTGGGCCGCGCCTGCTAAACCCGGATGGCAGCCTGCAGCAGTCCTGCCGGACGTTCCCGCGCCCGCTGGCGGCCTTGTTTCGGGGGACCCTGCTCGGCCGCTTGTTCCCGAACCACCCGGCCGTGCAAGAGTATTTGATGGAGAACTGGGAGCACGACGACGTCCGAGCGGTGGACTGGGTTTCGGGCGCCTGCATGTTCGTGCGGCGCCGTGCGGTGGAGGGACAGGGCGACAGAGCCGGCGTGGGTCTGCTGGACGAGGGTTTCTGGTGGGGCAGTGAGGACGTGGATTGGTGCTACCGCATGCACCAGGCCGGCTGGCAGGTGTTGTACACGCCGGAGCCTGCGGTTGTGCACGCGATCGGGCGGAGCGCCGACCAGGCAGTGGTGCGGGCGGTCATGGCCCACCACCGGAGCATGTACCGCCTCTACGCGAAGCACTTCAGCCGCAATGTGTTGTCGCGGTGGGCGATCGGGGCCTTGGTGTACACGCGTGGGGTGGGAATTGTGCTGTCGCACTGGCTACGGACAGTGTGGGCGCTGGCGCGGAGACGGCTCTAAGACGGCGCCTCACCCCCGGACCTTCTCCGGACGACCGGAACGATCGCCGGCGCAGAGGGGAGAAGTAGCGGAGGGGTTGGTTCGGTGACGGTCGCAGCAAGAGCCTGTGGCGCAGTCTGGCGAGGGGCGACGCTGTGTCTGGTGGCGCTGGCACCGATGTGGTTGGGCAAGCTCCAGCACCTGGCGGAGCTGTACGCGCACCTCTTGGTGCTGGCGGCGGTGGCGGCGTATTTGCTGGAGGCCGCGCTGCGGGGGAAGGTGACTGCGCGAGTTGACGTGGCTGATCTGGCCGGCGCGGTGTTTCTGGCGCTGGTGACTGCGGCGACGTTTGCGAGCGTCTATTTGCACGCCAGCGTGGAGCGGCTGTGCGTGGTGGGGGATTGTCTGGTGGTGTTCTGGCTAGTGCGGGCCATGGGGCGGTCGGAGGCGCAGCGGCGATGGGCCGCGTGGGCTTTGGTGGCGGGCGGAGCGACCGTGGCCTGTCTGGGCTTGCGAGAGTATATCGCGACGGCGTTTCTCAGCCACGGTGTGACCTGGCGAGCGTTCGCGACCTTCTTCAACCCGAACGCCTTCGGCGGGTACCTGGCGATCGTGCTTCCGGTCGCGGGTGCTTTGGCGTTGAGCGCACCAAGACGTGAGCCGCGCTACGAAGCGATTGCCGGAGGGTTCGTGGTCTTGCTAGCGGGTACGGCGCTGCTGGTCACGGGCTCCAAAGGAGCCCTGCTGGGGCTGCTTGCGGGCGGAGTCCTGTTCGTAGTTGTCGTACCGCCTCCGAGTTGGCCGCGGGTGAGGTTGGTTCGCCTGGGGACCCTGGCGGGTCTGCTGGCGCTGGTGGCGGGCGGGGCACTGCTGCCGCCCATCCGGGCGCGGCTGCAAACAGCCCTGGGGAGCCAGCGGCACTCTCTGGCGCACCGGTACTACACGTGGGTCGGGACCTGGCGGATGGCCAAGGCTCGGCCACTGTTGGGGCATGGGCCGGGCACGTTCGAACACGCCTATCCGCGGTATGCCCTGGCGGCGTTCACGCGCATGGGCCACGAGGTGTACCTGCAGATCGCGGCGGAGGAGGGCTTCGCCGCGCTGGCAGTTTTCCTGCTGTGGGTAGGAAGTTCGCTGCTGCCGGCCGGCCGGGCGCTGAAGGCCGCCGCAGCCATAGCAGGGCGAGCGCTTCCGACAGGGGTTCTGGCCGGCGCGACGGCGTTTCTGGTCCATGGGCTGGTGGACTACGGA
Source organism: Candidatus Zipacnadia bacterium (assembly GCA_029820995.1). Lineage (GTDB taxonomy): Bacteria > Armatimonadota > Zipacnadia > JALGUG01 > JALGUG01 > JALGUG01. The sequence continues at coordinate 5,086 of JALGUG010000084.1, forward strand.
TGGCAGGTGCCGGCGCTGGGGCTGGCGTTCAGCGCGGTCTTGGCCCTCGGAGCGCCGAGGGCGCAGGAGCACAGCGCCGCAGCAAGGGACGACGAAGAGCCTCGAAAGAAGGGCGTGAAGCGGGCGCGGAACGCCGCGCAGCTGAGAGCAACCGTGCTAGCGGCGGTCTTGGGGTGCGCCGCGGCCCTGCTGGCAGGTGTCCTGGCCGGGCGCATGGCCGAAGCGGAGCGGGCGTTGAAGCAAGCCCAGGCGGCAATAGAGAAGGGGCGGCACTCGACGGCACTGTTTCGGCTGGATCGGGCGATCAAGGCAGATCCGGCGCACGCAAAGCTCTGGGTGACACGGGCGCGGATTCAGGCCTCCTATTGGCGGACCACCGGCGATCCGGGGCGCCTGCTGCTGGCGCTCCGTGATCTGCGGCGCGCCGCGAGGTTGCAACCGACGGAAGCTAACCCGTGGTACTTCGGGGCCAAGTGGGAGTATGAGGCCGGAGACTACGCGGAGGCTGTTCGCCTGGCGGGAGAGGCGCTGAGGCGTTATCCGACCTTCACGCGGGCGCGGATGCTGCGAGCGCGGGCGCTGGAAGCCCTGGGACGAGAGGGCGAGGCGCTGGAGGACTGGCGGGAACTGGCACGGCTGGCGGACACGCCCCTGGGGCGCTACCCGGCGGTGGAGCCGATTGACGAGACGTTCGCCTTTGCTTGGCGAGCGCTGGCGCAGGAGGCCTGCCGACTCGCTGACGAGAAGGCGGCGGAACAGTACCGGGGGCGCGGGCGCACGTACCTGAAGGAATACTTCGTGGGTCTCCGGAGCATGGAGGCGGCGATGAAGGTTTCGGGACGTTGGGACCAAGAGCTCGTGGATGAGATCAGCGCGCTGCAAGCGGAGCTGCGGCTGCCCTTGGCGGATTTCTGCCGAGAAGCGCGCTCATCCGCCACAATGGTGGGAGGGCACGATGGCGACCAAGGTGCTCGTCGTGAACGGGCCGAATCTGAACCTGCTGGGGATCCGGGAGCCGGACATCTACGGTGAACATACGCTGGACGAGATCAGGGAGCTCCTGGAACAGGAGGCGGAACGGCTGGATGTGGAGTTGCGGTTCGTGCAGTCGAACCACGAAGGGGAGCTGATTGACGCCATCCAGCAGGCCTACGAGTGGGCGGACGCCGTGATTCTCAACCCCGCCGGGTACACGTCGTATAGCGTTGCGCTGCGCGACGCGGTCCAGGCAGTGAGATTGCCGACAATCGAGGTGCACCTGTCCAACATCTACGCCCGGGAGAGCTTCCGGCAGGAGAATATGTTCTCAGACGTTGTGACCGGGACGATTCTGGGCTTTGGAGCCGTCGGCTACCTGCTGGCACTGCAGGCGGCCAAGCATATCGTGGAGCAGCAGAGCCAATGAGGCCCAAACGGCGCAAGAAGAAGTTGTCCGAGGTCGAAGGGCGTGTCAAGCGGCTGCAGAAGCGCTTGGCGGCTGGAGGATTGGCCGGCCTAGTGGTGCTGCATCGGCCGAACGTGCGGTACCTAACGGGCTTTACCGGCGAGGGCTGGCTGCTCGTCCGTGCCAGGGGGCAGCCGCGGATCATCACGGACCCGCGATATGGCATGCAGGCGCAAGAGGAGGCCCCGCAGTGTGCTCTGGACGTCGTGAGCAAGGGATACCTCATGGGCGCCGCGCACCGCTTGAGCCGCACTCGGAGCGGGCCCGTGGGCTTTGAGGGCGACTATATCTCCTACACGGACCACAAGAGGCTGCAGCAGAACAGCAAGGGTTGCCGATTGAAGGCAGCGAGGCGGCTGGTCGAGGAGCTCCGCTGGATCAAGAGTGAGCATGAGATCCAGCGCATCAGAGCAGCGGTGGCGGTGGCGGACCAGGTGTACGAGGATCTGGCGCCGCGTCTGCGGCCGGGCCAGACGGAGCGGGATGTCGCCTGGGAGATCGAGGGGATGATGCGGGAGTTGGGGGCCGAGAAGGCGGCGTTTCCAACCATCGTCGCCTCGGGACCGCGCTCGGCGCTGCCCCATGCGATCCCCACGGATCGAAAGTTCGGGCGCCGGGATCAAGTCAAGCTGGACTTCGGAGCCGTCGTGAACGGCTATCATTCGGATATGACTCGAATGGTCTTCCTCGGCAAGCCCACGAAACGTCAACGTGAGGTCTACGGGCTATGCTACGAGGCACAGCAGGCCGCGCTGGAGGCGGCGCGCGCGGGGATCACCGCCGCGGAGCTGGACGCAGTGGCGCGCGACGTGTTCCGCCGGGCCGGTTGCGCGGATGCCTTCGGGCACGGGCTGGGACACGGCGTCGGCCTCGAGGTCCACGAGGCACCGGCGCTGAGCGCACGGAGCCAAGCAACGCTGGAGCCGGGCATGGTCGTCACGATCGAGCCCGGACTCTACTTCGAGGGCTGGGGCGGGGTCCGCATCGAGGACCTGGTGGTGATCCGCGAGGATGCTGCGGAGGTACTGACCCAGGCGAGTAAGGTGGAACTCTAAAGTTGGCAATCAGCAGTTGGCCGAGGATTGACGGCTCAGTGCCAAAGGGTGACTGCCGACCGCTTTGCCAGCTATTGCCTCTCATTGACTTGGCCCCTCGTTTATAGTACACTCACGGGCGCTGGAGAGGGGGCAATTGGGTTGATCTCGACGGCCGATTTTCGGGTGGGCTTGACGATCGAATTGGACGGCGAAGTCTACCAGATTGTCGAGTTCGAGCACGTAAAGCCGGGCAAAGGCAATGCCTTTGTGCGCACCAAACTGCGGAGTGTACGCAGCGGACACGTGTTCGACAAGACGTTCCGATCCGGAGAGCGGGTAGAGCAGGCAAATGTGCAGCGGCGGAAGATGCAGTACCTTTACGGCACGGGTGGCTCGTACTATTTCATGGACCTGGAGGATTACGACCAGATCGAGCTGACTGCCGAGCAAGTGGGGGAGGCGGCGCAGTGGCTGAAGGAGAGCGAAGAGGTGGAGATCGTTCGCTACGAGGGGTCGTTTGTGGGGTTGGAGCTACCCCTGGTGGTGGAGCGAGAGGTGAAGCAGACCGACCCCGGGGTACGTGGGGACACTGCCACGGGGGGGACAAAACCGGCGGTGCTGGAGGGCGGAATTACGGTGCAGGTGCCGCTGTTCATCAACCGGGGCGACGTCATCAAGGTGGATACGCGCAACGGGGCGTATATCGAGCGCGCGAGCAAATAGAGGGCAGCCACACAAACACCGGCGCCTCGGGGGCGCCTGCATCGAAGCTTCTGGGGCCCGGGCGGCGTAGCAGTGGGGCAAGTGACGGCCCCGGCCTGGCCTGCACGGCTCATCAGGAGCGGCAGGCCCTTTTTGTGCCCGGAGCGTGGGGGCCGGGCGGAGCGATCCGGCAACGGGAGTGACCGCCGCGTGAACTTGGACAAACTGCGCGAATACGTGGCCTTGGCGGCGGAGCTGGGGATCGTGGAGTTGACTGTGGAGACCGAGGAGGAGCTGGTGCGCTTCCGGCGGAGCACACAAGCTAGGGGCTCTGTGCCGGAGCAAGAGGAGGCTGAGGCACCGCAGGCCGAGCCGACGTTGCTAAAGCCGGTAGTGGACCTTACCACGGAGGATATCGGGCCTTCGACGGAAGGCCTGGAGTTGGTGTGCTCCGAGTACGTCGGCTTTTTCCACCGAGGTGCCACTCCCGGGAGCGCGCCGCTGGTGCAGGTGGGCACGCGAGTGAAGCCCGGCGATGTGGTGGGCACCGTTGAGGCGCTGCGGGTGTTGAATGAGGTCACGGTTGAGGTCGCAGGGATCGTGAAGGAGGTCTACGTGGCCGACGGCGAGGCAGTCGAGTACCAAGAACCGCTGATGGCCATTGAGCCGGAACGGGGGGCGGAGGGGACGACTCGTTGATGAGACCGCTCAGGCAGGCGGAAAGCCGCGGCCTGGCGCTAGTCAGCCTGCTGGCCGCACTGGTGATCATCGCGATCCTGGCGGTGCTGCTGCTCAGCGCTATCGGAGGCGGAGGATCGTCCGGCAGCGGGAAGAAGAAGAGCAAGGCCGCTGGGGCGCTCAACAAGGCACGCGGGGTACAGTGCAAGCAGAACCTGGAGTTAATCCGATCAATGATCTTGGAGAAGGAAATCGAAGAAGGGCATTACCCCGCACGGCTACGGGACGGCGGGCCGGGTTCGGTGACGAGATGCCCGCAAACGGACAAGCCGTACAGTTATGATCCCCGAACCGGCAAAGTCTGGTGCACCACGCCGGGGCATGAGAACTGGTGACGGAGCCGGCACGCGAACAGAGCGGCCCGGAGCAAGATGTTTGACAAGATCCTAGTCGCCAATCGAGGCGAAATTGCGGTCCGCATCATGCAGGCGTGCCGAGAGCTCGGCATCCGGACCGTGGCGGTGTACTCGCAGGCGGACGCGGACGCGCTCCATGTGCATCTCGCTGACGAGGCGGTTTGCATCGGACCGCCCGCCAACCGCGACAGCTACCTGAATGTCGCCAACATTGTCAGCGCCGCCGTAGTGACCGGTGCCGACGCGATTCATCCCGGGTACGGGAACCTCGCCGAGGTGGCGAGCTTCGCCGAAGTCTGCGAGACGTGCAAGATCACGTTCATCGGACCGCCGCCGGAGGTCATTGCCAAGATGGGCAACAAGGCCGAGGCGCGGCGGATGATGAAGGAAGCAGGCGTGCCGGTCATTCCCGGCAGTGAGGATGGCATCAACGGCCCGCGCGACGTGCGGCGGCTGGCGCGGGAGATCGGCTATCCGCTAATGCTCAAAGCGGCGCTGGGGGGCGGAGGACGCGGGATCCGTGTGGTGCACAATGACGAGCAGATCCCGGAGGCGTTGGACCTGGCGCGGGCGGAAGCCAAGGCGGCCTTCGGGTCCGACGAGATCTATGTCGAGCATGTCCTCTCGGAGCCGCGTCACATCGAGGTCCAGATCCTGGCCGACGCACACGGCAACATCATCCACCTGGGAGAGCGCGAGTGCTCGATTCAGTTCCGGCGACAGAAGCTGTTGGAAGAGGCGCCCTCCCCTGCCGTAGACCGTGCCCTGCGCAAGAAGCTAGGCGAGACCGCGATTCGCGCCGCACGGGCGGTGGGGTATCAAAACGCCGGCACGGTGGAGTTTCTGTTGGATGAGAAGGGCCGGTTCCACTTCATGGAGATGAATACGCGCGTGCAAGTAGAGCACGGAGTGTCCGAAATGCTGACCGGCGTGGACATCGTGCGGGAGCAGATCCGGATCGCCGCGGGTGAACGGCTCCAACACACCCAGGGGCGGATCTGGTTTGAGGGCCATGCCATCGAGTGTCGAATCCTGGCTGCGGACCCGGAGCGCGACTTCCGTCCGTCGCCCGGACGGATCACGCGCTTCTGGATGCCCAACGGACCGGGGATCAGAGTGGACCGCGGTGTGACGACCGGCAGTGTTGTGCCGTTGTACTACGACCCAATGATCGCGAAGGTAATCTGTTGGGACGTGAATCGGGCCGCGGCGATCGAGCGAATGAAGGCTGCGCTCAGGGGCATGGTCGTGGAGGGAGTCAAGACCAATATTACCCACCAGTTGAACATTCTGGGGAATCACTACTTCGGGCAGGGAATGACCGACCTGAGGTTTCTGGAGCGGAGGATGTAGCGACCGGGGTATGGTAGGATGGGAGATGGGCCGGGCCTGAACCGGGGTGGACGGTTCCGGCGGGAATGCCGCAGACGAGGGACGGCTGGGGGTACTGAGAACGGGACTGCAGGAGAGGCACCATGGGCGCCAGGAGACGGGCCAGAGAGCTGTCGCTGGGCTTGTTGTTCCGACTGGAAATGACCCAGACCGAGCTGACGGACCTGGAAAGCGAGTTGAAGCTCACGCTCGCGCTGATGGCGAGCGCGTGGAACATGCCGGACCAGGAATTGCAGCGTCTGCGGCCGGAGATCGAGACGTTCGCCCTGCGGATTGTGGAAACGTATCGCGAGCATCAAGAGGAAATTGACCAGCGGATTGCCGATCTGGCGGAGGGCTGGGCACTGGAGAGGATGCCGACGGTGGATCGGAACGTGCTACGGATCGCGTTGACGGAGGTGTTGTACTTCGACGACGTACCGACAGCCGCCTCAATTGACGAGGCGGTGGATCTGGCCAAGACGTACAGCACCGACGAATCAGGCAAGTTCGTAAATGGGATCCTGGGGGCGTTGACGCGGACGGCAGTCTCGGCATAGGAGAAAGAGGGGGAGGATGCGGCCGGAGCCGGAGAAGGCAGTACTGACGGTCAGTGAAGTGACCTCGCACGTCAAGCGCCTGCTGGACCGCAGCGAGCTGCTGCAGGACCTTGAGGTGCGGGGCGAGGTTTCGAACTTCAAGCGACACACCTCCGGTCATCTGTACTTCTCGCTCAGTGACGACAAGTCCCAGTTGTCGTGCGTTTGCTTTCGCAACAATGCAGCGCGCTTGCAGTTCGAGCCGGAGGACGGGATGCTCGTCCTGGCTGCGGGCAGCGTGTCGGTGTACGAGCGTGGCGGCCGCTATCAGCTCTACGTGCGCTCGATGCGGCCCGACGGGCTGGGCGAGCTGTATCTGGCCTTTGAGCGCCTGCGGGCCAAGCTGGAAGGGGAGGGGCTATTTGCGGAGAGCCGAAAGCGGCCGCTGCCGGCATTTCCGCGGGCCATTGCGTTGGTGACATCTCCGACCGGAGCGGCGATTCGGGACCTGGTGAGCATTATGGGCCGGCGCTATCCGGCAGCGCGCCTGGTGGTGGTGCCGACGTTGGTCCAAGGCGAGCAGGCGCCGCCGTCTATTGTGCGGTCGCTGCAGGTGGCCAACAGCTTGCCGGAGATCGAAGTTATTGTCCTGGCCCGCGGCGGCGGCTCGATGGAGGACCTCTGGTGCTTCAATGACGAGGCCGTCGCGCGGGCGATCTTTGGCTCGCAGAAGCCGGTGGTGTCGGCGATCGGGCATGAAACTGACTTCACGATAGCGGATTACGTGGCGGACCTGCGGGCGGCGACTCCTTCGGCGGCCGCAGAGCTGGTCGTGCCGGACCAGGCCGAGTTGAGGGCCAGGCTGGCGCAGTTGGCCACACGGCTGCGTGGGGCTTTGCTTGCCCGAGCGGCACAGGCGCGGGAGAGGCTGGAAGGCCTGGCGGAGCGACGGGTGCTGAAGACGCCGCAAGAGGGGCTCTGGCAGCGGCAGCAGGCAGTGGACGATCTGGCGCACCGTCTGGGGCTGGCGATGGAGCGACGGCGCGAACGATGGGCGGAACGTAGCGAGCGACTGGGCGCGCGCCTGGAGGCGCTAAGTCCGCAGGCGACGCTCCGACGAGGCTACAGTGTGACCCAGCGAGCTGCGGATGAACGGGTGATCAGGAGCGTTTCGGAGATTGAGCAGGGGCTCGACCTGAAGATCACTGTGGCGGACGGAGCGTTCGGTGCCCGCGCTGAGTCGGTGGAGAAAGAGGCGGAGAGATGAACGACGCACATGCAGAGGAGCTGACGTTCGAGGCGGCGCTGGAGGAGCTTGAGAAGGTGGTGAACAAGCTGGAGCGTGGGGACCTGGCTCTGGAGCAGGCCTTGGAGGCCTTCGAGCGGGGCATGAAATTGAAACAGATCTGTGCACAGAAGTTGGCTGCCGCAGAACGACGAGTGGAGCTGGTGACCTCGAAGGAGCCCGGCGGGACGGAGAGGCAGAATTTCGAGGTGGAGCCGGAAAGTTAGGTGTACCGGAAGTTGTAACAGAGAAAACGGCCTCGGTCATGGTATATCCCTTCCCGAACGAGGGGCTACGTGCGGGGGTTGACGCAGACTTGAGGAGGGAGTACCGTGTTGAGGTCAGATCCGCGACGGGGCGTCTTGGCGGAGCTGCTGACGTTGTGGGCCGCACTGGTCGGCTTGGTGGCGGTGGCAGCGGTTGTACTGTTTGCGGAGTTACCGGAGGCGGTGACGAGCGCCCACACTCTGCTAATGCTGTTGGTCTTCTCTCTGGGTTGCACGTCACTGGCTTTGACGGCGGGGATCTTCATCCGACGTTGGAACCGGGCGAAGTCGGCCCAAGCCGACTACGCGCTCTCGCGACACGCAGCAGTGGCCTCGTTCGTCGCGACACCCGCGCTAATGCTCGGGGCGTACATTCTGCCCGGGTCCTTAAGTTGGACGGCGCATAGTATTGGGCTGATCGGCTGTGTGGCCTATGGCGTGGGCTGTTGCCTGCTTGTGTGGCATGGAGCCCACAGCAGGGCGCCAGTGCACGTGCGGGCGTTCTATTGGGCGGCGTTGCCCCTGGTGCTCGCATTCTTGCTGTTGATGAGCTGCCTGGGGAGTTTGGGATTGCTGCTGTGATACCGGCGGGCTTCCGGGGGCCGCCGGCGACAGGGGTACAGAGGGCCCATGAGCAAGCATCTTCATCGTATCAATTCGCCGGCGGACCTCAAGCGTTTGAGTCCCTCGCAGTTGGACGCGCTGGCCGCTGAGATCCGAGAGCTGTTGGTTGACACCGTCTCGAAGACCGGTGGCCATCTGGCCCCTAACCTCGGCGTTGTCGAACTCACCATCGCGTTGCACCGGACTTTGGACCCTCCGCAGGACAAGATCGTGTGGGACGTGAGCCACCAGAGCTACGTGCACAAGCTGCTGACGGGTCGGCGGGACCAGATCGGAACCTTGCGGCAAGAGGGAGGTCTGAGCGGCTTCTGCCGGCGGTGCGAGAGCGAGTACGACGCCTTCGGGGCGGGACACGGCAGCACATCCATCTCCGCGGCGCTGGGCCTGGCCCAAGCGCGTGACCTGGCGGGCCGCCGGGAGCGGGTCGTGGCCGTGATTGGCGATGGCGCCTTGATGGGTGGACTGGCCCTGGAGGGCCTCAATCAGGCCGGGCAACTGGGCACCGACTTGCTGGTGGTGCTCAACGACAATGAGATGTCCATTTCGCCGACTGTGGGCGCAATGGCGCGGCACTTGAGCCGCTTCCGCGCGGACCCTCACCTCCAGAGCCTGAGGCAGGAGCTCAGGGACCTGATGAAGTATCTGCCGCTGGGCGACGCGGTAGTGGAGCTGGCAGACCGGTTCGAGGAGGGCGTGCGGCACGTGGTGGTGCCGGGCGCCTTGTTCGAGGCTCTGGGGTTCACGTATCTGGGCCCCATAGACGGGCACAACATCGGGGAGCTGATGGGGCTGCTGGAACGCGCGAAGGAGTTGCGCGGCCCGGTACTGCTGCACGTGCTGACGGTGAAGGGCAAGGGTTACGGCCCGGCGGAGAAGGACCCCCGGGAGTTCCACGGGACTACGCCCTTTGACGCCGCGACGGGTCGGGCAGAGCGCCCACAGGGGGCACCGACTTACAGCCACGTATTCGGCGACACGATGCTGGAGCTGGCGGCGCGCGACGAGCGGGTGGTGGCAATCACCGCGGCGATGATGGATGGTACGGGGCTGGACGGCTTCGCGGCCCGGTACCCGGACCGATGCTTTGACGTCGGAATGTGCGAGGAACACGCCGTGACCTTTGCCGCGGGACTGGCGTGTGCCGGTCGGCGGCCGGTTGTGGCGGTCTATTCGACTTTCCTGCAGCGCGCGTACGATCAGATTGTCCACGATGTCTGCCTGCAGGGCTTGCCGGTCGTGTTCGCCCTGGACCGAGCGGGCGTGGTGGGAGACGACGGCCCGACTCACCACGGTCTGTTCGATATCGCCTATCTGCGGCACATCCCGGGTATGGTCTGCATGGCGCCCAAGGACGCCTCGGAGCTGCGCCACATGCTGGCGACCGCGCTGAAGCTGGACGGGCCTTGCGCCCTGAGGTATCCGCGTGGCGAGACGGAGAATGCTGCGCTCGAGGAAGAGCTGAACGAGCTCCAAGTCGGGCGGGCACAGCGTCTCCGGGACGGCGCCGACGCTACAATCCTGGCCCTGGGGCCGCCTGTGTGGCCGGCGCTGCGTGCGGCGGAAAAAGCGGAATCGCTGGGCTTGCGAGTGGGCGTAGTCAACCTGCGCTTTATCAAGCCCCTGGACCGCGAGGCGATCCTGGCCGCGGCACAAGAGACGCATCGGCTGGTAACTGTGGAGGAGGGCTGTCTGGCCGGCGGCTGTGGCTCGGCGGTGCTGGAGTTGCTGCAGGAGGCGGGCTCGACCGATGTCCGGGTGCATCGGATCGGGGTCCCCGACGAGTTCGTGGAACAAGGAGAAGTATCCCGCCTACGCAGGAGGTTGGGGCTGGACGAAGAAGGCATTTTGGCGTCAGTGGTGGAACTGTGCCGGAACGAGACCGGGTCAGCGTGCCGCCCAGCCGGCAGGCGCCGGGAGGGTGGACCCTAGGGGGCCTGATGCGGCGATGAACCGAACAGTGAGCCTGTGGTGCGTGGCGATCCTGGTATTGGGGTCGGCGGCGGTGGTGGCCCAAGATGCGGAAGACGCCTTCGAGCACGGCGTGACGCTCTACGAGGAGGGCAAGTACGCCGAGGCGCGGCCGGCCTTCGAACGGGCCCTGGGGGAGCGCCCGAAGGATGCGACGATCCTGTGCTGGCTGGGCTCTACCTGCCTCAAGCTCGACCAGGCCGAGGATGCCATCAAGTATCTGCAGCAGTCGGTGGCGGCGGACCCCGACTATGAGGTCGCGCACAACAACCTCGGCAACGCATATGTGAGGAACAATCAGCTCGCCGAAGCCGAGGCGAGCTACAAGCGCGCCATCGAACTCAAGAAGGACTACTTCGACGCGTACTTCAATCTGGCCAACCTATACGCGCGGCAAGGCAACTACCTCAAGGCCTACAACAATTACCATCGAGCCATTGACCTCAACCCCGGCGACGTTGACGCGCAGATCAACTTCGCGTACGCCCTGCAAAAGAACGGAGAGATCGAAAAGGCGATCCAGCGGTACGAACAGGCGGCGAAGCTGGACGCCGGGCGGCCGGCGCTGTGGGCGACGTTGGGGGCCTTGTATCTGCGCGTGCGCAAACCGGACCAGGCCTTGGCCGCCTATCAGAAGGCAGTGGCCCTGGAACCGAAGATGGCTGAAGCACAACTGGGCTACGGAACGGCGCTGTACAATGTGAAGCGGTATGAGAAGGCGATCGAGGCGCTGAAAGCGGCAGCCACGCTCGCTCCCGACAGCTTCCCCGCGCGGTTCAACCTGGGATTGGCCTGCGCAGCGGCTGGAGACCTCACAGGCGCACTCGAGGCCTACAAGCAGGCACTGGAGCTGCGGCCCGACGACGCGAATGCGCTGAACAACGCGGGCTGGGGCAGCTTTCGGCTCCAGAAGCTGGAGGAGGCGTGCGGGTACTTTGAGCGGGCGGTGAAGGCCGACCCGAGCTTGTGCATGGGCTGGACGAATCTGGCCTCCACGCTGGACGCACTGGGCCGACAGCAGGAGGCGCTTCGGGCCTGGCAGAGCGCCGTGGAACATTGCCCCCGAGAGCCCGCGGCCCACGCCGGGCTCGCAAACCTCCTCTACGACCTGAAGCGGTATGATGAGGCGCTGGCGGCATATCTGCGCTGCCTGGAGGTGGACCCGAACAACGCGGATGCGCACAACAACGCCGGGCTGATTTTCCTGCGGCGAGAGGCGTTGACCGAGGCGGAGCAGCATTTCCGGGCGGCCCTCCGGGCCGATGCGGCGCACGTTCCCGCGATGAACAATCTGGGCGTGATCCTGGAGAAAAAGGGGTTGGTGGACGAGGCGCGGAAGATGTACGAGCAGGCGTTGAAGCTGCAGCCGGACTATCGTCCTGCCCGGCAGAACCAGGAGCGGCTGAACAAGGCGAGTCGGCCCACCGGTTGAGGCCGTCAGGAGAGGGCGCAGTGGCGACGGCGCAGTTCGAGGGACAGATCAGGGCGGTCGGGTTGGCGGGGACGGCCACAAAGACCGGAGTGTTGGAGGAAGCGCGCGAGCTGAGCCGCGCGCTTTGCGCCGCCGGGGTGTCGGTGCGGGTGGAGGCCGGGCTGGCGGAGGCTTGCGAGGGCTGTCAACAGGGAGACAGCGATTTTGTGGCGAGCTCGGACCTGGTCATCTCCCTCGGCGGCGACGGCACCTTCCTGGGGATGGCGCGTGCCGCGGCGCCGCACGGGACACCCGTACTGGGGCTCAACCTGGGCAGCTTCGGGTTCCTGGCCGAGATGGCGCCTCGGTCGGTGACCCAGGAGCTGGAGGCGCTTTTGTCGGGGCAGTTTCAAGTGGAGTCGCGGCTGATGCTGGAAGCGACCTGGAAGGACCAGGGGAAGACGCCCCGGAGCCATGTGGCCCTAAACGATGCCGTCGTGGCCAAGGGCGATCTGACGCTGGTCCGGCTGGAGCTGACCGCGGACGG
>JALGUG010000085.1 GCA_029820995.1 Candidatus Zipacnadia bacterium
GATATGTCACTGCAAGTTCCTCGGCTTCTGCCAGCCCAGTTTGGCATGCGAGCAGAAGCGCACACGGCGACCGCTGGGCGAGGTCGTCTTCTGGGAGATGTGCCCGCGCAACCAGTGAGCGCGGCAGAGCCTATGAAGGGGTGGGGAAATGTCCATTGATCGGCGGAGCTTTATTCGAGGTCTTGCAGGGGCCGGCCTGGGGGCGTACCTTGGCACCCGCTGCGTCCGAAGCTCGGCTCAGCAGACGCCGCGACGGCCCAACATCCTGTACATCATGACGGACCAGCATCGCTGGGACGCTATGGGAGCCTACGGCAACGCGGCTATCCGGACGCCTCACTTAGACCGTCTGGCCGGCGAGGGCGTACGATTCGAGCGGTACTACGTTGCTGCCTTCCCGTGCTCGCCTTCCCGCGCGAGCATTGTGACCGGCCTGCACCCACAGAGCCACGGTGTCCTAATCAACAACATCAAGCTCGACGAAAGCCTTCCCACGTTCGGCACGGAGCTGGCTGCTGCAGGCTATCACACGACGTGGATGGGTAAGTGGCATCTTGGTGGTCCGAAGGCCCTAGCCCGCGACGGCGACGGAGTACCGACCATCATCAAGATGGAAGGCCGGCCGCCGGGTGAGGAGATGCCGCAAAACGGCTTTCAGGACGGCGTCTCTTATGGCCGCAAGTACCGTGAACACCTGGAGAAGCTGGGCCTATGGCCGCGAGGTGCGCGAGGTCTATTCACGCCGGGCCACTCCGTCATCAAGGATGGTCATGTCACAATACCCGAGGAACACTGGATGGAGGGCTTTGTGACAACCGAAGCCATCTCATACCTCGAACAGCGTGCCCACAGCGGTACCCCCTTCTGCCTGTGCGTGAGCTATCATGGCCCCCACCGGCCGATGACTCCTCCAGAGCCATGGGACAAGATGTATGATCCCCAGAGCCTCCCACTTCCGGCCAGCATCAATGATCCGATGACCAAGGCGCCCGCCAGCCACAGGGACTTCGGCTGGCGAATGTGCGGCCTTGACCTGGCCCGGGAGCGCGCACGCTTGAACAAGCGCATCGTATACGCGAACGAGATGTGGGACTTACTCGAGCGCCCGGCTTGGACCGAGCGGGAGTATCGCGAGCTGCTGGCCCACTACTACGGCTATGTCAGCTACATTGACGCGCAGATCGGACGCCTGCTGGACGCCCTGACTCGTGTCGGGCTGGCCGACAACACGCTGGTCATCTATACGACCGATCACGGCGAGTTCATGGGCAACCACGGGTGCATCTTCAAGGGAATGATGATGTATGACGACCTGGTGCGCGTGCCGCTGTTGGTACGCTTCCCCGGCGCGATACCGCCCCATACAGTCACACGTGCCCTGGCGAGTTCCGTGGACCTGATGCCGACGCTGCTGGACTTCGCTGCGGTTCCCACTCCGAAGGGCCTTCACGGCAAGAGCCTGCGCCCGCTCCTGGAGGGCCGCGTTGACGAGCACCACCAGGCGGTGTACACTAGCTTCCCGGCCCCCAATGTGCAGATGAGGATGGTTCGCACTCCCCGCTATAAGTATTCCCTCAATTGGCGCCCGCGGCAGATCAACGAGCTCTATGACATGGACGCCGATCCCTTCGAGATGGACAATCTGGCCGGCCGACCCGAGATGCAACGGGTCGAACAGGACTTGCAGGGAACGATCTATGACTTCATGGACCGGATCAAAGATCCCTGGCGTAAGATCGCACGATCAGTCGGCACCATGCCACCGCTTACTAGGATTGCCTTCGACTTCGACCAGGAATATGAGTGGGAATACTGGAGCTTCCATCGCGGCCTGAGCAGTGTGAAGATCGCAGACGGAAAGCTGGTCGGGCGGATCACATGCCCGGGGTACATGGTCGCACACCTCGATGAGCCGGTACAGGGGAATGACTATCCCACTCTCGAGATTACAATGGCAACGACTGCAGGGGAGCAATCCCAGTTCTACTGGGCGACCACGGAGCGGCCGCAAATGTGCGAGGCAATGTCCGTGCGGTTTGCGCTGGAGAGTGACGGCAAGCTGCACACGTACCGTCTGAAGCTCGCGGAGAACGAGAACTGGAGAGACAAGACGATTACTCACATTCGGTTGAATCCCATTCGGCGCAAGCTGGCAACGGAGCCGCTGAGCGGGAGGTGGGAGATTGACCGGATCGGACCTTCCAGGTGAGGCGCGCCTAGGCGGGGGACCGCTGCGCAAAGCGGGCCGGCTGGCGTGGAACTTACCATGTTGCTCTTGACATTGCTTTGCCGGCAATCTATAGTATGTAACTGGAGGCTGGAGGGGCAGGATGAGAGGGCAACGAAGACCGAGAGGGGTCTGTTCTTGGTGGCGCGCTCGTTAGGCGAGCGCCCACTGTCGTGTCTGGACAACGCCGAAACACTCAAGCAGCCGTGGGCGCCCGGGAGGGGCCCACGGCGTTTTCATGCGTGGTTCCCGGACTCCGGGGAACACCGCGGCCGAGCGAAAAGGGGAGGAACTCAATGCGAGCTCTATCGGGAATCCAGCCGTCAGGGGAGCTGCACATCGGCAACTACTTTGGCGCGCTCAAGCAGTTCATCGCGCTTCAGGACCAGCACGAGGGTTACTACTTCGTCGCCAACTACCACGCCCTCACCACCACTCGCGACGCCGCCGTCATGCGCGAGCAGACGTTGCACGTGGCCAAGGCCTTCTTGGCCCTCGGCCTTGACCCTCAGCGTAGCATCCTGTTCCTGCAATCCGACATCCCCGAGGTCACCGAGCTCACGTGGCTGCTGAGCAGCGTCACCCCGATGGGCTTGCTGGAACGCTGTCATGCATACAAGGAGAAAGTTGCCCAGGGCGTCTCGGCCGACACGGGCCTATTTATCTATCCGGTTCTGATGGCGGCCGACATCCTCATCTACGACTCAGACGTCGTGCCCGTGGGACAGGACCAGAAGCAGCACGTGGAGGTCACGCGCGACATGGCCGCTAAGTTCAACCACACCTACGGCGAGGTGTTCAAGCTGCCCGAGCCGTACATTCTTAGGGATGTGGCTACTGTCCCGGGGACCGACGGTGGGAAGATGTCCAAGAGCTACGGGAACACAATTGACATCTTCGTGGACGAACAGACGACCCGCAAGCAAGTCATGGGTGTGGTCACGGATTCCACGCCCGTGGAAGCTCCGAAGGATCCTGACAACTGTAACATCTTCAATATCTTTCGGCTGTTTGCGCCGGAGGACGAACTGGAGGCCACACGCGAGCTATACCTCAAGGGCGGCGCCGCCTACGGTGAAATGAAGAAACGCACCGTGGACCTGATCAATGAGCACTTCGCCGCCGCACGCGAACGCTATGCGGAGCTGTCGGCCAATCCAGACGAGGTTCGCGAGATCCTGCGCGACGGCGCGGCGCGGGCCCGAGTGGCCGCGAAGGCTACGCTCCAACGCGCCCGCGAAGCCTGCGGGATGATCTAGTGGCCCCATGCGGTCAGCGGGACCCGAGAACCTTTCTTGGGGCGGGATCACGGGTCGAACAGTTGGGAGCATCAACAATGCAGAGCAGCCGTAAGCAGTACCTCAATGCGCGGGCCGGGGAGCACGGATTCAGACACGAGCCGGCTGGCGAACGGCCCCATATCTTTTTCATCACCGTGGACATGATCCCCCCCGAGGCGTACGCACTGGACCATCCGCTCCGGGAGCACCTGCGCACGCCCAACATTGACCGGCTGATGAGCCAGGGCACGCGCTTTACACATGCCTTTAGCGTGTCGCCCCTGTGCGGACCTTCCCGCGCGGGCTATCTCACTGGGCGCTATCCGTACCTGCTGGTCAACGAGGAGCGAGCACATGAAGGCTTCGAGGTGGAGCTGCGGCACTCGGACGCGATCTTCCCCGAGTACCTGCGGGCAACCGGCTATCACACTCGGCATGTGGGCAAGTGCCATGTGGGGACCGAGCGGTTCCGGGCCGCGTTCAGCGAGAATGACACCCCCTGGAACCGCTGGGCGCCGCCGCTGACGGACGACGACGACTACCTGCGGTACCTGCGCGAGGTGGGTGTGCAGCCGCCGCAGTTCCGAGAGGAGCTGCGTGGCTTGAGGCCGGACCGGCGCACGCCGGGGAACTCATATGGCGGGTGGATCGAGCAGCCGGGCGGCGGCGAGTTCCCGGAGGAGGCCACGTATAGCTCCTACCTGGCCTGGCTGGCTTGCGAGACCCTCGAAAGCGCGCTGGCCCAAACCGGAGGCGCGCAGCCCATCTACTTGCAGCTCGACTTCTTTGCGCCCCACCAGCCCTTTCTGATTCCCGGTTGCTACGCCGACCGCGCCGAAGAGCTGCGGCAAGTCATCAAGCTCCCTGACAGCTACGCGGAAGCCTTGAGCGGCTCGCGTCACCTCTGGCCGCGCGTTTACGACTTCTATCGGCTCAACTGGGGCCTGTATGAGGAGGAGGCTGCTCGGGAGTACATGGTGCTGAACTGCCTGCAAATTGAGACACTGGACCGCGCGCTCGGGCGAGTGCTGGAGGCGCTGGACGAGAGGGGGCTGTACAATGACGCCGCGGTGATCTTCGCCGGCGACCACGGGGAGATGAACTGCGAGCGAGCCCTGATTGACAAGGGCGTATACGGTCACCCAAAGGTGGCAGGAGTACCGCTGTCCATCAAGCTGCCGCGGAATGAGAACGCGGGCGCATCGGTGACAGCACCAGTTTCGCTGCTCGATCTCGCGCCGACCGTGTTCGAGCTGGCGGGCATAACGCCCGACGACCGTCTGGACGGCCAGTCGCTCGTGCCGCTCATTCGGGGAACGAAGACCGCCCTCGACCGGCCGCTGCTGTTTGAGTGCGGCTGGCACGTCTGCCCCAATCCGGCGGTGGCGACCTTCGCCAAGCTGGACGACGGACGCTTGTACATGTATACCTACAACCTCACGTCGGAGTTCGACGAGCTATACGACCTCGCCGACCCCGCCTATCGCGACCTGGCCCGAGACCCCGAGTATGCCGAACAGAAGGCCGGCATAATCCGCCGGCTGGGCGCCATTCTGGAAGCGGATCCGCGCTGGCGCTGCTACTGGCACACCTTCCGCCTGGACAAGTACGAACTGCTCGACTTCGAGGGCGGCGACCTGCAAATGTTCCGCCCGGAATGATGGACGCGCCGCGGATCGCCCCCCTATTTCAGAGCCTCCTCGCTGAACGGCGCCACCACCTGGTACGTCTGCTCCAGGACGATCTTCTCGCCCGGCTTGAGCTTCCGGGCCTTCGAGTACAACTCCAGGTTCACCCGGCCATCCGCGCCGTTCCAGTTGAGCAGCACCTGCGACAGCTTCCCCGCCGGCATGCGGTTGACAATAGCGATCTTGGCGGCCTCGTCCACTACGGCCCAGGCCCCGGCGGGGATGTCGTCGCTCTGCAGGAAGATGCTTTTCTCGGCCCGGGGGTCTGCCGGGTTCGCCAGGCTCTTCCTGCTCCAGCTTCCGTCGGCTTGGCGCATGTACACCGCTGCTTGGCCGGTGCTCTGCACAGCAAAGGCGGGGTGGACCCGCAGGCACCCCGTCTGCGCCTGTTTGCCCGTGTTCTCGAGGATGGACGAGACCCTCATCAGCGGCTTCTGCGGGTCGAGCTCAATGGTGCGCGCCAGCTTCAACCCGCCCTTGAGCTTCGCTTCCAGGCTGATTGAGTGGTCGCTTTGGCTCGTTACGGCATACGCCTCGCGCCATCCGGGCGACCGATAGTCGGCCTGGCTGTACTCCTCGTAGCCGCCCCGCAGCGGGTCCCACGCACCCTCTGAGCCGTAACGTTTGATTAGGTCCTGCCCGGAGGGCAAATGCCTCAGCCGCCAGACGCGCCCGCCCAGCTCTGGCAGAACCGCCGCTTCCAAGCTCGCGCTCTTGAGCCGCTTGATCTGGATCCTGCGCGCAGTTCGCGGCACCGACGCCAGCCACGCCTCCAGCGATGCCAGCGGCCCGCCCTCGCGCACGCGGGTCACGCCCTCGGCGTGGGCGATCTTGGCAAAGCGATCCACCAGCGCCGACACGTCCTCAGCCTGGGCCGCAACGAGCTGATCGTCATTCTCGGCGAACAGGGCGCCGGTGGCCAGAGCGATCTTCGAGTAGATGATCGGCAGCCGGGCGACCTGCACCCGGTGCAGCAGCGTCGCATCCTTCTGCACGGCCGCCTCCGCCCGGTCGAACAGCTTCGTCGCCTGGGCCAAGACCTCGGGCGTCAGGTAGCCCGCGCTGGGCGGCGAGTAGATCCGCACGTGCAGGTCCGGCTTACTCTGCGCTGACTGTTGAATCAAGTCAATATAGTCGCGTATCGGCTTCGCCGCCCGTCCATAGTACCCCCGCAGGAACTCGTCAATGGCCTTGTTCGTGTCGTAGCTCGGGTCCCACAGCGTCTTGGCCATGATCCAGGTGCGCAGCTCGGCCAGCTCCGCGCCCTTGGTGAAGTAGCAGGCTTCCTCATAGATGCCCGTTACGCCGTGGTTAATGAAAAAGTCAATGTTCGGCTTGAGCACGAACAGATTGGGGAAGGGCATAATCGAGTGAGCATAGTTGATCACGTAATCCCAGATGTGTAGGCGGTTACAGATCTTCGACCATCCCACAATGTCCTTCACAAAGGACTTGTTATAGGGATCGGTTTCCAGAGGATGGATAAAGCAGCACTCGATGCTGCACAGCCGCACTGCAACATTCGGCCGCGGGCGCACGTGCTTGGGGGGCTTGCGCGTGTACTGATACGCCAGCGTGTCAATAATCACATTCGGGTAGTCATCCTTGATGTCATCCGCAATTGCGTTGACGAAGTGGATCAGCGGCCCGGCTTGGCTGCCTTCCTTCTCGGCCAGCGCGGTGCAAGTGGGACACTGGCAGTAGTTGTGCCAGTCGTTCTGTGACACCGAGATAATGCGCGCCCCGGGCCGCTCTTTGATCCACTGGCGCACGCGCTGCTTGGCCAGCTCAATTACCTCGGGATTGGTCAGGCAGAGCTGTGTGCGTTCACTGACGCGTCGGCCGTTGATCATCGAGAAGTACTCCGGGTGAGTGGCGAAGTACTGCTGCGGGGGGATTAGCGAGTTGAAGGTGTGCACGAAGTGATGGTAGGTAATCTTGCCGCCGCGGGCCTCGTCCAGGTGGGTCTGCGTTCCGTTGATCTTGTTGTGCACCGCCCAGTCGGCGTCACGTGAGTTGGGATAGTCCGTGGCCCGGTATTCCAACGGCGGGACGTAGCGTCGCTTGATGGCGGGAACGTTGATGGTTCCCTTGGTTGGCCAAGTGCTGCAATCGGGGGTGAACCATCGGCAGCCGAGGTAGTCCTCGAGGAAGGTGTACGTCGCGTACAGCACCCCGCGTTTGTTCCCCGTAAGCACCAGTGCAGGCCCAACGGTACGAATATAGATGCCCTCGAGGCCCAGGCTCTTATAGTTCGGGCGGAGGCCCAGCCGGCGCAGGACTTTGCACTTGCCCACCGCGACGGGCGTGTGCTGGCCCAGTTCGCTCTCCGGCGCCAGCGGGATCACCCGGCCCGTGATGAGCTCCAGATGGTATTGCAGGTCCCGGGCCGCGTGTTGCTCCTGCGGGGTCGGCTCGTCGGGAATGACTATCCTGTGGGTGTTCGGGCCGAGCGCTTGCCCGCCGATCTTTACAGTACACTTCCCCAGGGCGGCGCGCTGCTTCTCAAGCGCCGCTGTCGCTTCGTCCAGCTTCTTCGTCACACTCTCCAGCTCCCTTCGCGCCGCGGAATCAGCCGGCAGCGAGTCCAGCAGGCCCTGCACCGAGCTCCGCATCTTGGCCAGAGAAGCCGCCCGCTCGGCTGTCGTCGCCGGGCCGCTGGTCTGCTTGGAATACCGATCGAAGATCCGCCTGTACCCCCGCGCCGCCCCTGTAGATTTCGGGTTGCCCTGAACGGCGGCCGCGCACAGAGCCAGCCGCTCGTTCAGCGTCATCCCCTCGGTCATCTGCTCGAACCGCTTGACGCCGTCATGCAGTGAGAGACTGCCGTTTTGCACCGCCTCGATGGTCAGCTCCTCGCGGGCGCGCGGGTCCTTCGTGCTCAGGGCGATAACGGTCGCCACGTCGGCCCGGGTCTGTGCTCGGCCGCGGCGCCGTAATGCGTGCGCCCCCTTCAGGTCGCCTTGCGCCACGCGCCACCGCACCAGCAGCTCAAGCTCGTCAGCACTGAGCTTCTGCTTGGCTGCGATTTCAGCCATCACCGCCGCCGGCTCAGCGATCTTCTCAACCACGATGTCATCCACCCAGGCCTCCGAATTCGCGGCGTCAATGTATGCCAGCGGGTGTACGACCATGTGGTCGTACGGTGACACAAAAGTGGTCTGGACACGCTGCCACCGATCGGACGTCTTCAGCGGGACGCTGCTGACGAAAGCCCATTCGTAACAGTTCCACTCGTAGCAGTACGGCGCAAACATCGTTCCCGTACCGATCTTCGCCTTCGCGTACGCGGTCACCCGATAGCGCGCAAAGGGTTCCACCTGGATGCTGCCGCCGATCGCTTTCCAGTGGTTCTTGCCGCCGACTGCGAGGTGTCCCGCCTTCTCGCCGGTACGGGCGACGCCCGGCTCGCCCGTCGCTTCGAAGCTCGGATCGGGATAAATGTTGGGGGCACCGCAGGCAGCGCCGTTCAACAGCGCAAAGAGCAGCACCGCAATTGCCGTCTGGCTCGCGAATGAGGTCCGAGCAAGCATTGTTAGCCTCCTGGATACATGTGTTCGCGCCGACCCTCCGTCTGTTTCCACCGGGTCGCCGCTTCCACCTGTCTGCGCACCGGCGCCGGGGCGAAGGAGGTCAAAGAGGTCCGACACGCTAATTGCCGTCTTGAAGTATCGTCTTTGTCCTTCGACTTTGGACCGCGACAAGGAGGAGTATCAATGAACGTTATCCTGATCATCTCCGACACACTGCGTCGAGACCACCTCGGGTGCTACGGTAACAAGTGGATCCACACTCCGAACCTCGATGCCCTGGCCAGTCAGTCCACAGTATTCGACCGGGCCTATGCCGCCTCCTTCCCCACCGTGCCTAATCGCTGCGACGTGATGACGGGGCGGTTCACCTTCACCGAGTTCGACTGGGCGCCACTGCCGCGGAATCAGACGGTGTTATCGCAAGTGTTGGGCGCCGCCGGGTACACGACGATGATGATCGCCGACACGCCCCACATCCTGCAGGCGGGCTACCACTTCGACCGGGGCTTCTCCGGCTGGGAGTGGATCCGCGGGCAGGAAAATGATCGCTGGAAGACCAGCCCGCCCGATCCGCCCTTGCCCTGCGCGCCCGAAAAGCTCCGCTCGCCCTTCACGACCGTCAAGCAGCACCTGCGCAACACCGCCGGTCGGCGCGGCGAGGAAGACTGCTTCGTGGCGCGCACCATGGCCGCGGCCGGCCGCTGGCTCGAGGAGAACCGCGCCTGCGACAAGTTCTTCCTGTACGTAGACACCTTCGATCCGCACGAGCCGTGGGACCCACCACAACACTACGTGGACCTGTATGATCCCGGGTACCGGGGCGAGCGGGTCTTCTATCCGATTTACGGCGATGCCGACTACCTGACCAAGCGCGAACTGAAGCACATGCGCGCCCTGTACGCGGGGGAGGTCACGCTGGTGGACGCCTGGGTGGGCCGTCTGCTGCGGCGGGTGGATGAGCTGGGTCTGACCGACAACACTGCGATCATCTTCACGACCGACCACGGTTTCTACCACGGCGAGCACAATCTTACCGGCAAGTCGCGCATTTGGGAGGGCGGTCACGCAACCGTGCCGCTGTATGAGGAGGTCGCCCACATCCCGCTGCTGATTCGCCTGCCCGGACAGCAGAAAGCCCGCCGGGTCTCGGCGTATGCCCAACCACCGGACCTGATGCCCACGATCCTCGACCTCTGCGGTGTCAAGGAGCCGGGCACAATGAATGGCGCCTCGCTTGTGCCGATCCTAAGCGGCAAGAGGCGCAGCATCCGCAACTTCGCCGTGACCACGCCCTCGCTGGCGCACGATCCCAATGTCGGTCGCCAGACCACGATCACCGCCGGCGACTGGTCGCTGATCTACAGCGGTAACCCCGGCGGGCCGGTCGCCGAACACCCAACCGCCATCGTGGACAGCGTCGTCCGGCCCGCCCGCGTGGGCCCCGGCGGCGTCGAGAAGCCCGCCCTGTACAATCTAAAGCAGGACCCTGGCCAGAAAAGGAACGTCCTTGCGCGCAACGGCGCCGCAGCACGGAAGCTGCATCGAATGTTCATCCGGTTTTGCGAACAGCTTGAGATGTCTGAGGACTTCCTGCAGCATCGCCGGGAGCTCTAACAAACAAAGCGCCTCAAGGCAGTCCCTGCGTGACTGGTCAGGCCGGTAACAGTCTGAGTCGGTTGACGGAGGGACGCCGTTGCCGGCGCAGCAGAGAAGGAAGACGTGAGGTGATGGCGAACTATCAAGTTGAGTTCTTACACTTCATCTTGAGGAGGGCTTGCGATGCGCAAGGGCTTCACGTTGATCGAGTTGCTGGTCGTGATTGCGATCATCGCCATTCTGGCGGCGATCCTCTTCCCCGTCTTTGCGCGCGCCCGAGAGAAAGCGCGCCAGACGTCGTGTCTGTCCAATGTCAAGCAGATGTCCCTCGGCATGTTGATGTACGTTCAGGACTATGACGAGAAGTTCCCGTACTACGCCCAGGGCTCGTACACCGTGGACCCCTGGGTGTTCTGGCCCCATCAGCTTCAGCCGTACATCAAGAACTGGCAGGTCTATCGCTGTCCCTCCAGCCCGTACGGTGCCGCGATGACCTATCATGGCACGTACTACCCTCAGCGGCCATGCTATGGCGTTACGAACGAGCTCTGGCGCACGGCCACGGGCTTTCAACTGGCGAGAGTTGAACGTCCCGCCGAGAAGTTCATGCTGTTTGACAGCAACCACCCCGCTCTGGGTGACATCCGGGCCATCCTGACCTCCAGCCGGTGCAGCCAATGGAGCTGTGGGTTGAATGTGAGCACCACCCACAAGTGGCTGGTGCCGCATAACGAGGGCGTCAACATCGGCTTCATTGACGGGCACGCCAAGTGGCAGTCCGGCAATACCGTGTGGGACAACTACGGCTGGAAGATGAACCCGGACGCCCCGTAGTGGGCGTGGGTACCCCGGAGCAGACGGAGCGCCCAGTCTTCGGGACGGACGTGCGACATTCGCGGCTGGCTGACCTGCAAGGCCTGCGGTCAGTGGAGCTGCGGCCGGAATGTAGCCAGCACGCATATCTGGGAGGTCGTGCACAACGAGGGCATCAACATCGGCTACTGCGACGGTCACGCCAAGTGGCTGAGCGGCAACGGGGCCTGGGATGCCTATTCAAAGGGCGCTATGAATCCGACCGCGCCCTAGCGGCTTAGCCCGCGCCCCGCCTTTTAGGCTGGGGCCAAGCTACGCTGCAGTTGAAGCACCTCCCTCCGTACCGCGCGGGTGTCGCGGACGCCGCGCTGGAGGAGGTCCGCGAGTAGCGTCCGCCAGCGTGCGGTCTCGTTCTCGACCTTTGACCGCCCCGCCCTTGCCGCCAGTTCCGCGGCCAGGCGGGGCTTCTCTACACGAGAGAACTCGTCGTCCGCCCCGCACCATTCCCAGAGCAGCCGGTGCTCGCCCTCGACCGCCTCGTACATCGTGGCGACGCGCCTCTTCGTTCGGCTCCACCCGCCTTCCACCTGCATGAACAGGATCAGGCTGACGCTGCCCAGGGCCGCGGGCGACACGCTAAGCGGCGGCGCCCGGAGGATGTTGGTCAACTCCTCCAGCGTGTCGGCGTGCAGGCAGGAGGCGATCAGGTGGCCGGCGGTGGTCAGCTCAAGGTACCGGGCGACCGGCGGCCCCCACAGATAGCCGTACCAGTGTCCCGCTCCAATCTCGTGCACCAGGAAGCAGGCCTCGCCCGGCTGGTGCGAATCGGCCTGATCAATGACAGAGGGTTCATCAACGGTCACGATCTTCACGCCGGCCGGCAGCGCATGGAGCATGGTCGCCATGAGCGTCGTCTTCCCCGCGCCACCCGGCACGGCGCCGGTCAGGACGGAGGCGCCATAGCTCATCACTGTGTACGCATAGGCGGCCATGTCCAGCGAAATGGTGCCTGCCTCTAGCAGGTCCACGATGCTCAACGTCCGGCCGCCGCGCTGGTTGAGGCGCTCGATCTGCGCGTGGTTGTGCTGTTCAGTCGTGTCGGTTGTCATCGCATGCTGCTCTGAGGGCCACCGGCCACGGTCGGGGGAAGGAACGCTCCCAGGCGCGACAAATCGGGCCCTACCGGGTGATGGTTGTGGACACGTCGTCGAACATCACCCGCGTGTGGCCCTTCGAGTCCGGCCACCGACGGGCGCAGAGCGCAATGCCGCCTGCCTCAATCGGCGGCGCGCCAAGATGGTCCCGGTCCTCGGCGTCAATCTTGCGCTGTCCGTCCAGCTTGACGCTGAGCCTCGACCCCCGGACGGTGATCTCCACCTCGTGCCACCGGTCGTCGGTCTGCCACTGCGCCTCGGCCAGCATGTTGTCATCGCCCGTCGAGCGGCCGCCGGCCGACTTGTGCAGTCGAACCTTTTCGTTGATGAAGTTGACCGAGTAGCAGCTCCCCGGCCCACCGTACCGCACACCGAACCAGGCCCCGTCGCGGTGATCCGTGCCGCGCTCGGCGATGCGGAACCGGCAACGGAAAGTGTAGTCGCGCCAGTCGGACGCCCCGCATCGAGCCCCCTCGGCGATCCAGCCGCCGATGACACAGTCGGTGCCCACGAGCACGCCGTCCTCCACGGTCCACTGCCCGTTGCTCACGCGCCACGTCGGCGCGCCCGACGAGCCCGGCTGGTACAGTGAGAAGTCGTCGTGCAGCGGGCTTGCGCCGAAGGTCATGAAGCCGAAGCGCTTCGGCTGGTGCATATTGGTGACGGCCGACCAGCAGAGCGCAGCTTGCTCATCCCCCAGCGCCTTACCGCGCTCCTTGCGATACAGGTTTACGCGCCACGTATCGCCGACGTGCGGCGGCAGTCGCCGGGCGGTGTCGAAGCACTTGAGCGGAATGGCGGTCTCGACTGTCCAGCGCGCGTCGTCATCCGTCGGATTGTTCGCCGTCCCTTCCACATGGACGGCGCTTTGCCAGTCGGCGGCGTTCCATTTCGCGTTATCTTGCCACGGACCCTTCCCCGGCTCGCGGATCAGCAGATCAAGCTGCGTGTTGAGCGGATTGATCTCGAACTCCTTGTAGTCCTTGCCGTCGCCGTCGGGATCAACGAACACCTCCACAACTTCCTCCTCCCACAGCGCATCATCCCGCGTCTTCTTTAGCGAGCGAATATCGGTGTCGTCACAGACAAAGCCCACATAGAGGTTCTCGTCGTCCCACAGGAACCGGGCCTTGGTCGCTACGGGGATAGGCCCCCCCTTCGGGGCGAGGAAGTCCAGGCTGACCGGCGTCGCTGCCGCCCAGTCGGCTTCATCGAGGCGTCCGTCCACCTTGATCGGGCCCGTCGCACGGGTGCAGGTCCCGCTGGCCGGCGGCGGGATAGTGTTCCTAAATGCCCAGCGCAGCGTATCGCCCAATACCGCCTTCTGGTACTCCCGGTCCTTCAGAAGAGTGGCCCAGATGTACAGCACTCGCCCGCCGGCGAGTGGGCCCTTCGTGTACTCGATCAGGGCCCCGCCGTCGCCGTACGAGTTCCCCTTTTCGTCACGCAGCGTGAACAGCGGCGTGTACTTCGCGGCATCGGGAGCCACATTTGTGATTGGTCGCCACCGCAAATCGCCCGTTTCGGGGAAGGGGAAGCGCGCCGGCAAGGACTTGATGATCTCTTGCTCGGTGTTCAGCTCAAAGGTCAGCTTGACGCCCTCGGGCGGCTTCTCCCAGCCACTGACCTGCGCCGCGGGGAGCTTGTCGTCGCGGCCCTTTGCGCCGCTTCCGCACACCGGAAGGCCCACGCGGCCCGCCGCGACATCGGCCTTCCCCTTCTCGTTGTAGTAGAAGGGGAAGGGCCCCGAGGGCAGAACCAGCAGAGTGCCTCCCCGGCTCAAATAGCGGCGCACGGCTTCCTCGGCGTCGCCCTCCCGGCGCACCGTCTGATAGTAGTCCTCCGAGCCGAGGTACAATGCCAGCCAAAAGCGGCTGGGGGCGAAGAACTGGGGCGAGACGAGCTGCTCGGGCGTCAGCAGTGTGATGCCTTCTCGCATCCCGGCCTTCCACAGCATCCTGCCCACAATGCTTTGCCGGGCCTTCGTCTTTGGTGTGGGCAGGACCGCAATGTGCCCCGCAAAGGGCGCCGCCAGGGCCCGCAGTTCCCGCAGCTCACGAAGCGTTTCGCGTTCAGCCAACACCGCCTTGCGCCGCGCCGCCAACGCCGCGAAGGTCTCCGCCAGCTCGGCCTTGGTCTTATCCGTGGCCGTAATAGCGAACAGGTCCAGGTTAGTCGGCCTCAGCGAGGCGACCTTGCGCCCCTTGGTCTCCACTGCGACCAGGTCCACATGCCATTCGAAGATCGGCGGCCAACCTCTCAACACTGGAACCGCGTCCCGTAGGTCTACTGACTGCGTCTTGTTCCCCTCCAAGAGGATGTCCAGCCGTGATTGGTCCGTGCTCGGTCCCACCAGCGCAAACAAGTATCGCGGCGCGATTCCCAGAGCAACATCGCGATCTCGGACGCTCCCCGTGCCCGTCTGGGGGTCCGGCACGGGAATATCAAAGGGGATCCCGTAGATCAGCTTGCGCCCCGGTTCCAATCCCGCGTATGACTTGAGGTCGTTCCAGTCGCGCGAGACAGTCGTTGTCGTCGCGTGCTCCAGATTGATCACCGTGCAGCCGCGTTCTTGACGCGCGCGCGCCTCCACAATCCGGCGTGGTTTCGCCAGGGCGCATGCCTTGGGCTTAACCTGCGCGTCGTACTTGCCGACTGCGACGATGTCGCCGTACTGCACCCCCTTGACCGTCAGCGTCGAGGGTTGGTGCTCGAACTTGACAATCTCCGCCGTCCGCGCCTGGCCGTCGGAGATCAATTGCACGGGCTTGTCGGTGAGCACAAAGAAGGGGAACGTCACCTGCAGATCGAACGACCGCGGCCCCTTCGGCATTGGGCCCACACGTGTCACTCTGAAACTGAACTGCCCGTCGCCGTAATAGCGATACTGGTCAATGTTCGTGTGCAAGCCGTCCCGGTCAAAGGCCAACGCGGCCTGCTCGCCGCAGATCACCCGCGCTACGGCGCTCCCCATCGGCCAGGCGATTAGCTCCAACTGGCCCCAGATGCCGCCGAAATCGCCTCGCACTCCCTTGCCCTGAGCGCACTCCGCGTACAGGCCGTATCGCTCCGTCAGATTATCCCTCCGGTACGCCTTGATGCTGCCGGCATAATTGTCGCGGTACAGCTCGTGCCACCGTTCCACCATCCCGCGCAGGTAGTAGCCCAGCAGCGGATCCCCCGTCGCGCAATAGACCTCCGCCAGCGCCACAGTGACCACCCAGACCTCGTTGGAGCAGGCGCTGCCCAGCCAGGAGTGACCGGCGTTGGGCTCCATCAAGAAGCTCGAATCGATCTCGTCCATGTCGTCGTTGTCGCTGGTCCAGATGGCCATGTAGCGGTAGGTCATATTCCGCGCCAGCTTGAGCGCTAGCTGCGCCAACTCACGGCGCTCGGGCGTGTCGCGGAACGTGTAGTAGTACCGCAGGCAGAAGGTGGCGACCGGCGTCGCACCCCAGGCGAACTGCGCCGCCGGCACGTCCGCATAGCCGTTGCGCGTATACAAAATGTGCTTGGTATAGCGCAGTGCGCCGTCAATGTACGGTAGCAGCCGCGCCTCTTGCTGGGGTTCATTGCGATACGTGTCCAGCAGCGCCAGCGCCACGGCCCAGCCCTGGATGTTGTGCAGCGTCGGAACGCCGGCGGCGAACATCTTGGCGCCCTCGCCCTCCAAGGGCTTCTTCCAGAACACGCACCGGTCGCCGTCAATGGTCTGCTCGATGGCATAGGGCAGCAAGAAATCAATATCGGACTTGAGCTGCCGGAGGGCCTTCCCATTGTTCGTGCGATACCAGCTATCAATCGGACTGAAGTAGTGCACGCCGCGAGCCACGATTGTTCCCGGCGTGAACCACCGCGCCTTCTCCCCCTCCACTCCGTACAGCCGCCACGGGCCCGGCGCCCGAAACTCCGTGGGCCGGTTCGTTCCCGGCAGCCACGACAGATCGTTCAGCGTCGGCGCGGCCGGTAGCAGATCGGCGAAATGCTTCCACACGAACTCGCTCACGAACCGGTTCGGGTCATCGTCGCTGGCCAGATGCTTGGAGTACAGCAGGTTGAAGTAGCTCTGCACGACGACAGCCTCTTCCGGATACCTCAGCTCCCGATAGTGCTGGGCAAAGGGCCACACCAGCGTGAAGAATTCCCGGGCGCCCTTGTGCTTCCAGCAATATGCCGTCCCGATGTCCTTCTCCGAGTGGTCGCGCAGCCGCGATTCGTGGAAGTCGTAGCCCACGTACGTTTTCGCGCCGGCTTTCCACAGGCCCACCGTAGGCATGGGCGAAGCGCCCACCGGCGGAGCGTAGCTCCAGTTCTTGGACCAGAAGCTCCTGATCTGGATGCCATACCCCGTGGCCTCACTGAGCAGCGGGTAGGGGTCAATCGCCGGTGTAGGTATCGGCCAGCCCCGTTGGTGGAAGATCTCCGCACCCGGCAGCGAGCAGGTGAGGAAGTGGAAAGGCACCTGCCCCTGTGCTTTCTCCCACGCCGCCTGGTCGAAGCTCTTGAGTTCTAGCCGGAACGACACCCGGGGGAAGGCTCGGTCCGGAAGCAGGGCGACCGTCACGGTCGAATCACGTCCCAACTGGGGTGTCGGTCGCGCTTGAAGTCGCTCAAAGGCCAGGGACTGGCCCCGATCCGTCTTGCGCGCTGAACACCTCTGCGCCGTGATGTTGCCCAGGCTCCCGAAGTTCACGTCCACCAGTCCAGCCCCGTCCACCATCAGCCGAAAACCCGTGAACGCCCCCGGTCGTCCCAGCGGCTCAATCTTGACGTCGTTGTGCTCGATTGCTGGCTGCGCACCAACCAGAGCAGCCGCGGTCAGTAGTCCTAGGATCATTTGGCGGACCATCAGCAATCCCCTCACTTTCCTTGGCAGCCCTCACGCTAGCCTCAAGGGCCGCTTATCGTGTGGGCAGCGAACCGGGAACCCCGCACCTGCTGGACTGGGCCGTCCTTACCGTCCCAAGATCCTGTCCATGGCGGCCGAGGTGTTGTAGATGATCTGCTCGGGATAATGCGTGT
>JALGUG010000371.1 GCA_029820995.1 Candidatus Zipacnadia bacterium
GCCGGCGCTGTCGGCCGACAGCGCCCCCGAGCGCCGGGCGGCGGAGACGGCAGCCGGGCTGAAACCCGGTGTGCCCGTGCATCTGCTGGGAAGCAAGGCCTTCGCGGTGCGGCTCTGGTCCGAGCGGGAGGAGGTGAAGGTCGCGAGCCGGGACGATTGGCCCGCCCCGAGGCCCGCGAAGGCGGGTTACTGGCTGGTGGATGCGCGCGAGGATGCAGGCAAGCTGCTCGCGGCGTGGGGAGCCCGAGAACTGCGCCGCGACCCCTCCGGGTGGACATTGTTCGCGGTCCCGGCCGAACCCTCGACCGCACGATGAGCCGTCTTGTGACCCCCTGCTGTCTAGACCGTGACGCGCTTGATCTTGAGCTCCAGCTCCGCGCCCAGGCGGACATGCCCGACCTTCTGCGGGTCTATGCCGATCAGCCGAGCGCCCATCGCGTCAAGCGCCACAATGTCGCTGCTGACCATAATGGTGTTCTTCTGCTGGACATCGCCCGGACCCTGAGGCCCGTTGGTAACCAGACAGTTGATCGCATCCATGATGTTCACCGTCGGCCGCACGCCCGTGGACAGGTCGGCAATACACTGCTGCAGGTTCTCGTCCTTCTCCTCCTGGGATTTCTTCTGGTGATAGCTCTGCGGATACCAGATGCAGCCCATCAGGTTCTTCATGCCGCCGCAGATCTCGGCCCCGCTGTGATGCTTCATAATCGGCACATTGATCAGGCAATCGCACTCGAGAATCTCAGTCGCCACCTGATCCTTCTTGACATTCACGCCGCGAGTGTACTCGACTTCATCGTACAGAGCTTCGTTATTCAGGTCAATCAGGTCTACTGCCGCCTCCTGGCATACAGCCGAAGCGCCGCTGATGTCGAAGGTGATGATCGCCGGCTTACACGTGTGGTCCATCACGAGGATTTCGCCGGCCTTCGCCTCTCGGCACAAGCCGATCACGGCGGCCAGCACCAGCGGGTTCGTGTTGGCCGCCTCGTCCGGCGTACGGCCCCACGCCAGGTTGGGCTTGATCACCACTGTGTCGCCCGGACGGACGAAGGCGCTTATGCCGCCGTACGCGGCGACTGCGGCCTTGACGAGGTCCTCCGGCGACCTATCGCCCGTGGCGACCGCCAGCTCAACATCCGTGGGATGTCCGACCCAGCGGTTCTTCCCGACCTTGCCCTCCAGCTTAGCCGCCGCAGCAGGCTTTTGCGGGCCCGAGGCCGAAGGAGTCGGCACGCTGGTCGTCTCTTGCGCCTCTCGCTTGCAGCCGATCAGGCCGCCAACTAGTCCTGCGGCGGCAAGTTGGGCGGCGCGCTGAAAGAACTCTCGACGAGGGATCTTGTCCGACATCTTCTATCCTCCACAGCGGACACAGCAAATCGGAAGCTGGCCTCCGCAACCACTATTATAGGAGCCCGCTCCACCAAAGGTCAACGGTTGGCCTCACTTCCGTCCCAAATAGGCAGTCCTAGGGCCATGGACTTCGCGGCATTCGTTGCGCAACTGAGGGCGGAGCCGGAGTACGCGGGGCAGATCGTGGCCTGGCGCACCTTTCCCGCGCGCGAGGCTCGGTACGCGGACCTCGAGCGCCCTCTGCCGCCCGCCTTGCAGCGCGCCTTCGCCGCTCAAGGCATCGAGCGCTTCTATACGCACCAGGCACAGGCAATTGACGCCGCCCGCCGGGGCGACAGCGTTGTCGTGGTCACCGCCACGGCTAGCGGCAAGACTGTCTGCTACAACGCCCCCGTCCTCGAGGCGCTGCTAGGCGCGCGCCAGTCGGAGCCGCTCGAACTGCACGCGCCGGGTCCAGAAGACATTGAGCCGCCAGTCACCCTTAGCGGGCCCACGGCGCTGTACATCTTTCCCACCAAGGCGCTGACGCAGGATCAACTGCGCACACTGGCCGGACTTCGGCGCGCCGGGCTCGGCCACGTGCTGTCGCCCGGCGTTTACGACGGCGACGTCTCCACGCCGGGCCGTCGCCGGGTCCGGGACCGCTGTAACGTCGTCTTGACCAATCCCGATATGCTCCATCGGGCGATCCTGCCCCATCACACTCGCTGGGCGCGCTTCTTCGCCGCACTGCGATACGTCGTGGTGGACGAGCTGCACACTTACCGTGGCATCTTCGGCAGCAACACCGCCCTCGTGCTCCGCCGCCTGCAGCGCCTCTGCGCGCACTATGGCAGTCGCCCCCACTATATCTGCTGCTCGGCGACCATTCGCAACCCGGTGGAACACGCCGAGGCGCTCACCGGTCAAACAATGGTGCTGGTGGACGACGACGGGTCGCCTCAGGGCCCGAAGCACTTTCTCCTGTGGAACCCGCCGCTCCTGGATGAGGCCACGGGGCGGCGGAGGAGTTCGAATGCGGAGGCGCGGGACCTGCTGGTGCGACTGGTGCAACAGGGCGTGCGCACGATCGTCTTCGGCAAGGCCCGAGTCGTGGCCGAGCTCATCGCGCGCTACGGCCGCGAGCAGCTTGAGCGCGAGGCTCCGGCGCTGGCGGACAGAATCCGCGCCTATCGAGGCGGCTACTTGCCTGCCGAGCGCCGCGAGATCGAACGTCGGCTCTTCGAGGGCGAGCTGCTGGGCATCACGTCCACGTCGGCGCTGGAGCTCGGGATTGACGTGGGGCACCTCGAGGCCTGCCTGACCGTGGGCTTTCCCGAGACCATTGCCAGCGTCTGGCAGCAAGCGGGACGCGCGGGGCGGCGGCGAGGCGAATCGCTGGTCGTGCTGATCGCGTACACTGACGCCAGGGACCAGTACCTGATGCAGCACCCGGACTACATCTTCGACGAGTCGCCGGAGAGCGCCGTGGTGGATATTGACAACCCCTATATCATGACCGGCCACCTCCGCGCCGCCGCTGCCGAGCTTCCGCTGGGCGATGAGGATAGGCACTTCTTCGGCGAGCTATGCGCCCCGCTGTGCGAAGTCCTGGAGGAGCATGGGGACCTCCGTCGCCAGCGGCGGAAATGGTACTGGGCCTCCACCGGCTATCCCGCCGGCGACATGAACCTTCGGACCACGGCGGATGACACCTACTCGATTGTGGACGTCACGCGCAATAACGAGCCCATTGGCGCGGTGGACGGCATTAGCGGCCTCGAGCTGGTCCATCCTCAGGCTATCTATCTGCATGGCGGACGAACATACTCGGTCGAAGAAACCGACCTGCAGGCCAGGGTCGCATACGTCCGGCCCGTCGAGACGGACTACTACACCCAGGCCGCGCTCACCGGGCAGATTACCATCGGGCCGCCCGACGAAGAAAGCCGGTGGCGGGGCTGTCGCATTCTTCTGGCCGAGGCCGAGGTCTCGTGGCGCGTCCCCGGCTTTGCGAAGGTCCAGTTCTACACGCTCGAGCAGCTCGGCTATGAACACCTTGACATGCCTCCCCAGCAGCTCGAGACGATGGCCTTCGCCTGGGTGCCGGCGTCGCAGCTAATCGCGGCCGTTGACCAGTTGGGGCGCAAGCCCTTCGACGCCCTCTGCGGCCTGCGCAATGTGGCGGTGAACGTCCTACCCACGCTCGCGATGTGCGAACGGCTCGACCTGGGCGGCCTCCTTGACGCCAAGAACCTCGGCCGGCCTGCCATTTTCCTCTACGATCGCTACCGTGGCGGGCTGGGCTTTGTGGAGAAGGCGTTCAAATACACTGAGGAGCTGATGCAAGGCTGTCTGTCGCTGATCGAGAACTGCCCCTGTCACGAGGGCTGTCCCCTCTGCGTCGGCCTACCCGTCGCCCGGCAGCCCCTCCACAGCGACCCGGACCCCGGAGGCGGCTACGCAGTACCGGACAAGGTGGCTGCGCTGGCC
>JALGUG010000086.1 GCA_029820995.1 Candidatus Zipacnadia bacterium
GACCTCTGCCTTCGCTGTCGGGTTCCGCCTCGCGCGGGCCGGCACACGCGCATCTTGGAGCGGCGGAGCTGTCTGCGGCTGCGGCAAGGACGACGCCGGCTGGGGTCGTGCGCAGATCAGTATGGCCGGCCACCTTGAGGCTCAGTTTGCCGGCCAGGGCGGCCTTGTTGCGCAGGGAATCCGGTGTGCGGGTGGAACTCGCTTCTCGGAGTGGGCCGGCGGGGAGAACAAGACGATGGATCAAGATGGCTGATTCGGGGTCTCCAGGGAACAAGCATCGGACGTGGGGAGTGGGGGCGGGCATCGCAATGGTGTCGGGGTCCTCGTACGTCTCGATGCTGCTGGGTATGTTCCGCGGGCTGTTGGTGGCGCGCGTGCTGGGGCCGACCTATCAGGGCGTGTTGAGCGCCGTGAACCTGGTGCTGCAATATGCCGGCCACGCGCATGTCGGTTTGCTGCACGGGATGAACAAGCGGATGCCGTATCTCCTGGGGCAGCGCGACCAAGCCGGGGCCGACGAGTGCCGCGACGTCGGCGTTACGGGGACTCTGCTGCTGTCGTCGCTGTGTGCGGCCGCCGTCTGCGCCTTTGCGTTGGCCGTCGGCGACCGCCTGGGCCTCGACACGCGCCTGGGCTTGCTGACGGCCAGCGGCACGCTGCTTTTGGCGGAGCTGATCGTGCTGTACCAATCGCTGCTCAGGACCTACGGCGCGTATCACATCATCGGTGTTGTCACGCTCATCTCGGCGGTGCTCAATTTCGTCCTGATGGTGGGCCTGGCGCGGGTGTTCAGCATCCGGGGCGCGTTGCTGGGCCTGTTCTTGCGGCATCTGCTGACCATGCTGGTGATCGTGCAGTGGAGCGGATACAGGGTCCGCTGGAGTCTGAAGGGCGCGCGGCTGCGGGAGCTGCTGGCCGCGGGGTTCCCGATACTCGTGCTGGTGTTCAGCGATCATCTGCTGCGGACCGCCGACCGTCTGGTGATTCTCAAGCTGCTGCACGCTCCGGGGCTGGGCGTGTATACCATCGGCACGGTAATCGCGGGACTGATGTACGCCTTGCCGCGGGCCGTGGGTTACGTGCTGTTTCCTCGCTATATGGAGCTCCGCGGGCGCGAGGCCTCGGTCGAACAGACGCGGCGTCAGCTCGTGACGCCGGTCCTGGCGCTGGCCTGCCTGGCGCCCTTCTTGGCCGGCGTGGCCAACATCGCGTTGCCGTGGGTCGTGCATACGTTTCTGGAGAAGTACGTCGCCGGTGTGCGGCCGGCGCAGTGGCTGGTGTGGGCGCCGGCGCTGCAATCGCTGGGGATTCCAGGCTCCCAGGCCATGGTGGCGGCCGACCTGCAGTGGCGGGTTGTGGCCGTGAACGGCGCGTGGATCCCCGTGGTCGCGTTGCTGGGTTTGTGGCTCAGCTTGCGCTGGAACGGATTGGTCGGGCCGGCGGTGGCGGCGTTGGTGGGGCAGGCATGGAGCGGCGCGATTGTTTTGACGATGTCGCTGGGTCTGATCCGCCAGGGGCCGCGCGAGACGGCCGGGACTCTGGGCCGGGCTTATGCTCTGGCAGGCTACATGGCCGCGGCGCTCTTCGTAGCTCGGCTGGTGGGCAATTGGCTGGTCCCGGGGGTGGACTGGCGGCTTTCATGGTGCGCGGTGACCTTGCTCGTGTACGGGGTTCTGGCGGCGCCGCCGTTGTGGTACGCGGAGCGACGTCTGAAGATCCGCCGGCGGCTGCTGAGTCGGGGCCCGGCCGAGCGCCTGAGCGCGGAGGTGGAGCCGCCGGAGGACAGCTCGTCATGATCCGGTGGGCAATGGATTGGGCGGCCGGGCCGGATGGTGCGCATGCGCCCCCTCCTCGGTGCGGGCGTCGGTGAGCCCTGTGCAATCGGGTCAAGCTGAGTGGGAATACTCGATTCAGAGCAGCTCCGTGAAGAAACGAGCCCGCAGGGCCTCGCCATTGCTCTCGACCGGGTCGGCGATCAGTCCCGGCAGGAAGCGGCAGGCCTCGTAGAGAGCGGGCGCGTAACGTCCGTGGGCGCAGGCGACGTGGTGGATATACGGCCCTTCAATGAAGTGACGCTCCCAGCGGGGCCAATCCGCGACTTTCATCCAGAGATAGACGTTGCGCGTTTCCGGACCGGTCGTGGCCTGTCCTTCACCCAGGGCGAGGCGGTACTCGCCGCCGTCACCGTCGAATCGCGCGACGGTGACGGGGCCTCCCTTCAGGCGCCAGTGGGGCATGCCGCTGGGCATGCCCGGCAGGATCCAGTGCGGCGCCAGCTTGGCGGGGCTGTCGTCCGCCTTGAGGGTCAGCGGGAAGTCGGAATGCCAGAGCAGTACGGCATTGTCGTCCTCCGGGTGGCGGACGGTCAGATCAGACAGGAACGGGGGCGTGCTGCCGAGCGCCGCTCGCTGGAGCAGGACCATGCTGATGGCCCCATGCAGATCGGTTTCGCAGGCGCAGGGAATGCCGGCGGCGGTGCAGAGGCCGGTGCCCAGATCGGGCACGCTGCCCAGCTCTTCACACAGCGACATGAAGCTCTGGATGGCGTACCCCGAGAGGCCCTCGCCTGCGGCGCGCTCCAGCAGCTCATCCCGCAGGGCCAGCACCCGGAGGATTGGCGTCTCGTCCGCAAAGCCCTCCAGCGTCAAGGTCTGCTTGAGCTCTTGCAGCTCCTCCCGGTACTGGGGCTCGTTCTTCTGAGCACGCCGGCGCACGGCACGCAGGAAGGGGATCAGGTCGAGGGGTAGGACCTCGATGCCGAAGCGCTCCAGGAGTTCGCTTTCCGAGCAGATGGTGGTCCAGAAGAAGTCAATGCGCACGCCGAGCCGGCCGAGGCGCAGGCCCTTCAGGCCTTTGACGACCGAGACCGCCCGCAGGAAGTTCTTGAGCCCGATCTCGAGCGGCGGCTCGTCCACGCGGCAGTTTTCCAGGTAGGTGAAAGGCACCGCCAGCTTGTGCAGAACCTTGCTGGTGGCGAACAGGCCGCAGAGGGTGTCGCGCAGTCGGGTGCCGTCGGGCAAGGGGGCCTCGTCGCGGGGGCCCCAGAGTAGCGTGGGCACGCCGAGCTGCTTGGCCACCATCGCCGCGGCGCCCTCGGTGCCGAAGTTGCAGTGGGGAAGAAACAGGCAATCCACGCCCTGCGCGCGTAGGTGCCGGACCACGCGGTCCACATCGTGCTGGTCGCGCAGCAGGCCGTCGGGCACCACCTCATCGAGGCCCACGTACGGAAGCTGCCAGAGCTTGAGCTTCTCCTCCAGCAGAGCTTTTTGGCGCTGGGCGTCCTCATGGCTGAAGACAAACTTCCCGATGGGGCACAGGCCGATCAGAGGCAGGCGCGGGGCTGGGCTGGGGATCATGGCGGTACCTACTGCGGCGATGGCGGAGGGGGAGGGATTCGAACCCCCGGTGCTTTCGCACAGCGGTTTTCAAGACCGCCTCCTTCGACCACTCGGACACCCCTCCGTGGCAGGGATTATAGCAAACGCTGCTCGTGAGCGTCAATGTGAGTGGAACTGGTTGGCGGGAACCCGGCGCGCGTGCAGCGCGTCTAGATACCTAGATACAACGTGAGAAGGACGGCGCGGCGTTAAGCGGGAAATAGGCAGAGATTGGGCGCCAAGGGGAGGGGGAAGGCATGGCGGGACCCGCGGCAGGGGAGCGACGATCGGAAGGAGCGCTGCACGCCGGATGGGCGTGCGCAGTGCTGGTTGGCCTCGCGGGCGTCTGCTGTTGGGCAGGCGGCGAAGGGATCACGTGGCACCCCGGTTGGCGGGCCGCGCTGGAGGCGGCGGACAAGTCGGGCCGGCCGGCGCTGGTGTATCTGCGTGTGCCCGGCAGCATTCCCTGCCAGAACATGGAGGGCTACACCCTGCGCGACAAGGCCGTGGTGCGCCTCTCCTCCCAGTTCGAATGCGCCGGCATCAACGCCCAGACCAATCCGGACTTTGCCCAGAAGGTGCTCGCCCGCGAGATTCTGGAGAAGCATAATCGGCTCGAGGCGGCCAACATTCTGGCCGGTGCGGCGCCAACGATATTCTTCTTCAACAGCGGCGGCGAGGAGATGTACCGCGTCAGTGGCTTCGTGTCGGCACCCGACCTGGTCGCCAGAATGCACCTGCTCTTGCGGCTCAACGAAGCGCAGCAGGCGATTCGGCGCGACCCGACGGATGCTGGGGCCCAGGCCAAGGCAGGACACCTGTATCTGGAACTGGACGTTCCGGACGCGAGCGAGGGCTATCTGCATGACGCTCTGCAACAGGATCGGGAGAACAAGCAGGGCACCGTGCCCGGGGCGAAGGTTGATCTGGCGATTATTGCGCTCAAGCGTGAGAAGCTGGACCAGGCGATCGAGCTGCTCCATGGTGTGCTGAGCGAGTATCCGCAGTCGGAGCCGGTTTGTGAGGCGCGGTACTACCTGGGTGTGGCGCTCCTGGGCCAGAATCGTCGGCGCGAGGCCCTGGAGATCTTGGCCGAGTTGGGGGACTATCCGCCGGGGCGGGCCCATGACAAGCGGTGCGCGAACAGCAAGTGGGCCGCGCACGCGCGCGGGCTAATTGAGCGTCTTGAGAAACAGGGATCCCGGGAGAAGTAGCGTGACGGGGGGCCGGCTCTGGGTCGTGGTTGTCGTCGCGGCTCTGGGCTTGGCCGGCAGCGTTGCGTTGCTCGGGCGGCGGTACAGGGCCAAGCCTGCAGCGCCGGATGAGCGCGCACAGTTGCAGCAGGCCTTCGCGCGGGCCGCTGAACACCGCCGGCCCGTCGTGCTGGTGTTTTGGCAGCGTGATTGCCCCGGCTGCGAACGGCTGGAGAAGGAAGTGCTGGAACGCGGGTATGTGAAGCAGGCGCTGGCCGACTACGAGGTGGCGAGGCTGGAGGGGGTCCTGCATCCGGAGTTGGTGGAGGAGTACAAGATCTGGGCCTATCCGACCGTCCTGTTCGTGTCGGCACACGGCAAGAGTTGGTATCGGATCGAGGGAACGCCGCGCGGGCGCGCCGATGAGCTGTTTGTGCGGCAACTGCGCGGCGTGAGCAAGATCGCCAAGCTGCTGCCCGATCCCGCGAAGCCCCCCGACGAGCCGGATACAGCCTTGGAGGCCGGCCGGCTGTACATGGACCTGGGCGACTTCCACCGAGCGGCGCAGCTTCTGGCGCGGGCACGCAAACTGAAAGGTCGCGAGGAGGCGTTGAAGGACGAGAGCTTGTGTGCCTTGGAGCCGCTGGCAGTGGCTCGGGCGGGGGAGCCCGAGAAGGCTTTGGAGGGGCTGCGCGCCTATCTGGGGCGCTATCCGGCGGGCCGGCACCGGGAGGAAGTGAGCCTGGAACTGGGACTGGCACTGGCTGAGCTTCGCCGGAACGAAGAGGCGGCGGAGCAGTTGCGGGTGTTCCTGCAGGAGTTCCCGGCGAGTGATAGGGCCGAAGAGGCGCGGGAGGCGCTGGCCGAGATCCGTCAGCGGCTGAACGGCGCAGGCGAACCGTCGGCATACCACTGCAACGGGCGCTATGAAACAGCTTCTAGTCCAGCTTCCCCGCACGGCTGGCCCCGATGTAGTTGAGGCAGAACTCGTCCTGTCCCAGCAAGGCTTCGGCAGCGCAGACGCTGGCCATGAGTTGGCTGTCGAGGGGGTTGACGATAGCCGAATCCAGGCCCCTGGCCATGGCCATGGCCAGGAAGGTGCGGTTGACCAGGCGGCGCTGGGGCAAGCCGTAAGAGACGTTCGAGAGGCCGCAGGTTACGTGGCCCTGGGGCGAGTACTCCTTGATCTCGGAGATTGCATCCAGGATTTGGCGGCCGAAGGTAGCGTCGGCGCCGATGGGGGTGACGATTGGGTCAACGAAGATGTCCTCCGGCGCCACGCCGGCCTGCGTTAGTGCGTCAATCAGACGCCGGGCGGTGTTGACGCGGTCGTCCTTGGTGCGGGGCATGCCCTGCTCGCTCATTACGAGGGCCACCACCTGCGTGTGGAACTCCTTAACCAGCGGTAGGACGCGCTCGAAGCGCCCCTGTTCGAAGTTGATGCTGTTGATCATCAGCCGCTGATCGCCCCGGTAAGCCTCCAGCCCCGCGCGGAGCACCGCGGGGTTGGCGCTATCCACGGCAATCGGGATGTTCACTGCGTCCTGGATGATCCCGACGGTCCAGATCATGTCTTCTTCCTCGGTGGCCGGCTGAGCGCCCGTATTGCAGTCAATGACGGAGGCTCCCGCCTCGGCCTGCTGTTGGGCGAGCTCGCGGAAGAAGGTCTCGTCACGGGCCTGCAGTGCTTCGCTCACCTTCTTGTGCGTGGCGTTGATGTTCTCACCGATGATGATCATGCAACCTTCACTCCGTAAGCAGTCAGTGGCGTTGGCACGTTAGCAGTGCAGCAAGCGGGCGCAGTCAATGACGCGGCCGGCGGGTTTGCCTCACCCCGGCCCTCTGCGGCCCCCGGACCGCCCTGCAGCTCAGCCGCGCCGTTGCTCCACCAGCTCTTTGACCGTTGCGATGATCCGGTCGTCAATATCCTCCACGTACGGCGCGGGCCACGGGCCGTAGAAGTAGCTGCCGTCAACCTCGTAGCCGCCCTCCGGGAACAGCTCCTTGTTGGGGATGTACCCGGCGACGGAATTGGTGTAGGCGGCAACGAGGAGCTTGCGGTCCGCCAACTCGCGTTTCAGGCGGAGGCCGATGCCGACGCAGACCTCGCCGCCCAGGGAGGCCACGGTCAGGTCGCCGAGGTGGAAGACCTGCACTTCCAGGGGGCGCGAGGTAGGGAAGCCCTTGCCGGAGTCGAGCAGGGCCAGGAGGTGCTCGGCCCATCTCTTGCGCCATTTGTTTTCGCCCGCGGCGTGCGCTTCGAGTTCCTGTCGTGTGGGTGGGTTCTGGAACGGCAGGTCTACAATTGCCGCGGCTGCGCCCAGAGGGCCGTCCACCGGCTCCAGCGGGCCCGCCAGTCGCGTTAGCACGGCCTGGCTCAGCTCGCGGCCGAGTCCTTTGACGACTTCCACGGTTCCGGGCTTGAAGCTACCGTCGGGGCCGACGCTGCGGGGCTTCTGGTCACCGTGGCAGCCGGCAATGAACAGCGCGCTGGCGCCCTTGAACTCCTGCTCCAGGAAGGCCTGGGCGAAACCCGGGTAGTCCCCGCCGAGAAGGTACTCACCGCGCGTGGTAGGATGGCAAGCCAGGCTGAACAAGAGGCCGCGGACGCCGCCGTCGGGGTCGGCGATGCGCAGGACCGGCACGTCCGGGTCAGTTGGCCCGTCGGGATTGGGCTGCATTGTCGTGCCCGACGGGGTCACGCGGCGGCGATTGACGGCGAGCGTGCAGGAGCCGACGCCCCAGCCGAGCCGTGCCTCCTGGAGGTTGTCGCGGGCCTCACCGACCAGGTGCACCAGTGTGTCGTGCAGCTCGGAGAACCACTGCTCATCGCGCTCGGGATAGGAGGTCAGCTCCGGATCGCGGACGACGGGCCCGCAGTGCGTGTGGGAGGCACAGAGCATAAGGCGCTCCGGCGGTATGCCGTACTGCCGCTGGATGCGCCGGCGCACGGGCACGACGGTTGTGTCGTCGAAGGCCACGACGTCGGCAGTAATCAGGGCCAGCTCGAGGGAGTCGTCGCTGAACACTGCGGCCTTGGCGAACAGGTCCTGATACTTGCCTTCAGAGGGCTTAGTCCGCGCGGCGAACCCGGCCATCCAGACGGGCTGTCTGGGGGTAATGCGGGCCGAGGCCAATCCAACTTTCATTGGTCGTCACTCCTGTCGTCCGGCTCGCGCTCGTGGCGAGGAGTGGTGCGCCGCTGCTCCCAACGCATCAGCTCGGAGACCTCGCCCAGGGTCGAGCCACCGTCAATCTCAGCTTTCTCGCGGGTCTCGCGCTCGACGACGGCCATGGCGCGGTTCGCCATCTCCACGGCTCTCTCCTTGGGCACCACAATGACGCCGTCGTCGTCAGCGACGATCCAATCCCCGGGGCGAATCAGTGAGCCGCCGATCTCGAGGGGCACGCCCATCATTCCCTGGCCGTACGGGTCTCCCGCATGGGAGCAATAGAGGCTGCAGAACACCGGGAAGCCCAGCGCGATGATCTCGGCGGTGTCACGGCTGGCGCCGTGGATCACGATACCGGCGAGGCCTCTTTGCCGGGCGCTCTTGGTGGCCTCTTCGCCCCACACGGCGGGCGGCTCGCCGCGGACGTCAATGACCAAGACGTCGCCGGGGTGGGCGTGATCAATTGCTTCCACGGGCTTGGCCCAATCGCCGGGATAGGTCCAGACGGTGAAGGCCGGACCTGCGCAGCGCATGCCTCGGGCCAGGGGCTTGATGCCCGGCAGGGCAGGCTTGCGATGCATGGCATCGGAGATGTTGGCCGTGCCCGAGGCGCTGAAGATCTGAAGAAGGTCCTGCTCGCCGCCGCGTTTGAACAGCTCGGTCGGGACCGCCTGGCCGGTGATCATAGCTTGCTTGATCCGCCGGGCCGCCTCCTGGGCGTCGGGCGCTTTGATGATCGCGCCGCCCACAATGACAATGCCCGCTCCGGACGCCACGGCCTTGGCGGCCGTCTCCGAGTTGATTCCCCCCGCCACGGCCACCGGAATCGAGACGGCGCGCGCGACCTGTTCCAGGACCGCAAAGGGCGTCTCGCCGAGCATTTGGACGTCAATGGGGCAGTGTACACCGACGAGGTGCGCTCCCAGCTCCACGCCGCGCACGGCACGATTCTCAGGGTCCTCAACTTCGAGCAGGTCCACCATGATCTGCGCGTCGTAGCGGCGCGCGGCCTCGACGCACTCGCTGATCGTCGCGTCGGACGCCGCTCCCATGACGGTGACCACCCGGGCGCCCGCTTTGGCCGCCATCTCGACCTCCACGCTGCCCGCGTCCATGATCTTCATGTCGGCGACGATGATCTTGTCGGGAAACTCCTCGCGGAGCGCCCGTACCGCGTCCAGGCCCTCGCTCTTGATTAGCGGCGTCCCGGCCTCGACGCGGTCCACGCCGCCGGCTACCGCCTCCCGGGCGGCCCGCATGGCCTGGGAGAGGTTGACGAAGTCCAGCGCGACCTGCAATTCCGGGGCCATGGCGTTCTCCTCGCTGAGTGGTTCACCACAGAGACACGGCGAAGATAGGGGCTGCAGTACAAAGTGCCGTCCAGAGGGCAGTACCTCGAGGGTCTCTCCGTGTCCCCAGTGTCTTTGAGCGACACCTCACTGGCTACTCCCGCTATTCCATGCCGCCCAACACGCTGCCGTAGACCTGCACCGCAACGCGGCGGTTTCGGGGGCGATTGTCGCAGTCAACCAGCACGATTTGTTGCCACGTGCCCAGGACGAGCTGGGCGGCGACGACGGGAACGGAGAGGGAGGGTCCGACAAGCCCGGCCATGACGTGGGAGCGCGCATTACTTCGCGGGGAACCCGCGTCATGGCGGTACTCGTCGTCGGGCGGGACCGCGCGCTCCAAGGTGTGTCGGAAGTCGTGCAACACTCCCCGCTCATACTCCAGCGTGGTGACGCCCGCCGTACTGCCCGGCACGAACACGGTGACCAGGCCTTCGCGCACGCCCGACTCGCGCACGATCTGGGCAATGTGCGGCGTCAGGTCAATCAGGTCCAGATCGCCCTGTGTCTGCAACATGATCTCAGTTGAGTACGTAGCCATTCGGTCCCAGGCCCTTACAAAGGGTTGCCGCAGCTATTGGGTGCAACGCTGCAGCAGTGACCATTTCCGCAAACGAG
Organism: Candidatus Zipacnadia bacterium; assembly: GCA_029820995.1. Lineage (GTDB taxonomy): Bacteria > Armatimonadota > Zipacnadia > JALGUG01 > JALGUG01 > JALGUG01. The sequence continues at coordinate 9,711 of JALGUG010000086.1, forward strand.
GGCACTTCGCCTGCCTGGGTCCGGGAAGAGAAGGGAGAGGGCCGTCCCGGACAGAACCAGCAAATGTGCCGTGTGGCACAGCGGAGCCGGCAGTGGCACGCCGGCACGCTAATGAGGGCGGTCGTAGACCTCGGGATTCACCACGTATTCCGGTCGCTGGCCGTGTAGCACAGCGAGCAGGTTGGCGACGGCTTGACGACTGACGTGGGCAATGACCCGAGGGGTCATGGAGGCGGTGTGGGGGGTCATGACGCAGTTGTCGAGCTCGCGCAGCGGGTAGGTCGGCGGCGGGGGCTCGGAGGCATGCACATCCAGCGCGGCGCCCGCGATGGTCCGGTTGCGGAGGGCCTCGACCAGTGCCGGCTCGTCCACCAGCGAACCGCGCGCCGCGTTGATTAGGAAGGCTGTGGGCTTCATGAGCGCCAGCTCGCGGCGGCCGATCATGCCTCGATTCTCCGGGGTCGCCGAGCAATGCAGCGATACGAAGTCGGCCTCGCGGAGCAGTGTGTCCAGGTCGGTCAGTTCGACGCCGAGCTCCGCGGCGGCCTGCCGGTTGGGGGCGATGTCGTACGCGAGGACGCGCATGTCAAAGCCCCGCGCGCGGTGGGCGACGGCCTGTCCGATACTGCCGAAGCCGACGAGGCCCAGACACTGTTGCCAGACGTCCGCCCCGTACATCTCCTGCCAGCCGCCGGCGCGCACCAGGCGGTCGCACTCGGGGATCCGTCGGGCGACGGAAAGCAAGAGGCCGAAGGTCAGGTCGGCGACGCCGGGCGTCGTCAGGTAGGGCGTGTTGGTCACCACGATGCCGTTTTCGGTGGCTGCGGCGAGGTCCACGGCGTCCACGCCGATACCCCAGCGGGAGATGACCTTGAGCCGCGGCACGGCGGCCAACACGCGCGGCGTGTACAGCTCGCCGCCGGCGATGACGCCGTCGGCGTCCCGAAGTAGCGCGATGAGCTCGTCCTCATCGCCGCGCTGACGCACCATCTCGACGACCTCGCAACCGGACTCGTGCAGGTGGCGGCGGATGTCCTGATGCGGGCGGTTGAGGACGCCGGGGGGTACGAGGACCTGGAAGCGTGCGTCGGCTGTCATGTGGTTCATCCCTTCACGTCGGTATCGGGCTAGTCCGTGAGTTCACTTCCGCGTGCGGCGAGACCTCCAGGGGGAGGTCTCCACTGCGCCACGAGTGAAGAATGCTGTTTGACGGCAAGCCTAGATGAGTAGGAGGGGTCGGTCCATGAAACTGGCACTGGCGGGTTGGGCGATCAATCGCCGCTTTCGTCGGGAGGATAATCCGCTGACGATGTTGGAGTTCCCGCGGGTGGTTCGCGAGGAGTTCGGTCTGGAGGCCGCGGAGCTGAATAACCCCTGGCTGGAGTCGCACGATGACGACTACTTGCAGGCTCTGGTGCAGGCGGGCAAGGAGGCGGGGGTAAAGTTCCTGGGAATGGCCGTGGACGGCACCGGCGACCCGAGCGTGCTCGACGAGGCGCAGCGCAAGGAACACGTGGCGAAGGCGATGGAGTATTTCGATGTGGCGGAGAAGCTGGGGCTGGCGTACTTTCGGGTCAACACCGGCGGCGGGGACGATGCAACGGAGGCGAACCTGGAGCAGTGCATCAAGAGCTTCTCGGAGCTGGCGGCGGAGGGTGAGAAGCGGGGGATCAAGGTGGCGACGGAGAACCACGGCGGCCTGTCTCGCCAACCGGAGAACATGGTGAAGCTGGTGCGAGGGGTGAACTCGCCGGCGATGGCGACGCTGCCGGATTGGGGCAACTTCGAGGAGAGCATTCTGCTGGACGGCATCCGGATGATTATGCCGTGGGCCTGCAACTGCCACGTCAAGTGGACCCGCCGCGACGGAACCCGGCGCGACCTGGCGCCCTTCGTGGCGATGGCTAAGGAGATGGGGTTCGACGGGTATCTGTGCATCGAGGACGGAGGCCCGACGGATGACCATCAAGGGGTGCTGGACCTGAAGGCGGCGCTGGAGGCGTTGATTTAGAGTTGCTACGGCTGAGGGTCCCTGAGGAGGGCTTTCAGGACAGAGGACACGTAGCACGGTATCCGAAGGAGAACGGCAAGAGGCTCGCGCCTGAAGGCGGTCCTACAACGGCAACGGAGTTGGGCCGGATAATCCGTGCCACACGGCGGAAGTCACATGGCCCGGCGCGTGTCGCCGACCTGGCGGTCGGCGGCGGCGACGATGCGGGCGACCTCTTGCTTTTGGGCGTCGTCCAGGGGGCACCTATTGGGTGCGGTGGCGAGGAGGTGCTGGGCCTTCTTGCGGGCGTTGTCCAACATCGTGACAGGTTCGGCGGCCCAGGCCATTGGCGTGCGGCGGTCCAGGAGCTCGGGGAGCCAGAACTCCTCGCGGAAGTAGCGGGCAGTGTGCTCGGTCTCCACAAACCGCGCGCCGGCGGGGCCGACCTCGCAGATCAACTCTTCGGCCAGCTTGTCCTCGGTCACCTCGATGCCGCGGAGCAGCGCATCGTAGTACGTCATCATCTCCACGTCGAGCATGAGCTGCACCAGGCTGCCAATGTCGGCGAAGGCCAGCAGCGAGAGCGAGCCGAAGCTGCGAGCGCCGGCGAGAACTCCGAAGGTGGTGTGCTGGGCTTTCTCCATCATCGCCTGGGCGCCGGGGACCTTGGCGGCCGTGGTCGGGCCGGCACTGGGAGCAGGATGGCCGCCGAACAAGTAGGCGCCCATCTCGGCGGCGCCCAGCAGCAGCAGGGCGACCTCGGAGCCGGTCTGGGTGTGAATGCCCGTGCGCATGTCCAGGGACAAGGGGCCGGCGGTCCAGCCGCAGAGGCGCTGATCAATAGCCAGCGTGAGCGCGTTGCACATGAAGACCTCCGCGGTGCTCTGGACCAGGCAGCCGGCCAACGTGACCGGCGTGGCCATGCCGGCCACGGGCATGGTGGAGATGGTCAGCGGCCGGCCTAGGAGCTCGCGGGCCTTCATGCCGATGTCCATGTTCTCGCGGGTGATCATAAAGGGCGAGTTGAACCAGACCTTGGCGGCGAAGACGGGGCGCTCTTTGACCTTGTCCAGCGACCCGTCCGCGATGGTCTGCAGCTCGATGAAGTAGGGCAACATCTCCGCGGAGTAGCAGGAGACGCGGTGCGGGCGGGCGCTGTTTAGGATGATGGTGGCAAAGGCGTGGATTTCGGCGGAGCCGACGGGCACATCCTGCGGGATGAAGGTGGGGTGGGCGCGGCCGAGGTTGGGGATAGCGTCCACGACGCGCGAGAAGTCGGCCAGGTCCTGCTCCGTGGCGGGGCGCAGCTTGTCGGTGTCCACATCGCAGCACCACAGCGCCTGACCGGAGGCGCTATAGGAGATGCGATCGGGCGGCTGAAATTCACCGGGATCGGGGCGCTGTGCGCGCTGCTCGTCAATGGCGCCGATGGTTTTGTCCACTACGCCGGCCGGGAAGGAAATGCGGTCGCCGCTGATCTCGCAGCCGAACTCGGCGAGGTACTGGTAGACCTCATCCGCCGCCTGCAGGCGGAGGGGCACGCGGCGAAAGACGCGAATCGCAGCGTCGCGGATGCGGCGCTTCTCATCGTCGCTCAGAACCTGTAATCCGCGGGCGAGCAATTTCACGCGTGGGCCCTCCCTGGAGCATTGCCGGTGTCAGCGCCGCCGTTCCCGGCGCGGGCCATTGAGACATCCCGCCCGTACGGCCAACCAGGGCGCCGGCCAGACGCAGCCGACGCCCTGGTTCCCACTGCGCCGAATGCGGTCTAGGCATCAGCCGCCTCAGCCTCCGGCTCTTCTTCCCGCTTGAGGGAGGCAGTCTTCTCTTTGACGGTCTGCGCCACCTCGGCCGCTTTGGCTTTGGCGGCGGCTGCCTTTTCCGACACCAGCCCCTTGGCCTCGTCGGCCTTCGTCTTGAGGTCCTCTCTGAGTTCGCGCCCCGGCTTGGGCGCAAACAGCAAGCCGACCGCGGCGCCGACGGCGGCGCCGATTAAAGCGGCCGCAATCAGTCGCAGCACTTCGCCGGTCACGTCACTGCCGGAATAGCCTTCGCCGCTTTCCGCCATTCGAGACACCTCCTGTCCCACAGTGCGGCCCAGGCTGTTCAGGGCCGCGTGATCTCAACCTCCGCATAGTCGAGCAGACCGCCCATGGGGACGCTGAGCTTCCGAACGCGCACGGTAACTTGCGCCAGGGAAAAGCTGTCCAAGAGCGCCGCGGCAACGTTCTCCGCCAGCGCCTCCAGGAGCGTATAGTTACGCCGGCCTTCGACGTCGCGGACGGTCCTGTACACTGCCTTATAGTCAATGGCGTCTGCGAGGTCGTCGGTTGCTCCGGCGCGGCGAGTGTCCGTGGTCAGCTCGACGTCAATGGCGTATTTTCCGCCGCCCTCCCGCTCGGAGGCTTCTACTCCATGATACCCGTAAAGTTGGATGTTCACCAAACGAATCTTGTCGGCGCTCATGGTCGTGCTCGCAAGTTTGCGGGCCGGGATGATTGGCAACTGCGGCGCAGTCGGGCGTTCCGGGCCCCTCTTTGATCTGTCTGGGAGGCCTCATGGGCCGGCGGCATTCAGCCTGTGGGGCCATTCGCCGTGCGGATGACGCGGGCCTCCGTGACGATGATCGGGACGAGCTGGTCCGATGTAGTTCGCGGCACATACTCGACGATTTGCAGCTCGAATGCCGGCGCGACGACCGTCGGGTCGCGGCGGGCGTGCGCGAGCTGCCGCAGGACGGCGTCGTAGAACCCGCCGCCGTAGCCGATGCGGCCCCCGTGTGCGTCAAAGGCCACACCGGGACAGAGTAGGAGGTCGGCCTGGAGCAAGTCGGCGCCGGGGCACAGGTTGGGCCGCGGTTCCGGGATGTTCCAGGGGCCGGGCTGGAAGTAGTGCCAGGCCCACGCCGGGAGCGAGTGCCAGGTCAGGCGCCGGTGCTCCCGATCCACTCGCGGCAAGAGCACGCGGCGGCCCATTTCCAGGGCCCGCTGCAACAGCGGCTGGGTGAGGAACTCGGAGCCGAAACTGGCGTAGCCCGCGATGACCTGGCAGGCGGCGTACTCCGGCAGGCCCTCGATCCGCGTCGTGATGGTCGCGCTCAATTCGGTCCGCTCCGGGAGCGTGAGAGCGTCGCGGTGCGCGAGAACGGCGCGCCGGAGGTCGCGTTTGGCCTGCTCGACGGGCTCTGGAGGGGGCATCGCTCACTCTGCAGGCTGTGGTCGGCAGACGGCGTCCGTCATGCGAGCGACGCGGGCCATCTGGCGCACGTCGTGCACGCGCAGGATGTCGGCGCCGTGGCGAATGGCCAGAGCACAGGTGGCCGCAGTGCCTTCCAGGCGTTCGTCGGCCGGCAGATCGAGGACTTGTCCGATCATTGATTTGCGCGAGGTGCCTACCAGGAGTGGCCGCCCAAGCGAGCGGAACTCGCGTAGCCGCCTCAGGATCTCCAGGTTGTCCTCCAGGCGCTTGCCGAAGCCGAAGCCCGGGTCGAGGATCACTTGCGTCGGTTTCACGCCGGCGCCGACTGCGGCTTCCAGTCGGTCGGCGAGGAAGGCGTAGATCTCAGCCATCACATCGTGATAGTGCGGTTGGGCCTGCATGGTGCGGGGGGTGCCTTGCATGTGCATCAGGACAACGCCGCAGCCGCGCTCGGCGCAGAGCGGGAGCATCTCCGGGTCGCCCTGGAGGGCCGCGATATCGTTGACGATGGTGGCACCGGCATCGAGTGCGCGGCGGGCGACCTCGGCTTTGCTGGTGTCAATCGAGATCGGGACGGCCACAGTCTGAGCCAGCCCCTCGATCACCGGGATCACGCGCTGCAGCTCCTCCGCGAGGGGGACCGATTCGCTGCCGGGTCGAGTCGATTCGCCGCCGACATCGAGTAGGTCGGCGCCTTCCTCTACGAAGCGCCGGCCCTGCCGCACTCCGGCTTCGGTCGCCTGCGCCAGGCCGTCGCCGGAAAAGGAATCGGGCGTCATGTTGATGATGCCCATGATTAGGGTGCGCGGGCCGAACTCGAGGCTCGCCTCGCCACACTGGAGCGGCGCCGGATGGGTGTCGGCGGCGGCCAAAACGCGTGTGAGCTCATGGCTGACTGTCCGGTCATCCCAAAAGCCGCCCGCAGCGTCCTCCGCGACGTCGAGCACGTCGGCACGCCGGCCGTGAAGGAGCAGGACAGTAGTGCGTCCGAGCTCGCGCACTGATTGTGGCGGCGCCAACGCTGCGACGCCGTGTTGATCGGCATGAGCACAGAGCAGATCACAGAAGCTGGTAGGTATCCTCTGCAGGCTGATCGTGACAGACTGCCAGTCCACGGGATCAAAGTGCGTGTGGACATCAGCGCCGGTCCGGCGGAGTTCGTTCGCCCAGTCTACCCGGGTTGCGAGATCCAGCAGTCGAGCATAGTGCCTCACGACTGTCACCAGCCTCCGTATCCTCAGAGGTGCGGCGCCCATAGGAGAGGGCGACATCATGCCCGTATTTCGCCGCCGTGAGGCGGAGGCCTTCCAGCCCGTGCGGGGAGGACCGCCGGCACCGTGTGGGGAAGGCCGGGGCAACTGCGGTTGGCAGACACGAAAGGACGAAGGTCAATGGCATGGGAGCTAGGATGCTTTAATCGGCCGTGGAACAAGGTGGACTTCGACGATTGTCTGGCCGGCGTCAGGGCGGCCGGGTTTGAGCACATGGGCTTCATGAATCACCAGGGCGAGCGCCTGGTGCAGCCGGAGCACACGCGCGAGCACATTCAGGCCCTGGCGGACCAAGTGGCTCGGCACGGTCTCAAGCCCCATACGGTCCTGGCGGCGGTGCCGCTGGAGGGATCGGCCCAGGAATGCGCTGCAGAGCTGAACAAGGTCGTAGACCGCACAGCGTGGCTGGGGGCGCGGTATGTGCTGACTTGCGGGACGACCGCAGAGGAGCACTTCGACAAGTACTACGAGATCATGCGCCTGTCGGCGGAGTACGCACAGGATCAGGGCGTGATGGTGACCCTCAAGCCGCACGGAGGCATCAGCGCGACGTCGCGCGAGCTGCGGCGGGCCGTGGAGCGGGTGAACCACCCCAACTTCGGCATCTACTACGACCCGGGCAACATCCACCACTACACCGGCGAGGACGCGGCGGAGGACGTCAAGCTGATCGCCGAGCAGGTCGTGGCCATGTGCGTGAAGGATCAGACAGGCGGGCTCAAAGGGCCCGTGATGATCACGCCGGGCACAGGCGACGTTGACTTCGACGCCGTCATGGGAACGCTCAAGGGCGCCGGCTTTGCCGGTCCGCTGATCGTGGAGTGCCTGGGCGGGGAAACGCTGGAGGAGATCAACCAGGCGGCCGGCGAGACCTTCGCGTTTCTCCAGCGCCTGATTGCGGACTGACTGCAGAGAATCTCACCACGGAGACACGGAGAGCACGGAGAAGGCTTGAAGGGACGGACCATCTCGACTGGTTCTCACCACGGAGACACGGAGAGCACGGAGAAGGCTTGAAGGGACGGACCATCTCGACTGGTTCTCACCACGGAGACACGGAGAGCACGGAGGAGCACGGAGAAGGCTTGAAGGGACGGACCATCTCGACGGGATCTCACCAGGGAGACACGGAGAAGGCTTGAGGGGACGGGCCGTCTCGGAGGTGAAAAGAGGTCTCGACTATGCCCGAAGTACAGGTGAAACACGCCCTTGCTGTCCTGACCGACGGCACCGAGATACCGATACCGTATTGGCACGTGACCTCCGGCTCCGAAGGGCCGATCTTCCTGATCACGTGTGCGCAGCACGGCAACGAGGTCAACGGCGCAGAAGCGATGCGACGCTTCATCCGAGTGGCCGAGGCCAACCTGTTGCGGGGCCAGGTGTACGGGGTGCCAATGGCCAATCTGCCGGCAGTGCGCAAGCGCCGGCCCCATATCTCCTCCGGACCGGAGAAGCCGTATGGCGATGACGAGGGCCACAACATGAACCGCACGTGGCCGGGCGACCCGGAGGGCAACGATACCGAGCGGCTGTCTTACGCGATTCACGAGGCCTGCGCGAAGGAAGCGACCCACTGCCTCGACTTCCACAGTTGGTCTCGGTTCAGCGCGACAGGCTGCATCTTCCGGACGGACTCCGAGGGCTCGGTGGAGATGGCCCGCGTCAGCGCGATCCGGTTTCTGCACCCGCGGCCCGCGCCGGAGCGGATGAGCACTCCGTGCACATTGGGGGCGCTGTTTAACAACAGCGGGCGCGCTGCCGTGACCATCGAGCTGGCGACGCAGTACACTATCGTCGAGCGCGAGGTGCGCCGCGGTCTTCACGCCGCCTTGAACATCGCGCGGTGGTTGCAGATGCTTCCCGGCGAACTCGAGGATCTCGATGAGCCGCAGATTGACCTGGAGAAGGCCAAAGTGGTGACTGTGACGGCTCCGCGCGCGGGCTTGTTTGTTGAGGCGGGATGGGCTACCGGGGACTTCGTGGAGGCCGGGTCCCGTCTGGGCCACATTCTGAGCGACGAGAACCTGGAGACGGTTGAGGTTCTGGCTCCGGTGAGCGGGTACCTTCAAACCTACGGCGCGCATCGCGCAGATTGCGATGTCGCGCTGCCGGCGCAGCACCCGTACACCAGCGTGGGGGAGACGGTGGCGGCAGTGGCCGAGGGCGGGATGGTAGGGGGCCAGTGACGTTTGCGAACGGCAGGGCCGGATGCTGCGCGTTCGGCCCCTCCTGTCGGCGAGATGGCGGCTTGCTGTGCATATTTCGCGGTTCTGGAGGCTGCAAACCATGTTGAGAGTCTGCTTTGATCCCTATTCAGGAAGTGTCGGCCAGTATTCGGCGCGCGAGATCGTGCTGAACGCCGCGGCAGCGGGGTTTGAGGGGCTGAATATTCCGACCAGGCCGGGGTTTGTGGATACGCCGGAGGACTTGAAGGAAGTGGCCCGGATCATGGAGGACCACAATCTGGGCGCAGACTCGCTGTCCGCAGGCCCCCACATCACGACCACGCCCGGCAAGGAGGAGGAGTTCCGCGCCCGGCTGCCGTTCAATCTGGAGGTGGCGCACCACTTCGGCGCTCGGGTCATCGGCTTCTGGCCCTGCCTGCCGGAGGGCGTGGAGCGGCAGGCGGCGCTGGATACGCTCAAGCGGAATCTGGATGCCGTCTGCGATCAGATCAGGGACGCGGGCTGCATTATTGCCCTGGAGTTCGAGAAGAAGGCGGCGCTCAACAGCTACGAGCTGACGCAGGAATTTGCGGCGCCCTACGAGGGGCTGGTGCAGGCCACGGTGGACACGTACCACGTCAATGACACCGGCGCGGACCCCTATCAGTGCCCGGTGGACCTTAAGGGGCAAATCGCGGACGTGCACCTGTCGGGCACAGACCGAGGGGAGCCCGGTGGGCCGAAGGACGAGTTCGACTACCGGGCGTTCGCGCGCGGCTTGAAGGAGATCGGGTTCCAGGGCCCGCTGGTGACGCAGTACAACTGCACGGAGCTGGCGAGCATGTGCCGGGCGGCGGCTTTCGCCCGGCGGTTCCGGGACGAGTACATGGCGTAAGGCCTTTGCGCAGAGGAGTGTGATCGCTGTGGCACGGTTCGTGGCCGCGCTGACGCTGGCTGTTGTGATGTTGCCCTGCTTTGCCGCCCGTCTTCCGGGCGACTATTACAACGAGTATCACTTCAAGTATGAAACGCCGCATACGGCGTGGGCCAAGCCGTTGGCGGGCGGCAAGGTGAAGGCGTTCTTCATCGCGCCGACGCACGCGGCGCGCGAAGTAACCGAACTGGCCGAGAGGCTCGACCTCGAGGTCGGCGGCGAGACGGCGATGTCCTGGAACGCACTCGGGCAGGAGGGCACGTATGTCTCGCAAATCGAGGGCACCTCCCCCGCGGAGAAGGAGGAGAGCATCCTCAAGAAGCTGGGCGGGGGATACGATGTTTACGTGCTCGCCAACTTCCCGCTGACCAAGCTGCCGGTCCGGCTGCAGTTTGAGATTCTGAAGGCCGTGAAGGAGGGGGCGGGCCTGCTGCTCACGTACCGGCGGCCGGCGCTGGAGCCGATGTGGCGCCATCCGATCACGGAGGCCTCCCGACTCGTCGGCGAAGTCCCCCTTGCCGGGCTGAGTTTCTATCGGACGACCTTCGTGGAGGCTAAGAAGCTGGGAGGCCTGGCGGAGGCTCCGGCCAAGCTGGTCAGCGGCTTCCGCCTCGGGAAGGGGCGGATCGCGCTGGTGGACTACGGCATCGAGTCGCGCGTCGGGCACGCGGGCGGGTTCTGCCTGACGCCGCACGAGATGTTCAGCTTTCGCACGCTCACCGAGTATGACTATCACCAGTCGCTGGTGGCGAAGGCCCTGCTCTGGGCAGCCCAGCGCGAGCCGGCGGTGCGGTTTGTGGGGCTTCCGGTGGACGGTCTCAAGCTGTCCAGCGAACGGGAGAGCAACGAGATTGCCATCGCGGTGGAGAACAGGTCGGCGCAAGAGGTGAGGGGCACGCTGGAGATCACCGTGCGCAATCCTTGGGGCGACCGGGAGTTCTCGCGCCAGGAGCCGCTCAAACTGGCGCCGGGCTCGGGGCGGGTGCCGGTCAAGCTACCGCAGCTTTCCGGGGGCGACCACTTCCTTGACCTGCGACTGGTGAGCAAGCGGGGTGTGGAGGGCTGGGCGAGCGCGGCGCTGCTCGTCGCCTCGCCCCTGGAGATCGAAGCAGTCGAAGTCGCGAAACCGAGCTTCGAACCCAGCGAGGCCTGTTCGGGCAGGGTCAAGTTGGCAACGGCATGTCCGGGTGACGACTGGAGTCTCCGCGTCGCGCTCTGGGACAACTACGGACGCCGGTTCGCCGCGCGGAGCTTTCCGATGAAGGCCGGTGCTACGGAGGCCGCCTTCAGCGTGCCCCTTGATGCCGCCGTTAGCCTGGCCGGACGGGCCCGGGCCTCCCTGCTGCAGGGGCGCCAGGTGCGGGACACGGTGGAGCAGGAGTTCTTCGTCTACCAGCCGATAAGGGACCTCTTCCCCGCGCTGGTCTGGGGGAACCTACCCGGCATCTTCGGCCACTTCGCCGGCGAACAGCTCCACCGGGTCGGGTTCAACACGATTCTGCACTACTACGGCCAGGGCACAGGCGAAGGCCGGCGGCCGTCCACGATTGCGCGGGAGGACTTCCATGCCGTGCCGTACGTCACGCGCATCAATTGGAAGGATGGTCGGCTCGGCGATATCGCTGCGGATACCAAGGCGGCTGAGGGCCTGCGGGAGCGCGCTCACTTGTCCATGCCGTATGCGCCGCTGGTCTACTCGCTGGGCGACGAGAATTTCATCCCGCCCGAGGGCGGATTGCACGAGAACGAACATCCGGCCTTCGTGGAGTTCCTGCGAGGGCGTTACCAGGATATTGGTGCGCTGAATGCAGCCTGGGGGACCAAGTATGGCGCCTTTGAGGACGCGCAGCCGATTGCGAAGAGTAAGGCGGCGCGTGAGAAGCAGTATGCTCGGTACCACGACACCGCGGCCTTTCGGGAGTTCCTCTATGCGAACTGGCACCACTATTGTCGAGAGGTGATCCGGGGGGTGGACCCGCGCGGACGGGTGGGGGCCGAGGGGTCGGTGCCGGGCGAGATGGAGCTGACGATCAAGGGCCTGGAGTTCTGGGGGCCGTATCGGCGGCCCGAGCAGCAGGCGTTGCTGCGCTCGCTGGCTCCGCGGTCGCTGGTGCGCGGGAACTGGTTCGGCGGCTACAACCACGGGCGGCGCGACCTGCCGTCACTGCCGCGTTTCCTGTGGGAATCCGTCCTCGACGGCAGCACGCTGCTGGAGGTCTACTGCTCGTACACATGTGAGAACTTCTACAACACGGACCTGAGCTTCGCCTATTGGATGGACACCTTCCTGCCGGAGCTGTCGGAGATCACGGACGGGCTGGGGCAGCTTCTGTCGGCCAGCGAGCACGCTTGCGATCCCGTGGCCATCTATCACTCGCAGAGCTCCGTCCATTACGAGGACCTCAGCCAACCCTTCGGCCGGTACGAGCTGGCCCACCGCAACACGATACGCCTTCTGGAGGACCTGAGCTACGTGCCGTACTATGTGACAAGCCGTGGCGTGGAGGCGGGAGTGCTGGCGAAACAGCCGCCGCGACTCCTGATTCTCCCGCACGCTGCTGCTCTGTCGGACAAGGAGGCGGCGGCAATCTCCGGTTTCGCGCGGAGCGGCGGAATCGTGATCGCCGATGTGAGGCCGGGCATTGCCGACGAGCGCTGCCGCGCGCGGGAGCAAGGCGCACTGGACGGTCTGTTCGGCGTGCGGCGGCCCGAAGGAAAGGTTAGCCCGGCGTCCGCCGAGATCAGGCTCGCGGCGGGAACGACGAGCGCAGGGCCACTGAAGATACGAACGCCCGAGGGCACGATAAGTAACCTGACCACCGATGCCGGCGTTCAGCTCGCCGGCGGACAGGCGCTCGGGGCTGCGGGCGAGACGCCGGTGGGCGTTGTGCGTGCCGTGGGCCAGGGCGCCGCGGTGCTGCTTAACTTCTCGCTGCACCAGTACAGCGCGCTGGCGGAGAAGGATGGTCGGCGTCCGGTGTTCGAGTTGCTCCACGCGCTGTTCGAGGGGTCGGGCGTGCGTCCGGCCTGGCAGGTGCTGGATGCCAAGGGGCAGCCATTGACGGGCGGCCGGGTCAGCACCTTCCGGCGAGGGGGCGCGACCTTCGTGGGGCTGCTCCCGCCGCGGCCCGAGGACGTGGAGAAGCCGGTCGCTGCCCGGGTGCGCGCGGCAGAGAGCCGGTATCTGTATGATCTGCGGTCCGGCAAGTACCTCGGGCGGGCCGACCACGTGAAGTTGGGGCTCAAGTACACCTCGGCGACCTTGCTGGCCGCACTGCCGTACGAGGTGCGAGGCCTGGAGCTGGCGGCGTCGGCAAAGCATCGCGCGGGCGAGGCGCTGGCGGTGAAGATTCGCCTCAAGGCCCGGGGCGCCGGCCGGGACGTGCGGCCGGTCTTCCGCTTGAACGTGTTCGGGCCGGAGGGCCGGCGGCGTCACTACTACGCGCGCACGCTGTTCCCGGAGGGCCCCGTTGCCGAGTGCGCGATCCCGTTCGCAACGAATGATCCGCCAGGCAAGTGGCGGCTGGAGGCGCGCGATGTTGCCTCGGGCGTGCGGGCTGCGGCAACGGTGACACTGACGAAGGGAGGCGCGTCGGAATGAGGCCGCTGAGGCTGATGTGTGGCGTGGCCTGGGCTGCGCTGCTGTGCGCTGCGGGAGCCATCGGGGCCGACGAGGGACAACCCCGTCCGGCGCTGGTCAGCGTCGGGCCGGGCAAGCCGCAGAACATTGGCGCCTATCCCGGGCACGAATATCACCGGACGAAGAAGTGGATCGCGCACCTGCGCAATGACCCCATCAGCTATGCGCTGCAGCACTGGGCTTGCTACGATAAGTCCCACGCGCCGCAGGCGATTGCCCTGGAGGGCCAGATCGGCATGATGGGGCCCGAAGGCGAGAACTGGTATCAGAACGGGTTCCTGAACTTTTCGCTGGATGGGCAGCAGGGCCGGAACTTCGCCATCAAGTCGGTGCGGGCGCTCGACAGCGGTTCGCGCGGCTCGTGCGAGTTCCTGTGGGAGCTGCCGCAGGCCTGGGTGCGGGTGCGCTTTATGGTGATTCCGGGGCAGGAGCCGCTGTACTGCTCCGTTCGGCAGATGCCAAAGGGCGACAAGGTGCCCTTGCTGCGGGTCGGGGCGACGTGCTATCCGAGCAAGTACGCGCACAGTGCTCCGCGCGTCGGCCTTACGCCCCTGCAGTCGGTCAAGGCGCCCAAGAAGGTGCAGCTCGACCCGGCGAAGGAGTGGTGGGTGATCTTCTACGACGAGAAGTACGACCTGGGGGTCGAGGGAGCGGTTGGAGGTTGCGGAGCAATCGCTGCTCCGGGGCTGGTCGGCTCGGCAGAGCTGAATGTGGGAAGTTACGGCTGCACCTGGACGCTGGCTGCGCGGCCCGGCGGCCGGGAGCTGCGCTTCGCTTTCTGGAGCGGTCTGCGCCGGAAGAATGCGGAATTGATTCCGTATCTCCGCGGGCAGTTTCCTGCGACGCTGAAGAGGCTGGAGGGGCTGGATTTCGCGGTTCAGCGGTTCCGCGAGGAGGGCTTGGCGGCGCTGCGGGCTGAATTCCGGAAGTACCTGGCGGAGACGCCCGGCTCAGGCGAGGAGCGGCAAGCATTCGATACGGCCTTGGCGAAGCTGAACGTATTGCGCCCGCGGATCTCGGGCGACAAGATCAATCTTCAGGCCGAGGAGGAGTACCTGACGACGCTCGAGCAGCTTGACAGCCTGCTGTGGAAGCTGAAGATGAGATGGCTGTTCGCGGATTGAGGGCCGGCCGGCTCAGCGGCTGAAGTCAACGCGCTCGCCCGGCGGCCCGACCCAGGAGCGCACGGCGGGATACTTGGCCCCCAGGTAGTCCACGAATTTCTGCGGGTCCTCGGCGTTGTGGGCGAACATGTCGTAGTGCATGGGGACCGCCAGCGCGACGCCGAGGTCGCCGGCCAGGTCTACGGCCTCCTGGAAGGTCATGTTGCCGAGGATGTTGCGGCGGAAGCGCGGGGCGTCGCGGCCATTGATTGGCAAGAAGGCAAGGTCGAGCGAGAAGCGCTGCAAAGTCGTCAGCAGGCCCTCGTAAACCTGGCCGTCGCCGGCGTGATACAGAGCGCCGCCGCCGGCCTGGACGACGTAGCCCAGGTACGGATAGCCGAGGCCCTCCACATGGTCGAAGAACTCGTGCCGCGACTTGACGGCGGTGATGCTGAGTTTGTCGGCTTGATGAGTATCACCGTCATCCAGGCACACGAGCCGGTCCGCCGGAACTTCCAGGGACAACATGCGCTCGCGGGCCGTGCGCGGGGCCACGAAGCGACACTGTGGGCTGGCGCCCACGATACCGGGGATCGCGGTTGGGTCGAGGTGGTCGCTATGATCGTGAGTGCACAGGACCCAGTCGGCGTGGGTGATCTGCTCCGGTTTCAGCAGAGGCGGTGTCCGGCGGCGCTCGTCGGGCTTGAGATAGGGATCAACGTAGACCACTTGGTCGGCCAGCTTGAGAATGAAGCCGTTCTGTCCCAGCCACCAGAAGGACAGGCCGGGCTCGGGCGGGGAGCAATTGTCTACGTCCTGGATTAAGTCGGCACCGATTGGCATTGGCATGGTCCTTTTTCCGTAGTCGAGATTGGTCTGGAGTTGCAGACGCCTTCAGCCGGGCATTGAACCACGAAGCCGAAGGGCTGCCAGGCTCGCAGTGGCCAGGGACCGCTGGTCCTTCGGACGGTTCGGGAGATCCAAATGCGGGCCCCATTCGGCCTCTCCACGACGCTGTGTGCTGAATCCGCGCGGAATGTCGCTGCGGTACTGGCGACAGGTTCGAAACCGAGGCGACGTGCCTCATCCGCGTGTTGGCCATTCGCGTTGGGGAGGCCGGGACCTGCCTCCGCGGACCGTGTTCGTTTGGGCGGGAGGAGAAGTTGCCAGGGCACGAAGGACGTAGGGGCGCGCAGGGGCTTGCGCTTCTGGCAGGGAACGCGCCCTTAGATTGACGATCAGGAGGCGTGGTAGATGGATATTCGCTGGGTGTATGCGCCGGTTCTGAGCCTGTTCTTGGTGATGACTGTGGGCGCAAGTGGGGCGGCTGCCGCCGGTCCGGAGGCGAGCGGTCAGGCGGACTTTTACGTGGCGACTAACGGGAACGACGCCTGGTCGGGTAGGCTGGCGGCGCCGAATCGTGCCCGCACGGACGGTCCTTTTGCCACGCTTGGCCGAGCGCGCGATGCGGTGCGCGAGGCGCGGGTGCTAGCCGCCGCCCCGCGGCCGTACACCGTGCTCATTCGGGGCGGCACATACGCGCTCAGTAGGCCGATTGTATTCGGGCCGGAGGATTCGGGTGCTGAGGGTGCGCCGATTACCTACGCCGCGTACCCGAAAGAGAAACCGGTGTTCAGCGGCGGCCAGGTGATCACGGGCTGGCGGAAGGATAGAGGCACGCCCTGGTGGAGCGTCAGATTGCCGGAGGTCAGGGACAGCGGTTGGACCTTTCGCGAGCTGTTCGTGAACGGGAAGCGCCGGACGCTAGCCCGCAGCCCCAACGAGGGCTACTACTACGTCGCCGGCAAGGCAGGACCGCTCAAGGACCCGCAATCGGGCCAGGAGATTGACGCCTCGAAGCTGGCCTTTCGCTTCAAGCCCGGCGAGATCAAGCGCTGGCCACGTCTGAACGACATCAACGCAGTGATTTTCTTCCACTGGGAGACCGGGATGCTGCGGATCAAGTCCGTGGACGAGGAGAGCAACACGGTCGTCTTCACCGGACCGATGAAATGGCCCTTCTGGACTCGGCAGCGCTACTTCATTGAGAATGTCTTCGAGGCACTCGACGCGCCGGGGGAGTGGTATCTGCACACAGGTAGGGCGAGGCTGTACTACATCCCGGAGCAGGGGGAGGACCTGTCGCGGGCAACGGTCGTGGCACCGATGTTGACGCAGCTCGTGCTGCTGGCTGGAGATCCGGATGCAGGAAAGTTCGTGGAGCAGATCAAGCTGCAGGGGCTCTCCTTTGAGTTCGCGGATTATGCTCTGGAGCCGGAGGGCCACTGTGACTGGCAATCGGCAGTGACCATCCCTGCAGTGGTGCAAGCACGAGGAGCGCGGTTCTGCACCGTAGAGGACTGCGAGGTCGCGCACGTCGGGCAGTACGGCATCTGGCTGGAAGGCGGCTGCACGGACAACCGCATCGTCCGGAATCACCTGCACGACCTGGGGGCGGGCGGAATACGCATTGGCCGGGGAGGCATCGCGAAAGAGGAAGCGGCGCAGACCGGTCGGAACCTCGTCTCGAACAACTTCATCCACGATGCGGGCCACGTCTACCCCGGCGCGAACGGCATCTGGATCGGCCAGAGCAGCGACAACACGATCTCCCATAATGAGATCTGCGACGTCAACTACACTGCGATCT
Source organism: Candidatus Zipacnadia bacterium (assembly GCA_029820995.1). Taxonomy (GTDB): domain Bacteria; phylum Armatimonadota; class Zipacnadia; order JALGUG01; family JALGUG01; genus JALGUG01. The sequence continues at coordinate 26,665 of JALGUG010000086.1, forward strand.
CCTGCGGCTGGACGTGGGGCTACGGGCCGACGCAAGCGCACCGGAACCTCATCGAGTACAACCACCTGCACCACATTGGGCGCGGCGTGCTCAGCGACATGGGCGGGATCTACACGCTGGGCACCTCGCCGGGGACCAAGATTCGCAACAACCTGATTCACGACGTGTGGTGCTACGCGGAGGGGTACGGCGCCGGGGGGATTTACCCGGACGAGGGGAGCTCGCAGATACTGATCGAGAACAACGTGGTGTATCGCACGATTAGCGGCGGGCTGACAATCCACTACGGCAAGGATAATATTGCACGCAACAACATCTTCGCGCTGGGACGCGACGGGCAGATCGGACGCGGGCGCAAGGACAAGGGGACGAGGTTCACGTTCGAGCACAACATCGTGTACTTCACTGAGGGGCAGCTTTTCCGGGCTTCGGGGGACGTCACGGCCGACTATAACGTGTACTACCAGGCGAAGGGCGAGCCGATTGAGTTTCCCGGGGGCCTGAGCTTTGAGGAATGGCAAGCGCAAGGCCAGGATGTCCATTCCCTTGTTGCCGACCCGGGCTTTGTTGACGCGAAGCACTTCGATTTCCGCCTCAAGCCCGATTCGCCGGCCCTGAAGCTGGGTTTTGAGCCAATTGACAGTACGAAGGCGGGGCTGTTTGGGCCGCGCGAATGGGTGGAGCTGCCGAGGCGCATCAAGCGCCCGGCGGCGGTCTTCCCGCGGCGTCCGGAGCGCAAGCCGGTGCTGATTGACGACGGGTTTGAGCGCGACGCGGTCGGTGCGACGGCGGACCTGGCCCGGACGCACGGCGAGACGGCGGAAGCGACGATCCGCGTCACGGACGAAGTGGCTGCTACGGGCAAACACAGCCTGAAGTTCACGGATGCCGCGGGCCTGGACCAGCCCTGGAATCCGCACCTGTACTACTCGCCGCACTTGACCGACGGGCTGGTGCGGGAGAGCTTCGACCTGCGGTTCGAGCCCGGCGCGCTCATCTGGATCGAGTGGCGGGACGCCAGTCAGCCGTACATCGTCGGCCCGAGCATGGGCATTGACGCGGACGGGCGGCTTACAGCTCGCGAGCAGACGGTGATGAGCCTCCCGGCCAACCAGTGGGTCCACTTCGAGATCGTGTGCGGCCTGGGCAAGCACGCGAACGGGACCTACGAGCTGACCGTTACAGTGCCGGGCCGGGAACCGAAGCGACTGGAAAAGCTCCCGTGCGATCCGAGGTTCAAGCGCCTGGAATGGCTCGGGTTTGTGAGCAATGCTACCGGTCCTGCGGTGTTCTATCTGGACAACTTGAAGTTGAATCGAAAGAAGCGGTAGAGGTGGTTTCGTAACCTCAACGACCAACGGCGGTCGCATAGACCGAGAACGACGGGCGGGCCGGATGGGGCCCCTGCCCCATCACGGCCCCTCCAACGCAGGCGCGTGCGGCATTCGGGCCCTCCATGTTGAGCGCGTGGGCCGTTGGGGGGCTCCTGGAGGCGGTCGTACAGGCCAAGGCATCGCGCCTGAAGGCGGTTGTGCAGGGGATACGAGCGGCACGCAGGGCCTGACGAGCAGGGGCTCGCCTATTGGGCGCCGACGAAGCGCTTGAACTGGTCGAGCAGATCGTCCGGCGGGTCGAAGGGCAGGTCCACCGGACGGGCTTCGACAGTGCTCAGGTAGCCGGCCAGAATCACCAGCCATTCGTCGAGCGAGGTTGCCAGGTTATTGGGATGCACCTTGGCGTCATCCTCGAGCCAATCGAACATTGCGTTCGTCAGCCCGGCCTGCCCCAGCACATCCTCTTCGCGGTATTCCTTCTTACCTTGCTCGACCGTTCCGTCGGGCAGGGACTTCTCCCAGGCGTTCATGCGCCAGTGTAGGAAGCCGTGGGTGCCGTACACGGCGATGCGCTTATGCATGTGCACGGGCCCCGGCTCGAACTGGGGCGCGCCCTCGCCGGCCTGCAGCGCGGCTCGGACGCCGTTGTCGAAGGTGATCAGCGATTCGGCCGTACGCGGGCTGGGATGGGTGCCGTTGATATCGTCGTAACCGGAAGAGGCGCCGAAGACCGTCTGCGGCTGGGCGTAGCCGTTAAAGGCGAACATCAAATCCAACACGTGGACGCCCTGCCCGGCCATGGGCAAGAGGCTCGAGGCGTCCAGGAACCGGACCTCGCCGATCTTGCCGGCCGCGACATCGGCCAGGAACTCGAGGATCTTGGGGTGATGGCGCAACTGGTGGTTGACGGCGAACTTGGTCTGGGCGCTCTGCTCCAGGGCGCGCAGGGCCTTGTAATCATGGGCGCCGATGCAAATCGGCTTTTCGACGATCACGCCCCGGACGCCGGCCTCGGCCAACTGGGTCATCAGCTCGACGCGCAGGGTCGGCGGAGTGACGAGGTGCACCACGTCCGGCTTCTCCTGGCGGAGCATCTCGGCCAGATCGGTGTAGCGGTTTTGGACCTGGAACTCGTCTCCGAAGGTCTGCAAGCGCTCTTCGTTGAGGTCGCAGATGGCGGCTCGCTCGCCGCGTGTGATGTGCTCATAGGCCGCGGCATGACCGCGGGCACGCGGCCCACACCCGAGAAACGCACAGCGGAACTTCATGGCTTGCCCCCTGATAGCAGGATGATAACGGCGTAGGAGGTGCTTCGCGGGTGGGCTCGGCGCTCCCTTCTTTGGCGGACCGTTGGGCAGGAGTCGGTGTGAGGAGACGAGAATCTGCCGGGCATGTCTGGTGAGATGAGGTTCAAGCGGCAATGCTACCCCGGGAACGCGTGATCAAGACCTTGAGGCACGAGGAGCCGGACCTTGTGCCCTGGGGCGAGCACTCGATTGACTATGTGGCGTACGAGCACATGCTGGGCCGCCGGACGCTGGTGCATGCGAAGTTCCGGGAGACACAAGCGCAGTGGGAGGACCGGCGCGAGGAGCTGGTTGAGTGCTACAAGCGGGACATCATTGATCTGACGGAAGCGCTGGGGTTTGACATCATCACGGTAGGCGGCATGTACCCCGAGGGATCGCCGCCGCGGCCGCTGGAACAGGTGGACCAGGAGACGTACCGTGACGGCGCGGGCAACCTGTACCGGATCTCGGCGACGACGCACGATCTGTGCCTGTTCAAGGTCGTGACCCCGCCGCCGGAGCCGCCGACCGTGGAGAGCCTCCAGGAGCAGATTGACCGAATTGATCGCGAGGGCGTTCCGCGGCCCGATGAGACGACGTGGGACGTGGCGAGGTACGTCATCGAGAAGATGAAGCCGACGCACTTCATCAACATGTGCGTGGGCGATATCGGCTTTCCGTGCTTTGGGCGCACCGACGATGAGCGATACACGAACCTGGCGCTGTACCCGGAGCTGCACGCGAAGCTGACGGAACTCAACGCCAAGCGCGTCATCGCCATGGTGCCGTACTATGCCGAGCTGGGGTTGGACAGCATCATGCCTTGCGCCGATTACGGCAGCTCCACGGCGCTCCTGGCCAGCCCCAAGGTGTTCGCCGAGCACATGGCTCCGTGGATTAGGGAGTATGTGCGGGCGGTCCACGACCACGGGATGTACTGCATCAAGCACTGCTGCGGGTGCATCTGGGAGGCCCTGCCGTACTTGGTCGAGGCCGGCTACGACGGCTACGAAGGGATTCAGGCCAGCGCGGGCATGGACATGAAGCGGCTCAAGGAGGAGTATGGGGAGCAGTTGACGCTCTGGGGCGGGATCTGGAACGAGCACTTGATCCTGGGCACGCCGGAGGACGTGCTCAACGACGCAAAGTACGCGATCCGCTGGGGCGCGCCGGGTGGCGGCTTCATCTACGGCGCCAGCCACTCGCTGGCGGTGGGGACGACCCGGGAGAACCTGCTGGCCATGAAGGAGGGCCGCGAGAAGTATGGGGTCTACCCGATTCGCATTGCTGATTGATAGGAACTTCGCTCCCGGGGGCGAAGACGGATTGTGATGAGGGGAGCTGCTATCCAGGAGTTGGCGCCGGCATTCGGGGGGATGGAAGATGCGCGACATCTGGGTTAAGGTTCGCTTGGCCGTTGCCGTGATGCTTGTTCTGTTCGTGCTTGCGGTGGTCGGATTCGTGTATTTGGCGAAGCACCGGGTTCGGGTGGCCCGCACTCAGAGGCAAGCGACCTATATCAGGGAGGCACACCAGGCCCGGGCGGAGTTGCCCGAGCCGCTGACGCTGGCGGAGGCAAAGGCGGAGTACGAGGAGTTTGTCCGGAAGCACACCGATTGGCGGGAGCCGGCAGAGAAGCGTGTGACGGCACTGCGGGCGACCTTCGACGTAGATCGGACCAACGGAGCGGCTGCGTCGGCCCTGTACGAGCACCTGTGGGCTCTCGGGAGGCCGCAAGACGCGAGAACGGTGGCCGAGCAGTGGACGAAGGCGGCGCCACGGGATGCGGAGGCGTGGCAGGCGCTGGCGGTGATGTGTCGGGTTCTGGACCTGGAGCAAGAGGCGGAAGCGGCGATGCGCGAACTGGAGCGGCTGGGCGGTCACGAGTCCACGTACGCCTGCGTGCAGCGGTCGCTGGTCGCACACGACGTATTCGACGGCTTCACGGCGATGCGGGAAGCGCGGAAGGCCGTCAAGCTGGCCCAGACGGACAAGGAGAAGGCCGCGGCCTACCATGCGCTGGCAGACGCGCACCTCGCGCTCAACAGCCAAGTGATCCTAAGCAGCGAGGAACGCTGGGAGCACTACCGAGCGGGTTATGAGGCGGCGAAGAAGTCGCTCAAGTATCAGGAGACGGGCCGGGCGCACCTCCAGGTGTATTGGGCCGCGAATCGCTACCTGTGCGCGGTGAAAGGGCGGCCCGAGTGGCGGGAAAAGGACCGGGACCGGCTGCCGCATCCGGGTGAGGCGCAGGAGCACCTGCAAAAGGTATTGAAGCGCTGGCCGCTGTATGCAAGGGCGTGGAGCGTGCTGTGCTTGGGTCGCCTGGACCGAGACGATCGGTATGGCGCGTGGTCGGCGGCCAAGATCGGCTTTTACCTCACGCCGTACGATCCCTATCGGCTGGGGATGCACGCGATCACGGCAGAGTACGCGGAGATCGAGCCCGATGCCACGGAGGCGCGTAAGCTGCTGGGCCAAGTGCTGGCCGGAAAGGCGGCCGGCGACTGGTCGAAGGTCACAGATTCGACGCTACGAGAGTTTGCCGGGGAAGTGGCGGAGCACAAGCCTCATGCGCCGGCGCGGGCGCCGCAAGTTGCCTGCCTGATCTACCCGTATGTCCGGGACCGCATTGGGGGCTACTCCATGGCCTTGTGGGAGATGAGCGTCGCTCTGCGTCACGCCGGCCGTGGCGAGGAAGCGCTGGAGGCGGCGCAGCTCTCTCTTCAGCACCCGCAGATGATGGAGATGTCCGGCGCTGAAATGCTGGGCAATGCCGCCCTTTGCGCGGCGGCTGCGAGGAAGCCGGACCTGGCCGACCAGTACCTGGCGCAAGCAGCCTCCCGGAAGCCCATGACTGCTTGCACCTGCAACGACATCGCGTGGCAAATCGCGCTGTTTGGCGGGGACTACGACTGGGCGCTCAAGCAGCTCGAGCACGCGATACAGGCAGTGCCGGATAATCTGGGCTATCAGGACACCAAGGCCTACCTGCTGTACAAGAAGGGCGACTATGCGGAGGCCCGGAAGCTCTGCGAGAAGCTGACCGACGCTGGGGCCGGGGGATTTGCCGTTGGTTACCTGGGGCTGATATGCGAGGCCGAGGGGGATCACGAGAAGGCCCTGGAATGCCTGCGGCGAGTGGAAATCCCCAAGGGGGCCAGGGACGCCGAGATACCGCGCGAGTTCAAGCAGGTGCTCCGGAAGCTGGAGGCGAGGGCTGGGAAGCAGAAGGCGTGAGCAAGAACGCCCTGTGGCGCTGGGCGGGAGAGCGTACAAGGAGCGACGTGTCTGCCAGAGCGACATCCCTGATGGGGTGAAGCGCGGTTGTGCAGAGATAGGTGCGGAGCAATGAGAAGTGATTGTGGGCCACGACAGTCGCGGGCGAGTTGGGCTGTGAGAGCGGCGGCGGTCTGCGCGATCGGGGCCTTTGTGGTTGTGCTGGCTCAGCGTCCCTCGGGGGCCCAGGAGACGCCGCCCGCGACGGGGAACCCGGCACCATCGGTCGAGGCTGCGAAGGCTGAAGAGCCAAAAGGGCCTGCCGGTCCCGCTGAACCGTCCGGCACTGAAGAAGCTGAAGGGCCGCCGGAAACGGCTCAACCCGCCGAAGCCGCCAAGCCGGAAGAGGCTAAGCAGCCGGCTGCGGAGGGAGCCGGCGAGGGACCCGCCGGCATAGAGGCGCCCGGCCCGAAGGAGGCCGAAGCCGAGCCCGTTGCGGGCGGGGCCGAGGCGCCAGCGCCTGCGGAAGAAGCGAAAGCCGGCGAACCCGGCGGGGAGGAGCTGCCTCCGGAGGAGCAGCCCGAACCAGTGGTGGCGGTGGAGCCGTCGGCGACGGAACAGAAGGCGGTCGAGCGGGAACCTGAGGGCGCACGCCGGGCGAGGGCCGCGGCGCGGCGCCAGGAGGGCATCTCCTCCTCGCTGCAGCGGCTTCAGAAGAAGCCCTCGCTGCCTCGCAGCGCGTCACAGCGCGCGGCGCTGGTCAACCAGGTGGCGCAGAGCTCGCTGGTTGAACTGGGCTCGCTGCGCGAAGAGCTAGCCGGCGCGAAGCTGGAGTTGCAGAGGCTGCGGTCGGTTCAGGACAAGATCATCGGCGATCGGCGCGAGGTGCCGCCGGCGATTCGAAGCGGGAAGATCCCCAGCATCGGCGCCGGCGAACGCTGGAGCGCACTCAAGCAGACCAGTGATGATTTGCAGAAAAGCATTGACGAGATCTTCGGCGCGCGGGTCAGGCTGGTGGCCAAGCTGCCGCAGGTGGAACAGGACAGCAAGCTGGCGGCTTCACTGGCGAAGTCGTTGGGCACGGAGCTGGACCCGGCGCTGCGGCGGGTAGTCCAAGACGCGGCGCAGAACTTGGCCCAGCGGCTGAGCATGGTGCAGGAGCTGCTGGAAATCTACAACAAGCAGGCCGACGTCGCTACGCAGGCGTATGTCGAGGCTTCGCGCTATTCGGAGGAGCTGAGCGAGGCGATAGTATCAGCGCGCAGCCGGGGCCTGCAGGCGCGGGTTCCCGGCCGACTGTCCTGGACCACGATCACGTCTCTGGGACCGGAGTTGGCCCGCCTGGGAGAGCTACCATCGGCGATGGCCGAGCGCTACCGCGCAGAGGGACGGCTCCACGGCGCCGGCGGCTGGGCGCTACGGATCACCGGGATTGTGATCGTGTTGGCCGCGCTGACCTTTCTGTGGACACAGTTGCCCCGGTGGGTTCACAAGGTGGCCGAGAGGCAGTTGAATGACGACACACCCGACGCCTCATGAGCGGGCGACGCGCGCGCAAGAGCTGCTGACGCCCGTGCTGCGGGCGGTCTTGCTGGCAGCAGCCCTGGTGCTGTGTTTGCAGTTGGCCGGCCTGCCGGGCGACTGGACCCTGGCGGCTTTCGCGTTCCTGGGGACCTGGGCGGCGTACGTGGCGTTGGTGGCCGTGCTGCGACAGCTCCTGGCCCCGCGGGATCCCCGGTTTCGTGTCGTGCATTTGGGGCCCGAGGCCACGGTCAATGTCTTCCGGCTGTTCCGCCGGTTGGCACTGTACTCGGCGATTCTCCTGCCGCCGATCTGGGTCCTGACGATCCTGGGCTATCCGCGGTCGGACGTGATCATCCTGCTGTCCGTGTGCCATGTCGCCGGGCTGGCGGTGCTG
>JALGUG010000087.1 GCA_029820995.1 Candidatus Zipacnadia bacterium
TGCTCGCGGGGCCCGGGTGTCGCGCGGTTCGACGACGTCAGCGTGCAGCCGCTGCGCCTGTTTGGCGGCGTCCCGAGCGGGAAAGGCCCGGCTTCGTGGCGCCCGTACGGGGCCGGCGGCAAGTTGACGCGGGCCGATCTTACGGTGCCGGGAGCCGCCTGGGGCGAGGGGGAGTTCTGCGCCGAAGTGACGCCCGACAAGCGACCGGCCGGACTGTTCTTCGGCTGGTCAGGCAGGACGGGGTACCTGCTCAGCGCGTGCCGTTCCGGGGAGGAAGCAAGCTGGGCCCTCGAGCGAGTTACCGGCGACGGCAAGAGCACTCTGGTCGGAGGTGACTTGGCCCGCGGGACCGAGGCCATCCGACTGGCGGCCCGCGTTGAGGGGCGGCGGCTGTCCTGTTCCGTCAACGGAAGCGACGCAGGGCTCGTCTATGCGGATGAGCCCTGCCACGGTGAGTGCGGCGTCTTCGCCTTCGGCTCGGCTACCTTTGGGCGCTTCGAAGCCCGCGCGCCTGTGAAATCTCGGACGGTTAGTATCTGTCTGGCCGACGGAACCGATCAGCAGATTCCCGGCTCCCGCGCCAAGTACTTGCTCCACGTGATCGGCGACCTGTGGCAGCCGGTCGGGTCCGCAATCCGCTCGACGCGGGGCGAGGAGGCTATTCTGGCGCTGCACGCTACTTCCGACCGGCCTGCGGGCTTCTGGTATCGCGATCCTGCTCCGGGTGATTCATTTATCGCCGCCGATGTGCTGTCACTGGAGCCTGGCGCGCGCATACTGTTAGCCCTCGCGCCGCGGTCGCCGGGGCCCGAGACGGGCTACGCCCTGGGCCTCTCGGCTGACGGCGCAGCGCGGATCGAGCTCTTGCGGCAGGGCGAGTGTGTCGCCTCCCGTGAGTTGCCGTCGCTGAAATTCCCTCAGCGCCTGTCCTTTGGTCGGGATGGGCCTTATCTTGTGGCACGCTGGGGCGAGATACTTTTGGTCTGGCGCGACCCGAATCCGCTGCCCTCGGCCGAGGCCGGTGTGCTGGCGGCGGGTGGCCTGGTGGAGCTGGATAACCTCGAAGTCGGCAACACGCGCGCCCTGGCGTACGACTTCGAGCGGGCGGCCCCTGATTGGCGTCCGACGGCCGGGCAATGGATCGAGCACTCGGGCATGGCTTGCATCGCGTGGGATCACTGGATCAGCGCCCGGGGCGATCCGCTGGCGCTGTCGTGGAACCAGCAGGCCCTGTGGCCCGACTTCGCCGTGCGGTTCCAGGTTAGCGAGTACACGGTGGGCTACGAGGACGGCGCGCACCGGCACTTCCCCTATCACGACGTGGACGTGATCGTGTGCGGACACGAGCCGGAGCGGGATTCGGGGTACCGGTTCGTCATCGGCGCCGAGGGCGGCCGCTACACACGCTTGTACCGCCGGGGGCAGCTTGTGGCGGAGGACGATCGGGCTGAATTTACGATTACGATGGGCAGCCACTGCAACTCCCCACGTGCCTTTGATGTGGACGTGGTGCGCACCGGGCGCGTGATCGCCCTGTACCTACAGGGGGAGGCGGCCCTGCAGTTCGAAGACCCCGAGCCGCTCCCGCGAGGACAGGTTGCACTGGGCGTGGAAGGCTGCAGCGCGAACTTCTGCAACTTCTTCGCCTTCGCGGAGAACACTTGGCGGCTTCTGGCAGCCCCTTCGGGTGAGGCGCAATGATTCGCGTGTTGGTTGTCGGGTGCGGCTCCATCGGGGAGCGCCACCTGCGGGTTCTGCAGCAGGTGCCGGGCGTGGAGCCCGTGCCTGTCGAGCCCCGCCCCGAGAAGCGGGCCCTGCTGCGGGAGACCTACGACCTGCGCGAGGAGTACGAGAGCTTCGAGCAGGCCGATCTGGGAGCGTTCGATGCCGTGTTCGTCTGCACGCCCAGCAACCAGCATATCGGCTACGCTCAGGCGGCGGCTGAGGCGGGATGCCACGTGTTCGTGGAGAAGCCCTTGTCCACGACACTGGAGGGTGTGGACGCGCTGATCGCCGGCACCAGACAAAGAGGCCTCGTGCTGCAGGTCGGCTACGTGCTGCGGCACCATCCGAACACGCAGGACATCGAGCGCTGGATTCAGGAGGGAGCCCTGGGAGAGGTGCGGGCGGCCAGCTACATCGGCGGCTACGATGTAGCCCAGGCGCGGCCGGACTACCGTGGCACGTACTGGCAAAGGAGACTGACCGGCGGCGGGGCGATCTGGGACGCCAGCCACCAGATAGACCTGTTCGAGTGGTTCGTGGGGCCGATCGTCGAGGTCAGCGCCTTTGGGACGCGCATCTCGGAGTTGGAAGTGGAGGCGGCCGTCGAGGACGCCGCTACTGTTTGCTACCGGTTCGAGACGGGCGCCCTGGCCTCGGCGATGTATAATCACTTTCGGCGCGATCGGCGCGGTATCTTCGAGCTCGTGGGCAGCGAGGGCTCCGTCATCTGGGACTACGATACGACGACAGCCACCCTGTATCGCCACGCCACGAAGACGTATGAGGCGCGCAGCTACGTGTGTGAGCGCGACGACTTCTACCTGGCGCAGGCGCGTAACTTCATCGCGGCGGTCCGCGGCGAGGCCGAGCCGCGCGTCACGGGCGAGGACGGGAAGGCGTCGCTGCTGGTCGCGCTGGCGTGCTATAGGTCTATGGTAGAGAGCCGGGCCGTGAAAGTGGAGGAGATCGGGCGATGACCGTTCAGGAGCTGTTCGACCTCAGCGGGAAGGTTGCCATCGTGACCGGCGGCGGGACCAACATCGGCAAGCACATGGCGGAGGCGCTGTGCGAGGTCGGCTGTGATGTGGCGATCTGCTCGCGGCGCGGTGAGCTGTGTGAGGCAGTGGCGGCCGAGCTGGCCGAGATCGGCACGCGGACGCTGGGCTTGGGCTGCGATGTGACGCAGGAGGACCAGGTCAACGCGATGGTCGAGCGGGTCGCCCGAGAGCTGGGTCCACCGGATATCGTGATCAACGACGCAGGCGGGGCCGTCGTCAACTCCTGGTTCCCGGAAACCGATGTGACTGAGTTCAGAGCCAGCTTCGAGGTCAATGCCGTGGGATCGCTACTCGTCTCGCAGGCCGCCGCTCGGCACATGATCCCGCGCCGGTGGGGCAAGATCATTCTGGTGGGCTCGATCTACGGCGTGGTCGGCGGGGTGAAGTGGATCTACGAGGCGAGTCCGGGCTTTAAGCGGGCTTCGATCAACTACGCGGCTGCCAAGGGGGCGCTGGTGCAGATGACCCGGCATCTGGCCACGAGCCTGGGCGAATTCAACATCTGCGTGAACTGTATCAGCCCCGGCGGCATTTTCCGCGACCAGGATCCGAACTTCGTCGAACGCTATGTGCAGCGCACGCCGCTGGGCCGCATGGGAACCGAGACCGACTTGAAGGGCGCCGCCGTGCTGCTCGCGTCACATGCCAGCGACTGGATCACGGGCCAGAACATCCTGGTGGACGGCGGCTGGACGGCGTGGTGACGCTATCCGGGCGGTACTGGGGTCGCGACCGACCGGTTTCTGTTCGGATGGCGCAGACGAAGCTGCAAGCCTGAGGCACGGGGGTTTTGGCCGGCGGTCCGGTGACTTCGGCGGAAAGGGTGGTAGCGATGCTTCGCGCTTCCGATCTACGCGGAATTGTGCCGCCGGTCGTGACGCCGTTGGACGGCGACGGCGAGATTGACGAGCGGGGCCTGCGTCGCCTGGCCGAGTATCTGATTGCGGGCGGCGTGGGCGGATTGTTCTTGCTCGGCTCCTCTGCCGAGGCGGTATCGCTGCTCCCGGCCGAGCGCCGGCGCGTGTGCGAGATCATGTTTGACGCCACGAGCGATTCACTCCCTCGCCTGGTCGGCGTTTCCGCGCCCGGCTTTGCCGAAGTGCTCCAGAATATTGAGATGGTCGCCGATTTCCCTGCGGACGCGATCGTCTGCACGCCGCCCTTCTACTTCGGCTATGACCACGGCGAGGTGCTCGACTTCTACTATGCGCTCGCGGAGCGCTCTCCGATTCCGCTGTTTCTATACAACATGCCGCTGCGCACCCGGCACGAGCTCACTCTCGAGCAGCTCCTGCGGCTGGCGGACCACCCCAAGATCATCGGCCTGAAGGACACCAGTGGATCATTTCAGCTTATGCTCGAGCTGATCCGCGGTCTGGAGGGGCGGGATGACTTCGCACTGTTTCAGGGCGACGAGCGCCTGCTAACGAGCTCCGTCCTGCAAGGGTGCCATGGCGGCGTGGTGGGATTGGCGAACCTGGCCCCGCGGCTGTGCGCCGACGCCTACGCAGCCGCGGCGGTCGGCGACCGTGAAGCGTCCTGGGAACTGCAGGGCCGTATCAACGAGCTGTTCCAGGTCTTCTTCACGGTGGGAACGTCAGGCCGGGGGCCGGTCAGCGTTGGGAACACTATTGGCGGCCTGAAACTGGCGCTGGAATTGCTGGGGCTCTGCTCGCGGCGCTGCCGCTTTCCGGCGAAACGGCTTACCGATGGGGATGCGGACAAGATCGCGGCGATTCTGCGGTCCACAGGATTGCTCTCCAGCCCGGAGTGACCGGGCCGGCGCAGCAGAGGTTGCAACTTGTTGGGGATTCGTAGTTAAAAGTGTAACGAGCCGAGGTATAGAATCAGCCGAGAGATGTGAACTGCAAGGCTGCAGCAGCATACGGATGGCCGTCTCGCCTTGTGTCACGGGGGGCTTGCCCTGATTCCAGCGCCACACAACCGAGACGACGCAAGAACCCGCGCCGAGGCGCATAGCCGTGCGGAGATGCTGATCCTAGCCGCGCGGGGCAGCGTTTTCGGCGTCATTCTGCTCCTGATCCTGTCCGACGCACTGACCAAGCACGACTGGACGTCGCTGTACCTCGTTCTGGTCGCGTTAGTTTATGTGGCGGCAACCTGCGTTCCCGCGGTGGTCTCGAAGATTACGGGCCGCCTGGAGCTTGCCGTGACCGCCATGGACGTGGTCATCGTCACCGTGATCGTGATGACCACCGGCGGCTTGAGCAGCCAGTACTACCCCCTCTATTACTTGCCGGTACTGCAGGCCTGTGTGCGCTTGCGATTCCGGGACGCTGTCGGTGCTGCCGTCCTGGCTGCAGTGCTGTACTCGTTTGTATGCCTCGCTGAGGGGCTCGACATCGTGGTGCCCACAGCCTCCTACTTGCGGCTGGGCACCTTTGTGACTCTGTGCGTGTTCTTCGCTCTGATGTCGGCGCAGCTCATGAAGGAGACGCGGGCCCATCGGGAAAAGGCCCTGCAACTGGAGCTCTTGGCCAGCGTGACGCGGAAACTGCAGTCTTCACTTCGGCTGCATGAACTTCTGCAGAGCATCGCTGCCTCGACCCAGGAGGCCTTCGGCTACGACCGAGTGGACGTGTACCTCGGCGCCGAAGAGGATGGGCTGACTCTGGAAGCCAGTGTCCCTCGGCACGAGAGGGCTGAGGAGAGGCCGCCGACTCTGGCCTGCGCCCAGGCGGCAGTCGCGACGGGACGCGCTGTCGCCTCGGGAGGGGCGGCGCCACCGGATTTGGCCGATCAGTCGGAGCAGGGAACGCTGCGCGCGGTTGCTCTGCCGCTGCACGTGCAGGGCGAAACCGCCGGCTGCCTGGTAGTGGCGCGCACTGTCGGGCCGCCCTTTTCGGCGTTGACGATGGCGGTTCTGCGAACGCTGGCGGACCTGATGGGCGATGCGCTTCGCAACGTTCAGCTCTACGAGCACACGCTGTTCGGCGCGATAACAGCTCTGTCGGCGGCCCTGGATGCCAAGAGCCACCAAGCACACGGGCACTCGCAGCGTGTGTCAGTGACCGCAATGGCGATCGGCCGGGAGCTGGGCCTGACCGAGCGCCGGCGCACCAGCATCCGCCTGGCCGCGCTGCTGCACGACGTGGGCAAGATCGGAGTCCCCGACCGCATTCTGGAGAGCCGGCACACGCTGAGCGCGGCCGATCTGGAGCAGCTCCGCGCCCACTCCGAGAATGGGGCCGCACTGCTCGCCAGCATCCCGCAGCTTGAGGGCGTGGCTCGGATCATTCGGCATCACCACGAACGGTTCGACGGCGGCGGCTACCCGGACGGGCTTGCAGGAGAGGAGATTCCCCTGGGCTCTCGGATTATCTGTCTCGCCGATGCGGCCGACGCGATCATCTTCGGACGCACTTACGGGAACGTTCGAGCGGAGGATGAGGCCCTGGCGGAGCTTCAGGCTAACGCCGGCTCACAGTTCGATCCCGAGGTCGTGGCCGCCGCCATGCGCGTGTACGAGAAGACCGGCCAGCTCATCGGCAGGCCGGGGCGTTTCTCCACCACGTCCCAGCCCAGCGGCGAGTCGCCCGCTGCGCTCGCGCCCGAGCTTCCACTCCCCGAAGACAACCGGCGCTGACGTGACAAGAATCACACTTCCACCCTCTGTCGAAACGGCAGATCCTCCAATCTGTCAAAGGCGCGAGCAGGGCCGCTGAAGAAACACCAGCTCAACGCTGGATGTCGGGACAAGGACGACATGCGAACTTCGCGCCGGATCTCTTGCCTAGTCGCTTCAGCCGTGGCCGCGCTGACCGCCCTGCCGGTTGCGGGCGCACCCCGTCTGCTGCTGTACGCCGGCTTCGAAGACACCACGCAGGCAGCCTACAGCGTGGGCGTCGGGATGGCCGCCCTGGGCGGAGGCAGCGATGTGCTGCTGCACCTGCACGGGACCGATTTCACCTCCGGTCGGCGCGGCCGGGGCGTGTCTCTGAAGCACGCCGGCCTCTATTACCCCGCCCGGGGGAACTTCTCGGAAGAGGCAGGCACGCTTGTCGCCTGGATACGACCGAATTGGTCGGGGGCCGACACCAACAAATACGCCACGATCTTCGGGGTTCAGGGATGGGGCCTATTCTACAAGTATACCGACCAGAGCTATCTGACCTTTGCGATCACCAAGTCCGACGGGTACTTCGACTACGGCTGCACTGCATCTATCGCCGACTGGCAGCCTGGCCAGTGGCATCAAGTGGCAATCACGTGGGACCTGAAAGCCGGACGGCGGTGCATTTACGTGGACGGGAAGCTCGGGGGGGAAGGGAAGATCCCGTCGTCTCACGCGGGCCTGGCTTCGGTGGCCGTCGGCTGCACGCCCGGCGGCGCCAACTCTGTGGACGGAACGCTCGATGAGCTCTACATCTGGTCTGAGCCGCTGCCGGCGGACGAGATCGCGGGTGCGTACGCGCGTGGCAACCAGGGCGAGAGGTGCTGGCCTATCCCGCCGCGGCCCGCGCCCCCTCCCCCTGTTCCGGCGGCGCAGGCGGCACTGCCGTCGGAGGTTAACTGGGCTCTCGCCGACGCCCCTCGGCGCCGCACCGCGACCCGCGAGCGCATCTCGCTCAACGGTTTCTGGCGGTTTCAGCCGCTCGAGGCGCCGACCAGTGAGCCGCCGCGCACCGGCTGGGGCTATTTCCGCGTACCGGGCTCCTGGGGCGTACGCGACTATGAGGTGCGCGATGCCCTGTTTCGCTCCACCAAGGACAAGTGGCAGGGACGGCCGGTGGGGGAGTTCATGTTTGCCTGGTACGAGCGGGAGTTCACGCCGCCGAACGAATGGGGCCGCAGCACGCCGCGCCGCCGCGTGACGCTGGGGCTGGACTCTGTGCGGGCCCTGGGAACAGTGTTTCTCAACGGCGAACAGATAGGGAAAGCACTGGAATACGAGCCGGCACGCTTTGACGTCACCGCGAGGCTGCGGTACGGCGAGAAGAACACGCTTTCCGTTCTGGTGCAGGCTTTGAGAGCGGGCGCCGAGGGCCGCGGTCTGGACGAGGACGTGTGGCTGGAGCTGGGGCCACCGGTCGGGTCTCCGCAGGTCGGGGCGATCTTCGTTCGGCCTTCGGTGGCGAAGTCCCGGCTGGTTGTGGTCGCCGATGTCGGGCCCGGCGAGGCGGTCGGGCAGCTCCAGCTTGCGGCTGAGGTCCTCGAACCAGGCCAGGAGCAGCCCATCCACAGCTTCACTTCGCAGCCCGTTGAGCTCGGTGCCTCGGGGGGCAGTCTGACGGCCGTCTTGCCCTGGCGAGATGCCCGCCTGTGGTCGCCGGAAGACCCCTTCCTCTATGAGCTGCGCCTGCGCCTGCAATCGGCGGACGGCCGGCTCCTGGACGAGGCCGAGCCGATCACCTTCGGCTTTCGGGAGTTTGCGATTCGGGGCGGGGACTTCACGCTCAATGGCGTAAAGACGCACCTCAAGGGCCAGTCATCTCCGCCGCTGTATCTGTACTCGTTCAACGCGCACGAGGAGAACATCCGCGCCTGGTTCGAGAAGCTTCGCTCGGTGGGCGTCTATGCAGTGCGCGAGTACTCGCGGTGGACGACCGGGAAGGCGTGCCACTACCGCGACAAGGCGTATCGGGTGGCGGACGAGATGGGCATGCTCATCCTGCCACATGCGCCGGGAGTGCAGAACTTGTGGCGTTCGTGGGACCGTCCCGGCGTGCGGGAGGGGCTCAAGCGGCGTTTGCGCCAGTACGTGGCGCGCTACGGCAACCATGCCTGTGCGGTGATGTGGATGCAGAACTTCAACCTGGCTGCCTACACTGGCGATATTTGCCCCGATTGGATTGACGGCAGCTACGTCTACGAGGACGAGTCGCTCGCCCAGCGGCGGCGCGTCGCTCTGGAGGGGCAGGCGCTGCTGGAGGCGGTTGACGGTGGCACGCGCCCGGTCTTCCATCATGCCTGCGGTGACCTGGGCGATGTGTATTCGACCATGACTTACCTGGACTTCGGCACGCCGCTGCAGAGCCGGGAGGAATGGCCGCTCAAGTGGACGCGCAAGCGTCGCAAGCCGTTGCTGGTCGTGGAGACGGGCTTCCCCGTCATTCTGAGTTGGTACCGAGAACGGCGGTGGAGCACGGGCCTGGATGTTGTGTACGCCTCCGAGTGCTTGGCCACGCAGTACTCGGCCGCGTATCTGGGCGACCGGGCTTACGCCAACGTGACGCCGGAAGAGGCGGAGGTCCTGGCGACGAACCGCTGGTCCGAGCGCATTGACTTCCTGCGGACCGCCTCGGCCAATTACCGCCAGATGAAGGCACTGTGGGGCGAGCGCAACCTGCGCTCCTGGCGCGGCTACGGGTTGTCCGGGTACTGCCTGCACGTCGAGGTCCGCGAGTGCTTCGACTATGCCACGCGAGAGCTGGAGTTGCCCGAGGCCGATCCGCGTGAGTTCGGCCTGCAAACGGACCACCCGCCGACGACCGTCAGCACCGTCGCCGGCTACACGCCACTGGGACAATCCCTGCGGCGGGCCAATATGCCGGTGTTGGTCTACATCTCAGGGCCGGAGCAGCGCTTCGTCACCAAGGATCACGCCTTCTACTCCGGCAGGAAGGTGGTGAAGCAGGCGCTGGTCGTCAACGACACTTATCAGCGCCTGGACCTGGAGCTGGGCTGGCAGGCGCGGGACGAAGACGGCCACAAGATCGCACGCGGGCGGGGCGAGCTGAGGATCCCGCCGGGCGAACAGCGCGCGCTGCCGATCGAGTTTGCCGCGCCGGAAGTCAAACAGAAGACTCGGTGCAAGCTGACTCTGGCGGCGGCCAGTCGCAACCGGAATTGGCAGGACGAATTCCGGTTTGAGGTCTTCCCGCCGCGCAAGGCGATCAAAGTGCAAGGGGGGTCGGTGGCCCTTCTGGACCGCGAGGGGAAGCTGCGCTCCATACTTCGCCGCGCGAAGGTGAAGGTCAGCAAGCTCAGGCCGGAGAGCGATCTGCGTCAGTTTCACCTACTGCTGATCGGTCGGAAGTCCCTGAACAGCAACACCCGGGCGCTGCTGGAGCAGGCGCATCTGCGGGAGGCTCTGGCGGGAGGTCTGCGCGTCCTGTGTCTGGAGCAGGAGGGGCGCTCAGTGAGCGGCCTGCGCTGGGATGACCCCTACGCCCGGAACGTCTTCATTCGCCGACCGAACCACCCAGTGCTCGCGGGCCTGTCCAACGAGGATTTCCGCGACTGGCGAGGCGCGTCGGACCTGACCAAGGCGTACCCGACGTACACCATGCCCGATCCGGCTCGGTGGCCGGATGAGTTCTATCACTGGAGCAACAACGGTGTGGTCTGCTCCTTCGCTGCCGAGAAGCCGCAAGCCGGCAGGTTCGCGGTACTGCTCGATTGCGGCTTTGATCAACTGTACACGCCGCTCGTGGAGTGCCTTGTCGGCGAGGGGCGGCTGATTCTGTGCCAACTCGACCTGACCAACCGCTATGGGCGCGATCCGGTCGCCACGCTGCTCCTGAGGCGATTGATCTCGTACCTGGATGCGGCGCCGACGCCGGGCAGTTTCCCCTGGGCCTATGTCGGGGGAACGCGGGGCCGGGAGCTGCTGGGCACGCTCGGCATTGCAGCCGAGAGTGCGGGTGACGAAGACTGGAGGCAGAAGCCCGTGTTGGTGCTGGACCCGGAGGCCGCGGTGACGCCGGCGCAACTTCGTGCCTGGGCGCTGCCGACGAGGGCCGCACTGATCCTCTGCCTGGGCTCGGAGCGGCTGCCGGGCTACTTGCCGTTCTCTGCCACGTTGCGGCGGGCACGCGTCTTCGGCTCCGTGTGGGAGCAGCCTCCTCCGCCGCTCTGCCGGGGCCTGGCGCCCTCAGATTTCTACTGGCGCGTCCCCCGCGACTACCAAGTTCTCAACGAGGCTGACGGCTTGCTTTGGGCCTCGGATCCGCCCACAGTTGCCGTGGTCGAGCTGAACCAGGCCCAGTTCATCCTGTTCCTGCCGCGCCCCGATCAGTTCGACGACGCGCGCGAGCGCACTAAGACTCGGCGCGCCCTGGCGACGATCCTGTCCAACCTGGGCCTGCCTTCTCGGCGCGGGCCCGACCTCCTGCTCGACAGCGTGCCGGAGGCCGGCGAGACCTCCCCCTATCTGGAGCCGGCCCTCGACTTCAACCCCCACCAGTACCGTCGCTGGTAAAGAAGGCACCTAAGGGCGCGGTCCGGTGTGCCACGGCTCATCCTGAGCCGTGCGGGAGCTGTCCACTGCCGGCTTCGACGACAGTGGCACACTAACCAGACGGTGCGGAGGGGGCGCTGGGCCCCCTTGTGGGCCGATTCGTTAGTCTTTCGTCTCGTCTTTGGGGGGAACGATCAGCGACAAGGAACGAGGAACGATCTCAATCTCCAGCTCCGTTACCGCCTCCAGCACATCACCGTCCAACTGATACCTGGTCGTACCGCCTCCAGCACATCACCGTCCAACTGATACCTGGTCGGCTCTTCGCACGCGATATGGATCCGGCGGCCGCGCGCGACCTCGATTGCTGCGCTGTTGACGTGTCGCTCGCCTGTCAAGGCCTGAAAGGCGAGGCGGAGCAGCCCGGCGCGGCTGGTGCCGCGTATCAGGGCCACATCCAGCCATCCATCGTCCATGCGTGCGTCGGGTACGATCTTTGCTTGAGGGGCATACTGGGCGCTGTTGCTGATCGCCACAAACCACAGGGGGCCCTCAAAGGTGCTGTCGTCCACCGACACGACCATCTCCCGGGGCCGCTGGCGGAGAAGCTGCCATCCTAGGGTCCAGAAGAACGCCGCTTGGCCAAACCGGCGCTTGAGTTCCGGGTCCACATGCGCCACCATCTCCGCATCGCCGCCGTACCCGGCCATGAGCACAAAATGTCGCTCGCCAACCCGGCCGGTGTCCACCCGCCATCGGTGGTCGCGCTTGAGCACCTCTACAGCCGCTTTGGGGTGCAGCGGCAGGCCGAGCTGCTTGGCGAGCACGTTTCCGGTACCCAACGGAATGAGCCCCAGGGCCAGATCGCTGCCGACCAGCCCGCCGATGGCCTCGTGTACCGTACCGTCGCCGGCGGCCACGACCACCCGGTCAAAGCCTTCCGCGCACGCCTTGTGGGCCGCGGCGGTCGCGTCCTCCGGCCCCTGCGTCTCGTACAGATAAGCGTCAAGTCCGGCGGCATTCAGTAGATCGGCCAGTTCCTGCCGGACCAACTGGCTCCGCCGCTGGCCCGACGTTGGGTTCACGATCACAAAGGTTCGCGCCATGGCATCGCGCTGTGGTGTTGTCCCTCTTCAGAGGGAAGGTGCCGGAGGGCCGTGTGGAGGTGGTTTCATAGCCTCAACGACCAACGACAATCGCACCTGAAGGCGCTCTGCAGGGGTAAGGCAACAGCTCTTAGCCTAGGACAAAGATCTTGAAGTAGACCCACGCGACGGGCATCGCGAACAGCAGCCCATCGAAGCGGTCCAGCACGCCGCCGTGCCCGGGGATGATGGTGCCGAAGTCCTTAATCCCGAGGTCCCGCTTGAGCACGGATTTCCCCAAGTCGCCCAACTGGCTGACAATGCCGATGATCGCTCCCAACACCAGCCCGTGCACCATCGGCACCGACATGAGTGGCGCAAAGAGGCTCCCAGCAATCACCGCGCCGAACCACCCCCCGACAGCGCCGACGACGGTCTTGCCGGGCGACAGATAGGGGCACAGCTTCCGGCGGCCGAAGGTCTTGCCGGTAGCAAAGGCCGCAGTGTCGGCGATCCAGGCGGCAGCGATGGTGATCACGAGCGCCCCGGTGTGGGCCCGGAAGAAGTTCCACCATCCGGGCTCGTGCAGCCATTGGAAGGCTTGCCCCAGGTCCACCTGCCGCAGTTTCAACAGGAACGCGAACAGCACGCCACAGTACACGAGCCCAAACAGGGTCGCACTCACGTTCATGATGGGGGAGCTCTCGCCTTTGATGCCGAATTGCGTGATTAGCGAGCCGGCCACGGCGGCAAACAGGGCCAGAATCAACGCAGGCAACTGCAGCCGCCAGGGCACGAACCACACAATTGCCAGCACGCCGACGACACCGACATAGCCGATCTCCCACACCGGGTAGACATTCTTGCGCCAGAGCTGCCGGTAGAATTCGTTCACGCCAATGGTCGCCACCGCGGCGACGCCGATGAACAGAGGCAGTCCTCGGAAGTATTCGCCCCCCCAGGCGAGCAAGATCGCCATCACCGGCAGGCAGATTGCGGCGGTCAGCAATCGTGTTCTGAACATTAGTCCCCTGGCTCCTTTTCGGCTTTGCGGCCCCCCACAATCCCTACCGCTGCCCTTGGGCTCGTTCTTCGACGGCGGAGCGCCTTTGCCCTGCCGCCAGTGGCGAGTTCCCCGTGTTGCGACGTTCGTGACTGAATGTTTGCACAGGGTTTACGCGGCGTGTTGAACCCTCCACAGTCACTTTCGTCTACATAGCCAAAGATGACCGCCACAGTCCGGCGCAGTGCGGTCGCCGGCGGAAAGGAGTTTCTTCCCAATGCGTGCAATGCTCACGGCGGCAGCGATCTTGACCACTTCTCTCCTCCTGGGCTTCGGGGTGCCCACCGTCCTGGCGCAGGGGGAAGTCCTCACCGACCAGTGCGACGACCCGGCAGCCATGCAGGAGCGTGCGCGGGCCGAATGGCAGCAGGCCATCAAGGCGCGTCTGGACTTCTTCAAACAAGCGGGCTTAACTGAGCAGGACCTGCGCGCGATGCTGCGAGCGAAGAGACAACGGCATCGTTTGGTGGAGGACCTGAAGCGTCAGGCCGAGGAGCTTGCCATTGCGCTGGAGACGCCCGAAGCCGACGGGGAGCTGATCCAGTCCAAGGTGGAGGCCTACGTGAAGGCCCGCGACGAGACGAGGGAGCAGCTCAAGCAGATTGAGCAGGAAGTCCTCGAGGCGACGAATGCCAAGGACCGTCCCAAGGTCTTGGGCACAATGCTGATCATGGGCGCCATTGACAACGGGATCATCTCGCTCTGCGGGATTCATTCGCCGGTCGCAGGCGGCGTTGGTAACGCTGTCAAGCCCCCGCACGTCGGCCGAGCCGGTGCTCTCGCACCACGGCGTGGTGCGCGCCGACCATTCGGCACCCGGCGCGCCGGCAATTAGCGGCCAGTGGCCGCCGGGACGCCGACTCCGTACAGGCAAGTGACTACGCGGATCTCCTGCTAGAAGAAAACCAATCGCCGACACCGTACCCCTCCCCCTGACCGGCGCGGCCGTCTACCCCCGACACGTCGCGCCGGTCGGCGTTCGGTGTAGCGCCTCGCCTTTAGCCCGCCAACATTGCGCCGATAGACATGTTGGTTGTTCCCGATGACTCGGTTGTTTCGCTTGCCGAACCTCAGCAGTGGGGTGTTTCTGGCCGCCTTACTGGCCGGCATCGCGCTGGCCGGCCGGCTGCAGCCACCTGCGGGCCGTATCGCCCCCGGCGTTCGCCTTGCGGGCGTTAATGTTGGCGGCCTGACCGAAGCTGAGGCGCTCGCGGCGGTGCGCGCTCATCCGCCCTTCGACCGGCAGGAGCCGGTAACGCTCCAGGCGGGCGGCCGTCTGTGGCAAGTGCCGGTTTGCCGGTTTGGCGTCCACTGGTCGCTTCGGCGCGCGGTGTCGCGGGCGTACCGAGTGGGACGGCTCGATGACTCGCAGCGGGGGCGTCAACTGGTCGCATCGTGGGAGCTATTGCGCGCGCGGCTGGGGAGACTGCGGGTGAGTCCCGCTTTCTGGATCCCGCGGCGAGCCTGCCGGGAGGTCTTGGCGCCGATTAGCCGAGAACTGTACCAAGCGCCTCGCAACGCTCATCGTGGCGAGACGCGGATTATGCCGGAGCGCATGGGGCGCTGTCTGGACCTGGAGGCAACGCGTCGGCGTCTGGAACAGGCTCTTGGTGCCGGTCCGCCGCTGCATATTGAGCTCGTGGTTCGGCGGGTCCCTCCGGCCGTCACAACTGCGGCTCTACTCCGCCACCCGGAGGCTCTGGCGCGGCGTGTGGTTGCCATTGGCAGCGAGTTGTCGCAGGGACAGCGCTGCAATCTGTTGCTGCTGAGTGCGAACCTCAATGGGCGGATCCTGGAACCCGGCCAGAAGTTGATTTGCCCGCCCGACAGTGGGCCGGGCACTCCTCGTTTCGCGCCGACTGAGGACGACTCGGGGCGTGTGGCGCTCTGGGGGGGAACTGAAAGTCTTGGTCGCGCTTTGCGCGATGCGGCACTGGCCGGCGGGTTCAGCGTGTCTCAGGAGCCGGCTCTCGGTTCGCCACTGATCTTGGAGAACGATTCGGACCATAGCGTGCTGGTTTGCACCGAGCAGACACCGGAGAGAATCACGGTCACATTATGGGCCTCGCGTGCAAGGGTGCCTCCGCCGCCGGCTCGAGCCGAGGCGCCGGAGCGCACGATCACGCTGGCCTTCGCCGGCGATGTTGTCCTCGACGGCGCGTCCCCCCAGGCTCTGAGACACGTGTCTCCGGTGCTGCAGCCGGCCGACCTCGCCTTCGCGAACCTCGAGGGGCCGCTGACCGGGCGAACCGTGCCAACCCCGACGAAGACGCCCGCTGATCTGGCGGCTGGGCGGGAGTTCCTGTTTCGCGCTTCCCCCCGCGCGGCGGAGCAGCTTGCCCAGGCCGGCCTCGACGTTGTCTCGCTGGCCAACAATCACACACTCGACTACGGGCCGGCAGGCTTGCGCGACACTGCGGCAGCCCTTCGGAGCGCCGGGGTCAGGTGGTGCGGCGCCGGCCCAACCGCAGAGGCGGCCATGCGCCCGACAACGGTGACTGTCGGGTCGCGGACAGTGGCCTTCCTCGCGTTTGTGTGCGATTCTACGCTGCCCGCCGCCGCTCAAGACCGGCCCGCGGCCGGTGGATGGACCATCGCAATGCTGAGAACCGAGGGCGGTCGCGCGGCGCCGAGCAGCCTGGAAGCCCTGCGTCGCGCTGTCCGTGAGGCCCGGCGTCGCGCTAACCTGGTGGTTGTCTCATTCCACTGGGGTGTCGAGAATGCAGTGGCGCCCAATGGCATTCAGCGCACGCTCGCTCGGGTCGCGCGCTCCGCCGGGGCCCGTATCGTGGTTGGCCACCACCCTCACGTTCTTCAGCCCGTGGAGTACGATGGCGGCCTGGTTGCTTTCAGCCTGGGCAACTTCCTTTTCCCGGGTGCTCCGCGGCCCGCACACCGGCGCGGCGCCCTCTTGGTGGTCCGGGTGTCGGGGCGTTCGCTGAATGCGGTGGCCCTGCCTCTCGGCGAGACGCACCTGTCGCCGTTCCTTCTGAACGGCGGGTCCGCGCCGGCGAAAGCCGTCGCCGCCAGCCTCGCGCCTTGAGGAGGGCACCCGCCGTTGTGGCCCGAAACATCGGTCTCGCTCAGGTGTAAGGCCTAGAGACGAGAGACTGGTGCCTACTTCGTCTGTGTCCATGAATCGCAAGGGCTACACGCTAGTAGAAATCCTGGTTGTGCTGGCGGTGATCGCCGTCCTGGTCGCCATCTTGCTGCCTGTGTTCTCCTCGGCTCGGGGGAAGGCCCGGACGTCGGCCTGCCAGTCGAACCTCCATCAGCTCGGCCTGGCCCTTCAGATGTACGCCGACGACCACGATGGCACGTACACGCGCGGCCAGTTCTGGCCATGGACCAGCGTCCACCTGTGGTCCGACGCAATCGAGCCATACGTTCGCAACCAGGCGGTCTTCGTCTGCCCTGCCGCAGGGCAGGACCAGTACTCGTACGGGTACAACATCGCTTACTGGGGCCGGGGTGACTGGTGGGACGGAATGCACGGGATTAATGACGAACGTCCCGTGACGGAGGCAGACGTGCCTCTGCCCGCGGAAACGGTGTGGGTCGTAGACTACGGCGCATACTGGGGCTGTGGTCTGGAGTTTGGCCTGCAGGAGCCTGCTGCGCGCCACCAGGGCGGCTTCAATGCGCTTTTTGTAGACGGCCACGTCAAGTGGCTGCACGAGCTCTCTCCCGGCAGTTGGACCATCAACGACGATTGACCCAGCAAGCAACCTGGCGCCCCTCCGACAGCAACTCCTTGGCCAAGGACGCAACCTCTTGCGTGGCAGGCTAGGGGATGAAGGCTATCTGGGGTATAATGAAAATCGTAGGGCGCTCCAGTCGGGGCGGCGAATCACCGACAAGAAGGAGAGCGGGCGGATGATTCGGCGTGGCAGCTCCAACTCCAGAGTGGGTGTGGTTCGGTGTCAGCTCGCATTCTCGTGGTAGACGACGACCGCGATATCTGCCGGATGGTCGGCTTGGTTCTGCGCGGGCGCGGGTATGAGGTCATCGAGGCCAACGAGGGTGATGAAGCCCTCCGGTTGGCTGCGGATGCCCCTCCGGATCTGGCCGTCGTGGACCTGCTGATGCCCCGGATGAATGGGTTCGCGCTCTGTCGCGCACTGCGGGAGTTCACGCCGGAGCGCCCGATACCGGTGATCATGCTGACTTGCTTGGACGAAGTCGAACAGCGCGTGCAGGGCTTCGAGGCCGGAGCTGATGACTACGTTTGCAAGCCCTTTTCCGCCGATGAGTTGGCCGCCCGTGTGGCGGCGGTCTTGCGGCGCACGTACGGGCGCCAGGGGGCGGAGGGGGCGACACAGGGCTCGCTGTCCGACCTGCCGCTGTCCGATCTGATGCAACTGATGGCGGCGGGGCGCAAGACAGGCACGCTCTACCTGCGGCGCGGAGAGCTGGAGGGTGTCTTGTCGCTGGTGGAGGGTCGGCCCGTCGTTGCGACCCTCGGGGAGAAGGCGGGCCCTGAGGCAGTGTTCGCCCTGCTGCAGTGGGAAGACGGGAGGTTTCGATACGATAGCACCCCACTGGACGCGCCGCCGAATCTGCCGGCAAAGGCAACGTGTGAGGAGCTCCTGCTAGGAGCCGCACGATGGGCCGATGAGACCTCTCGTCTGTCGCCGACAGAAACGAGTGCTGAACTAGAGCGACTTGAGACGCCTCCTGGGCACCCTTCGGGAGCCGCCGATCTGGCGACGCCGGTCAGCCGTGAAGATGAGCTCGCCGCCTGTCTTGACACCCTGGCGCAAAAGATTCCGCCGTCATCGCCGGGTCTCCGCGAACGGGCAATTCGGCTGGTCATCGCCGGTCATGCCAGCGCGGGCCGTCAGGAACTGTTCGATGGGGTGATCGAGTTGCTCCAGCCTTTCGCGCAGCCGGGACCGCCTGCGCCCGGGCGCAGCGACGGCCCCATGCCTTGGGACCGCATTATCCTGCGGAACGGCCTGACCATCTATGTCTACGGAGTGGGCACCGAGCCCGGGCAGGCGTACCTGTGGAACATCGCCTTGGAGAATGTTGCGGGCTGTATTCTTCTGGCCGACGGTCGGGAGGTGGAGCGCCTGAAGTCGGTGCAGCCCTTCTGCCACGCCGCCTCGCGCTCTCCAGATGCCGTGATCGCCCTGCTGGTGGCAATCAACTCAGGCCAAAAGGTCGCACCGGCCGAGATGATTATCGGTGCCCTTGGTCTGCCGTCAGGCACTCCGGTGCACTTCTGCCCCGCCAATGACCCGACCAACGCGAAGACCGGTCTGCAAATGTGGGTCAATGCCCTCCCCGAATCCTTGGGCCCCTAAGCGCGACTTGGACGGCGCCTCCCCTCGGTTCAATAATCCGCCCAGCTCGGTCCGGCGACGGGCCTTCTTGCAGTCTTTGCTTGACTTGCTTGCTTGGCGTCGGTTATAATCCCGGCGTAGACTACGTGCGTCAGGCGGCGCGAGAGCCGCCCTGCTATGCTATGGCCGGGCAGGGACTGGGCTAAGTCCTCAGCATGGCAGAGCAGTTGCGCGTGGTTTCGTGTCTGAGCGTCCGACCGACGCCTCAATGCTTGAAGTTTCATGACGAGCGCAGTAATCGCAGCAAAACTCGGACCACGGGAGGGGAACGCGGCATGAAGAGGTCACCACTCTTCGCAGCCACGCTTTATCTGTACGTTTTCGTCTGTTTCCTCCTCAACGCAGTTGCCACTCCACTTTGGGCCGCTCCGATCGTCAAGATCCTGAAGCCTCAGCCCGGCGATACGGTTAGCGGGACAGTCGCCATCGAAGTGGAGTACCAGAGCCGCACGCAACATCCCATCGTGCGGATCGAGATCTACATTGACGACGCTGCGGGCCAGCCGTGGGTCAATTCGACGCCGCGCCTATCCGGTCGTCAAAGCTTCGCATGGGATACGTCCTCCTACCCCGATGGAGCGCACTCGATACGAGCGGAGGCCTTCGACAGCGCGGGCTACAAGGGCACGGCCAAAGTTGCGGTGAGCGTGGCCCGTCCTCGGGCCAAGCCCATTGACCGCACGCCGCCCCGCGTGGTGTTCTACCAGCCCGTGGACGGCGCGGAGGTGAGCGGCCAGATAGAGGCCGCCGTGGATGTGCAGGACGAGAACGGCGTGTATAGCGTTCTGTTCTGGGTGGACAACAGACTGCGCGAGGCGATTGTCGAGACTCGCGAGAGAAAGGTGAACTCCTCGCCCTACCGGACGCGGATAGATACGCGAAAGCTCTCTGACGGCCCTCATCGGATTGAGGTCGCCGCATTCGATCCTTCGGAGAACAAAGGGACGGCTGAGATCACGGTTATCGTGAACAATAGCAAGCCGGAGCCTGCTCCCGCGGTGCCGTCCGGCGAGCGAGTGCCCGAGGCTCCGCCGAGAGCGGTTCAGGCCGCCGGGTCGCTCGAGTTGGCAACGAGCACGGGGCATCGCACGCGCAAGATGGACAGCTATGTGCGCCCGGCTTTTCCGGGAGAGACACGGTCGCCCACGGCAGTGACCGAGGCTGTGACGACGCCCCGACGCGAGCTAGGCTCGGGTGCAGCGGTGGTGCGGAGCCTGCGTCCCGGCGAGCCCGTGGCGCTGGCTTTGGCGACCAAGACCAAGGAGGGCGCGGCGCTGCCGGCGGAACGGCTCCCGACGCCGCAGGTGAAGGCGCTGGGAGCTCCGCGCGCACCCGCTGCGCGTCCTCCGGTTCCGGTTGTGAGCCGCCCGGGGGTGGACCTGAATTCTCGAATTGATGTTGGGCTTGGTAGTCGGGCGCTTGAGCTGCAAGAGACGGCCCGCGCTCGCCGTGAGCTGGGCCCCATCCTGTCCCCGGGTAGCGAGCAGGCCTTGCTGGTCGCAAGCCTTCCTGAGCCCGGTGCCTCCAGGGCGGCGGAAGCACCTCTGCGAGGCCTCACGACCTCCAAGCGGGCGGCCCACAGAGGCGACGTGCATGCCCTGGTTGCGCCCACGTCCTTGCCGCGCCCTCAAGCCGCGGGGATGCTGGAGACAAGCCTGGGGTTGCGGACCACCGAGCCGAAGTTTACGCCGCGCCCTCGCGTAGGTGCGGCATTGCCGTCGAAGACCGTAGCGGCCCAGCCGGTATTGACGGCCAAAGCCCAGGCCACGGAATGGGCGCCGGTTCGGCTGGGCGTGAGGGATACCCAGCCGACCTTTGTGCCTGAGCCCCGTCTGGGCCGCGACGCAGGCACCATCTGGGCCGCACGGCAGGTGGGCGAGCCCGTGGCACCGATTGAGAGGGCGGTATTGACGACGGCCTCGGACACTGTCACGCCTCCGATTGCCGTTCTGCTGTCCACGGATGCTGTGAGGGCCGGGCGCACGGCGAGCGCTCAGATGGTTGCCATGCTGCCGGACGGTCCCAAGCCGCTTGACGAGCTGCTGGCCAGCCGCGATACGCAGCCGGGAGCGAAGGGTCAGGCCCGGGTTACTGAGCCACTGCAGACGGTGCACCCGCTCAATGTGCCTGCGATGCACGTACTGTATGACGGGGAAGAGCTCGTACTCCGGACGCCGGCGCTCATTCGCCACGGGATTGGAATCGGCCCGTTGCGGGAGATTTTCGAGAAGACGGACGGCATTCTGTATTGGTATCCCAAGGAGAAACGTGTCCGCGCCGTCAACAAGACGGTCGAACTCAAGCTTCAGATCGGCGAGCCAACGGTACAGGTCAACGATCAGGACGTGCTACTGGAGCTGGCGCCGTTCATCAAGAGAGGACGCACCATGGTGCCGGTAAGCTTCCTGGCGGAAACGCTCAACGTGTCCGTCAAGTTCGATCCCAAGCACAAGCGCATCCTGATCACGTCCAACGACCTCTAAGCCCTCGACCAGTCTTTAGCGACGTGACGTAGCAGTCATCAGATCAGAGAACATCAGGGTCCAGGCGCTTCTTGCGAGGTTCGCCGGGGCCCTGGTTTGTTATGGGGCGGGTCACGGGGGGCACGCTTCGGGCGGTTCCAGGAAGGAGAGGACGGAGATGCTGCATTTTGGTACTCAGTGTGTGGACGGCCGAGGCCACCTGACCATCGGGGAGTGCGACACGGTCGAGCTGGCACGCCGCTTCGGGACGCCTCTTTACGTCTTGGACGAAGCGTTGATCCGGGACAACTGCCGTCGTTACCTGAGAGCTTTCCACCGCCGCTTCCCGGACGTTGAAGTAGCATATTCAGGCAAGGCGCTGCTCACCAAGGCGATATGCAAGATCGTGGAGAGCGAGGGCTTGGCGCTGGATGTTTGCTCGCTGGGGGAGCTGCAGACTGCGCTGGCGGTTGACTTTCCCGTGGGGCGGATCAACATGCACGGGAACTACAAGCTGGACGAGGAGATTGATCTGGCCGTCTCCTCGGGGGTCGGTCGCATCATCGCCGACTGTCTCCCCGAGCTGGAACGGATCTCCGACAGTGCGGCGCGTCATGGGACGACGGCCCGCGTCATGATCCGCGTTCGCCCCGGCATCAAGGCCCACACCCATGAGTACATCCAGACGGGACATGAGGACAACAAGTTCGGGCTGGGTCTGCCGGATGGCGAGGCACTCTCGGGGGCGCAGCGGGCGATGGAGCTACCGCACCTGGAGTTGGTCGGCGTGCATTGCCATGTGGGGTCGCAGATCTTTGCGTTAGAGTGCTTCGAGCGTGCCGCCGAGGTGATGCTGGGGTTCATGGCTGAAGTGCGTGAGGCGACGGGACTGGAGCTGGCGGAGCTCAACCTGGGGGGCGGGCTGGGGATCCAGTACACGCACGAGGACACGCCGCCATCGCTGGACCATCTCGCCGAGGTTATCTGTGGCGCCGTTGCGACCGGTGCCGAGAAGCACGGGCTGCCAGTGCCACGCTTGATGCTCGAGCCGGGCAGGTCCATTGTCGGAGAGGCGGGCACGACGCTGTACCGCGTTGGCGTCGTGAAGCATATCCCCGGCATCCGGACGTATGTGGCCGTGGACGGGGGCCTCTCCGATAACCCGCGGCCGGCTCTGTATCAGGCGGAGTATGAAGCTGTGGTGGCCAACAAGGCGCATCTGGGGCCCCTCCAGCGTGTTCGGGTCTCGGGCAGACACTGCGAAACGGACACGCTCATCGAGAGTATTGCCCTGCAGCCGGTGGAGCCGGGCGATATTCTGGCCGTATTCTCAACGGGCGCGTATAACTACTCGATGGCCTCCAACTACAACCGGTTTCCTCGGCCGGCAGTCGTCTTGGTGCAAGACGGCGAGGCTGACATTATCGTGGAGCGCGAGACGGCCGCCGACCTGCTCCGCTTCGACCGTGTGCCGGCGCGGTTGGAGGCAGCCCGGGAAGCGGCTTCCTGATGCAAGCCGTCACCTGCCACGTCCACGCGGACTTCGACGCGCTCGCTTCAGTGGTCGCGGCGAAGATGCTCTACCCTAACGCCGTCGCCTTCTTGTCCGGCGGCGCCGACCGCAATGTGCGCCAGTTTCTGCGGCTTCACGTGGATGCCTTGGCCCTGGACGATCCCGCGCGACTGGACTTCGAACAGCTTACAGAGTTGGTGGTGGTGGACACGCAGCACGCCGAGCGTCTGGGGCACTTTGCGGAGCTTGCGACCCGCCCGGGCGTGACCGTGCACGTGTATGATCACCATGCGCGCGATGTCCACAGCCTCCCGGTCGGTGAGGGAGCGGTGGTCCCCTGCGGAGCGACCGTCACGCTGCTGTTGGAACGCATCCGCGAGCGGGGGCAGGTGCCGTCGCCCCTGCAGGCGACGCTGTTCGCTCTCGGGATCTACGAGGACACAGGTTCGCTGACCTTCAACCACACGACCCCGGCGGACGCCGAGGCGGTAGCCTTCCTGCTGCGCCAGGGCGCGCACCTGGACCTGGTCCAGCAATACATGCACCGGCCGCTGTCTCCGGAAGAATGGAGCATCGTGGAGGAGTTCTTGCATTCCCTGCGGTACGTTACGGTTCACGGTGTCACCATCGCCTTCGCCCAGGCACGCATGACCGAGTACATTGACCAGCTAGCGGCCCTGACGCACCGCGTGGTGGAAATTGATCCGGCTCAGGCGGTCTTCACGCTCACGGCCTTTGATGACAACGTCGTTGTGGTGGGCCGGAGCCGCACGGACCTCGTGAACGTTGGTGGCGCGCTGCGCGAACTGGGGGGAGGAGGGCACGTTCGCGCCGGTTCGGTGGTGGTACGTGAGACCTCGCCCGAGGATGTCCAGCAGCGGTTGACTGCCGTTCTGGAGCGCACGGTGACGCCTGTCGCCACGGCCGGCGACATCATGTCACATCCGGTGCATACCGTGGCACCTGACGCGACCTGTGCCGAGGCGCAGGAACTGATGTTTCGGTACGGTCACCAGGGCCTCGTCGTGGCCGAAGGCGGCGCAGTGCTGGGCGTTGTCTCCCGCAAGGATATTGACAAGGCGCTGCGGCACGATCTTGGTCATGCGCCCGTTCGGGCCTATGCCTCCATGCCGGCGCGGACCGCCTCGCCTGTGGCGACGCTTTCGGAGCTGCAGGGCTTGATGGTTCGTCGGAACATCGGGCGCGTGCCGATCGTGGTTCGGGAGGAACATGGTGAACGCCTGGTGGGCATTGTGAGCCGGAGTGATATCCTCCGCGCCATGCACGCTCCCCGGCGCTCTTCGGAAGTGCCCCGGCCTGACACGAGAGACGTGTCGGCCCGCCTCCGAGAGATTCTGGATCCAGGGACTTTCGCTCGTTTGCGTGCGGCTCAGGCAGAGGCCGACCAGTTAGGCTTGAGTGCGTATCTGGTCGGTGGGATTGTCCGCGACGTGCTCCTCGGGCGCGCGAGTCGGGACCTCGACATCTTGGTGGAGGGAGATGGGATTGCCTATGCGACCGGCTTGGCGCGGCGGCTGGGAGCAACGGTGCAGAGCCACGAGCGCTTCCGTACCGCGGTCGTGACGCTGCCCGATGGCGCCGAGATTGATGTGGCTTCAGCTCGCCGGGAATTCTACGGCGCACCTGCCGCGCTGCCGGAGGTAGAGCGCTCCTCTCTACGCGACGATCTCTGCCGGCGCGACTTCACGATCAACGCCATGGCAGTGCAGCTCAACGGCGCGGCCTTCGGCAACGTCCTGGACTTCTTTGGCGGGCTGGACGACCTGTCGCAGCGCCTTGTCCGCGTGCTTCACAGTGTGAGCTTCATCGAAGACCCGACCAGGATGTTTCGCGCCGTGCGGTTCGAGCAACGGCTGGGCTTTCGGCTGGAAGAGAAGACCGAAGCCCTGCTGCACGAGGCGCTCAAGTCGGGGGTTTCGGCCCAGCTCTCCGGGCCGCGTGTGCAGCACGAGCTGCTGCTGATCCTGGACGAGGATGATCCGGCGCGGCCCCTGGAGCGCCTCAATGAGTTGGGCCTGCTGAAGGCCCTCCACCCGGAGCTCGCATTTCCCCCGGCGGTCGCTGCGCTGATACCTCTGGTGGTTCAGCGGTGCCGCGAAGGCTCACCGTGCGGGGAGCCGGGGCTGACGCGGCGTGCTGCGCTGTTGGCGGTACTGTTAAGCTCATTGCCGCCGGCTGCACACCAGCAGTTACTCCAGCGCCTGCAATTGCCTGTCGCGCTGGCCGAGCCGTGCATCGAGACCAGGTCTTGTTTTGAACATCTCTCCGAGTGCCTCCCGGAGGAGAATGCGCCAAAGAGTAAAATATATACAAGTTTTGCGTCCTTATCCTGTATAATGCTCATCAACCTCTGGGCTGTAGCTGTTCGAGATGGCCTGGAGGAAGCAGTTCGGCAGATCGAGATGTTCATGAACGAGTTGAAGGATGTTTCGCCGGATATTTCCGGCGACGACCTGGTAGCGGCAGGCTTTTCGCCCAGCCCCGCGTTCGGATCGGCTTTGGCGGCTGCCCGAGCAGCAAAACTGGACAGCCTGGCGCCTGACAAGGACGCTCAGCTTCAAGTGGCGATTCAGGCGCTTGAGGCCGCGGGCGCCAACCGAGCGACCGACTGAAAGGGCCTGCTTCTCATGGGGTATGGCATTCTGGGTGGCAACTTCGACCCCGGTCGCATAATCTCGCTGCTCATTGCGCTGGTGCTGGCACTGACGGTGCACGAGTTCGCTCACGCCAAACGCGCCGAGCTGGCGGGCGATCCCACGCCCCGGCTGGACGGCCGAGTGACGCTCAATCCGCTGGCGCACCTCGACATCATCGGCTCGCTGATGATCCTGGTCGCGGGCCTCGGCTGGGGCCGGCCCGTCATGGTCAATCCCCTCAACTTTCGCCATCCCCGGCGGGACTCCATCATGGTCTCGGCCTGGGGACCGCTGGCCAACATCCTGATGGCCGCGGGCTTTGGGCTGTTGCTACGGTTCAACGTGGCCGGCGCGTACACTCAACTGGTCGCAACTATCACGATGCTCAACCTCGGGCTGGCCTTCTTCAATCTCCTGCCCATTTACCCGCTGGATGGCTCGAAGGTCCTTGCGGGGCTCCTACCCGCGGACAGCGCGCGCAGATTCGAGGAATTCAATGCTCGCTTTGGAATCTTGGTTCTGATTCTTGTTCTGGTTACGCCGATTGCGGGCATTCTAATCGGCACTCCGATGAGGCTGCTGTTTCGGCTCATCACGGGGGCATAGGCTTAGAGGTGACCTCAGTCGTGGAGTCTCGGCCCAGGGTACTTAGCGGTCATCGCCCCACGTCGGCTCTCCATCTGGGGAACTTCGAGGGCACTATCCGCGAGTGGGTGAAGCTGCAGGCCGATCACGAGTGTTTGTTCATGATCGCCGACTGGCACGCGCTGACCACGGGCTATCGGCAGCTTGCTGAGCTGCCCGACCTGATCTTCCAGGTGGCCGTGGACTGGCTGGCCGCCGGTGTGGACCCGGCACGCTCCACGCTATTCGTTCAATCCCACGTCAAAGAGCACGCCGAACTGCATCTGCTGCTCTCGATGGTGACACCCTGGACCTGGGTCTACCGCAATCCGACGGTTGCGGAGATGATTGATCACCTTGCGGCGGGCGAGAGCGCGAGTTACGGCCTGTACGGCTACCCGGTTCTGCAGGCCGCCGACATCCTGCTCTACGGCGCCGGCGTTGTTCCGGTGGGCGAGGATCAGGTTGGGCACGTTGAGATCTGCCGCAGGATCGCTCGCCGGTTCAACGAGCTGTACGGTGAGGTGTTCGTGGAGCCTGTGGAGCGGCTGAGCGACACCCCCTTGCTGCCGGGCACCGACGGCCGCAAGATGAGCAAGTCACTGGGGAACACGATTGACCTCTCCGACTCGCCGGACGTTGTGACCGACAAGATCGCGCACATGTTCACCGACCCCCAGAAGCTGCGTGTAGGAAATCCTGGGCGGCCCGAGATCTGCCCGATCTTTGCGTGGCTGAAGCTCTATGCCCCCGATCGCTGCGGGCAGATTGCAGCCGAGTGCCGATCGGGCGAGCGGGACTGCCGGGAGGACAAGGCTCTGCTCACGGAATTGGTGCTGGAGCTTCTGGAACGGATGAGCGATGTTCGCCGGCGCTACCAGACCGAGCCCGATACGGTATGGGATATCCTGCGGGAGGGCGAGCGACATGCTCGGGCCATTGCTGCCGAGACGATTGAGCGGGTCCGAGAGGTTCTGCACCTCGCGCTCGGGCCTTCCGGTTCGTCGGGGGTTGATTCGTAGCGCAAAACGTGTACAATAGGGCATCTCATGGGCTTGCGGGGCTGAGGGAGGGCAGTTGGTCCCACCTTGGGGGCCGAGATACCAGCCGGCGATATGCCAGTTTGAAGGGGGCTCTTGTCCACAGTCCAGAGTTGCTCTCCTGCCGCGAAACACGACCGCCGATATTGCCGGACCCAATTCAAAGTCCGTGTAGCTGCAGCAGCCAAAGCCAACTATGAGCACTATTACTCTTCCGCCCGACGTGCAGCCGGAGCTGTTCTCCGGACACGAGATCCGGATTCAGATTTTCGAAGGACCCTTCGACTTGCTCCTGCATCTCGTCCGCCGATCCGAGGTGGACGTGTTTGAAGTACCCGTATCTGAGATCACACGGCAGTACCTTGAGTACCTCCACACGATGGAGGAGCTCAACATTGAGGTCACGGGCGACTTTCTGGTGACGGCCGCCACACTCTTGTTGATCAAGTCGCGGCAGTTGTTGCCGGTGCAAGAGGCCCTGCCGGAAGAGGAGGAGTTGGAGGAGGCGACCTCGCAGGACGAACTGCTCGCGCGCCTGGAGCAGTATCGGACCTTCAAGGAGGCGGCCGCCATTTTGGCCGAGTCTCGGCGGCTGCGGGACCAAATGCGAGTGCGCCACTTCGAGGAGGGGGAGGAGGTCCGGTGCGTTCCGGTACGGCTGGAGGATGTCTCCGTGTTTGACATCCTGGCGGTGTTCCAGAAGTTGCTGGCTCGCGCGGCTGAGGGCCCGCCGGTGCACGAGGTGCCGCGGGAGCGTGTGACCGTGGGCCATCAGATTCGACACATTCTCGATCGGCTCCGTCGGGGGCCCGCCGAAGGGCTGACCTTCCACGAAATTCTCACTGGCCCGATCAGCCGCCTGATTGTCATCGTGACCTTCCTGGCCGTGCTGGAGCTCATTCGCCGTCGCCGCTTGCGCGTTTTTCAGGAGCACGCGCGCGGCGAGATTCTCGTGCAGTTGCGAGAGGACCGCTGATGGCGGACCTGGACGTGCCGCGTTTGGCGGCTGCCTTGGAGTGTCTGCTCTTCGTCTCCCCTGAGCCGGTGGGCCCCCAGGACCTGGCAGAGGCTCTGCAGATAGAGCCGGAGGACCTCCCGACGGTGGTTGAGGCCCTGCGCACGGACCTGGCGTCGGGCGGGTTGCTGGTTCTGGAGGTCGCCGGCGGGTATCAATTGGCGACGCGACCGGAATACCTGGCTTATATTGAGCGACTGCACGCACCTCGGCCGGAGAGATTGAGCACGCCGGCGCTCGAGGCCCTGGCGATTATTGCGTACCGACAGCCGATTACGCGGCCCGAGGTAGACGCGATCCGCGGGGTGAACTCCAGCGGCGTGATCGTCACGCTGATGGAACGAGGGCTCATTGAGGTTGTGGGTCGGAAGGATTCGCCCGGTCGTCCCCTGCTGTTCGGCACCACACGGCACTTCCTTCAGTCGTTTGGTCTCAAGGACCTCGACGGGCTTCCGATGCTCGATTCGCTGCGCGGCGGAGACGAGCTGGAGCAGCATCGGATGCACCTGGAGGCGCTGGCGGACAGTGCACCGCGGGTGGAGGAGCCGGTGCGAGCGTTCTGCCCGTGGCTTGTGGCCGCCATCTGTGGGGCTGTGTGCTGTTCCGGCGGCTGGGCGAAGGTGGCGCCTGCGCCGGAACCTTCGGCCAAAGCGGGCCTCCTTCTGGACATCGGCACGGGTCTGGTCTTGTGGGACAAGCACCCAGACGAACGTCACTTTCCGGCTAGCCTGACGAAGATGATGACTGCGCTGCTGTTGCTGGAGAACTCGTCGGCGGATGATGTGGTCCAGGTGTCGAAGCGGGCATCCGAGGTGGGGGAATCCTCCCTGGATCTGGTGGAGGGTGAGCAGGTTCAAGTCCGTGACTTGCTATGCGGCATCCTGATGAAATCGGCCAATGATGCAAGTGCGGCTGCCGCCGAGCACGTCAGCGGCACAGTGGAGGACTTCGTCACGCTGATGAACGCCCGAGCGCGACAGTTAGGGTTAAGCCGCACGCACTTCTGCAATCCGCACGGGCTACACGACCCGAACCACTACAGCACGGCCGCCGACCTTGCCGTTCTGGCTCGCTACTGTATGTTGCGTCCGGATTTCGCGGCGATCGCGCGCCAGAAGCGCACTCAGATTCCTGGTGCCGAGCCGGATACGATGCGCGAGGTGCCGAACCACAACCGACTGCTCGGCCACTACGCGGGGGCGGACGGCGTCAAGACCGGATACACTCGCCAAGCGGGACGCTGCTTGGCCTTCAGCGCTACGCGGAACAAGCTCCACTTGCTGG
This sequence comes from Candidatus Zipacnadia bacterium, assembly GCA_029820995.1. Lineage (GTDB taxonomy): Bacteria > Armatimonadota > Zipacnadia > JALGUG01 > JALGUG01 > JALGUG01. The sequence continues at coordinate 29,018 of JALGUG010000087.1, forward strand.
GCGTCGTGCTGGATTGCGAAGACAGTTACGCCGATGCGCGGGCCCTGCTCAACTGGGGGTTCGGGAACTTCGAGCGCGTCCCGGTCGTGGTTGCGGGCGTGACCGAGTCACAGGTTCACGTCAAGGACGGCAAGCAGCCGACGGTTCGTGCCGTCGCTCAGGAGACGATTTGCACAGTTCTGCCGAAGGAGGCGCCGCGGCCGATTCCCCGACTGCTGGAGGACTGCCCCGGAGCGCCGGTGAAGCTCGGGCAGTTGGTGGGCAGCCTGGCGGTGACAATGCCCGACGGCACCGAGCGCCATAGCCGCCTGGTGGCTGCGGAAAAGGTTGGTCGGTCTTTCATGGCCATCGTGCGCGACAGGGCTCCCGGCCTGCTGCTGGTCGGGTGTGTGGTTCTCCTGGCGCTGATCGCATCCTACGCCTATGGTTCGTCTGCAAAAAGTGCTCGCCGCCGCCGGGCTCGGGTCCCGACGAGCGTGCGAGCAACTTATCCTGGACGGCCGCGTGAAGGTTGACGGCCGCGTCGTTACCGAGTTGGGGACCAAAGCAGACCCCGCGGTCTCCGAGATCTGCGTTGACGGCCGCGCCATTCGCCTTCCGGCAGCCAAGACGTATCTGGTGCTGAACAAGCCTCGCGGCGTGATCTGCACCTGCAGCGACCCGCGAGGGCGGACCACTGTGGTGGATCTAGTCCCCGAACGCTTCCGCGCCCGGGTCTTTCCCGTCGGCCGACTGGATGCCGACTCCGAAGGGCTGCTTCTGCTGACCGACGATGGCGAGCTGGCGCAGCGGCTTACTCATCCGCGATTTGGGGTTCTGAAGATTTACGAGGTGGTCGTGCGCGGGGACATGAGGCGTGAGACGCTGGCGCGACTGCGCCGGGGCCTCTTGCTGGACGAAGGTCAAGTGGTGCCGGCGAGGGTTGAGATCGCGCAGCGCAAGAGAGGCCGGACGCGGCTGCATGTCGCTCTGAGAGAGGGACACAAGCGGGAGATCAGGCGCCTCATGGAGCGTGTCGGGCATCCCGTGATTCGTCTCACCCGTCGGCAGATTGGGCCGCTGAAATTGGGCGATCTTCGGCCAGGTGCTTTCCGCCGCTTGAGCAGGAGCGAGGTGGCCGCCCTCCGCGGGGCCGCGCGCCCGGAGTCAACCGGCCATGACAACGCCTGAGGCACCCGGGGTCCGCCGCAAGATCGGGTGGCCGTTAGGGGCATTCCTGGTCGGCTGCGCCGGTTCGGTTGTGGCGGTCGTTCTTTTGGCTGCCGGTGCTCTCCCGCTCGGCATCAGGGATCAGTGGCAGTGGCTGCGACGCCCGGAGCCTCTGCCGGTCACGCCCCTGTTCCTGGGCTGCCTGTTGACCTACGTCTTGGCCGTGTTCGTGGGGCTGCGCTGCCTGCCGCGCCTCTCACGTGACCGCCTCGGCGCGGCATTTCTGCTGATCCTGATTGCGCTTGGGGCAACGGCAGCGACGGTCGGCTTCGCCTCCTTGATCCCCGATGATGTGGTTACCGTGGGCCTGTGCTCGACCAACGACATCTCTCTAGGCTATGCCTCGGAGGCCGCTTCGTTCGACAGCACGCGTGAGTATTTGCGTCAATATCACCGGCAGGTGCGTCGGCCGGGGCCGCGTCCGCGCGTTCGCACGCACCCGCCCGGACCGACCCTGTACTTCCGGGCTGTGCGTGCGCTGGTTTATGCGGCCCCCGGCCTGGGCGATTTGGTCGCGGGCCTTGCGGAGGTGTCGCTGAGAGGGCCATTCTGGTTCCTGACCGAGACCGTGCGCGAGCACACGAAGAGTACACTGACGCGATACGATGTAGCTGCGGCGCTGTTGGGCTCGTACTTGATGCTCCTGGTAATACCACTCGGCGCCGTGGCGGCGTTCTTGTTGGCCCGCGAGCTGGCGGATCTTCGGAGCGCAGTGCTGGCTGCGGCGCTGTATGCTCTGATACCGAGCCTGCAGCTCTTCTTTCCCAACATTGACCAGATGGCGGCGCTCTTTACGGTGACCAGCCTGGCCCTGTTGGCAGTCGGGCTCTCGCGCCGACGCTGGTATTGGCTCCTGCCGGCCGGACTGGCCCTCGCCGGAGGCGTTTTCTGGACCTACGGCTTCCTCGCAGTCCTCGGCGCGGCGCTCTTGTATTGCCTCGTGCCGATCTGGCCGCCGCTCGTAAACCAAGAGCGGGGCCCCAGCCCGCTCGCGCGGCTTGTACCCGCGGCCTGGGTCCTCGGCGGCTTCCTGCTGTGTTACGGCATCCTCTGGCTGACCACGGGCTATAACTTGCCTGCGGGATTGGCGGCTTCGCTGGACGTGCATGAGGACATTATCACTACGCGCTGGCACCGGGACTACCTACCGTGGCTCGCGCTCAATCTGTACGACCTGCTGCTGTTCCTGGGCCCCGCGCTACTGCTGCCCGCGATGATCTGCGTTGTCCGGGGTGTGGCATCGCCGCGTGTGCGTTGGCTTGTGGCTATCATGGCAGTGATTGTGGCGCTGGTGGACCTGAGTGGCAGCGTGCGGGGGGAGGCCGGGCGGATCTGGGCCTTCCTCATGCCACCGTTTGCCGTCGCCTCAGCGGTGCTCCTGGCTCGCCTGGAGCACCGCCAGCGCCTGCTGCCTGTCCTGGTGATCGCGGTGCAACTGGCGTGGACCGTGGCGCTCGTGCGCCATCTGGCGCCGGTTCAGGCAATCCCGCTTCGGTTCCAGCCGCCGGCCGCTCACACCAGCGCTCAACCCCGGGCGTCGTGCCACCTGTGGGCCGAGCTTCAGCCGCGGGCGCCGACTGATGTGGTACAGGGCACGTTCCACTGGCGGCGCCCGCGGTATCGCACCCTCCGGCCCAGCGTCTTGAACCACTCCACTGTTTCGCGTACACTTACGTTAAAGCAATCTCGCCACGGCTTGATCATGGGGCCTCACTCCTTCGCTTTGTGTTCCCGCCAACCAGGAGTGTAGCGCGCCATGATCCTTTTTCACCCTTTTACACAAGAAGGCTTACACTACCCAGGCGCCACGGGGCCTTTACAATTGAGTATGAGTTGTGCTACAATCCTAACACGATAGAAGCGAGTGTTCAGAGCTGGCCGGCATGCGGCGAGAGGCGCCGAAAGAGGCGTCGGCGTCGCACGAAAACCGCAATCGTCATCGAACCACATCGCAGCAACAAGGGGAATTCATGCCGCCGCAGCGGAAGCGCTCGTATTGCCGTTCCTCGTTGCTTCAGCCCCTCTTGTGCTGCATGGCAGCCGCAAAGAGGCCATGTGCTCCTTATGGTGTCCTCTGAACGGTGACGATTGGGCCAGCGCGATTATGACGGACACAGCTCAGGCCGAGTGCCTGCAGCGCTGAGATCACTCGCGCGTACCCCGCGCTGACTAGCTGTTAGGCTAGATGCGCCACGGGGGTTCGTGCCCATGGAAAGCGCAGCGCCGACCAATCTAGAACGGATCAGGGAGTACCGACAGCGGCTCCAGCGTGATCCGAATCCGCTGGCCTACGCGCTCCTGGCGGAGGCCTTTCGCGAGGAGGGGATGTTGCGGGAGGCCGAGGACGTATGTCGTCAGGGCATTGAGAGGTACCCCAGCTACGCGACCACTCGCGTGATTTTGGCCCAGATTCTTGAAGAGCGCGACGATATTGAGGCGGCACAGCGGGAATACGAGGCGGTCCTATTCTACGATGCGGGCAATCTGATCTCGCGGACCGCCTTGGGGCGCTTGCTGATCAAGCAAGGCGATATGGCGCAGGCGGCGCAGCACCTGGAGCACGTGCTATTCCTCAGTCCGGGAGACGACGCGGCCCGTGAGCTTTTGGATGTCGCGCGGGGGGAGCGGCCGCCGCCGGCGGAACCACGGGCGCCCGTGGAGGACCGCAGGGGGCGCAAGGCACCCGCGGAGGGTGGTGCCGGAGGTGCGACCGCCCCGTCGAGTGGGGAAGAGGGTGCAGCCGCGGTGCCCGCGGGGGAACGGATTCGGCGGGTGCTGGAGGAGCTGTCCGAGATCGAGGGCGTGGCGGGAGCCATGGTGGTGGACAAAGAGGGGCTGTCCATCGCCAGCACTATCGAGACTGAGGTGGGTGACGATCAGTTCGGGGCGTTGGTGGAAGAGATGTGGCACACTGCCGCCCGCTATATGGAGAAGATGTCGCTAGGGGTTCTGCGCCGGGGCACGGTTGACGGGACTTTGGGCAAGATGGTCGTGCTCAGCCTCAGCGACAAGGCCTTGGTAATCGCGACGGAGCCGGACGTCAGACTCGGCATGGTCAGCTTCCAAGCTGCGCGCGCGGCCAGGGCCATCGAGGAGCTGTAGTCTGCGGGAGCCCGGGCGGGGCTCCCGAGTGGGGGTCGCTATCGTGGATGGCGTTTCTGCTGCTGGGAGACGGACCAACTGGGCGATAACACTGGCGCTGTGGGTCGTGATCTTGATTCTCGGCCTGCTGCTGGTGGGCAAGCTAGCCTCGTCCTTCGCGTCGTGGGACATCCGGTTCCACAATACGCTGTGGGTCTGGGTAGTTGAGTTTGCACTGTACTTGGGTCTTTTGCTCCTGCGGCTACGTGCACATACAGTTCAAGCCTCCGTGGTGGTGGCCCTGGCGCTGGGGGGTATGGTTATCCGCTTGCTGTTTGTCATCGGCGCCGCCACCCTCTGGCCGGCCGGGCAGGCTCTGCTGGATCGTATTGAGTTCTTGTGGGCCTCGCATACGGCGTCAGTGCTCGGCGGTATGCTGATGAGCGCCCTGTGGGCCCTCACGCTGGCCGATTACGCCGCCTTCGCGGGCGGCATTTCGCTGGAGGACTTCGAGACTGAAGAGGACCTGTACGGGCCGGGCGAGGCGGCGACGCGTGACCAGATGATTGCCGAGCTGTACCAAGACACCGAGGAGACACCGCAGGCGCCGGCCTTCCTGTCCCAGCCTTCGGGTGCGCCGGACGTTGCCGAGGCGCTGCAGGACTTTTCCTCGGCACCGGTCGAAGGCCCGGATATCGCGGCTCCTGAGGCAGCGGCAGAAGGGCCGCCGCCGCCCCCGGCCCCACCGGTTCAGGAACCGCCAGTGCCAGCGGAACCCGCCGTTGTCGAGACGGCTCCGGGTCCGGCCACCGAAGCGGCGGAAGAGGCTGAGAGCGGGCCTCTGTTTGAGTTTGAGCGACGCGAGGAGACGGAAGAGACGCCCACGGAGGTCCCCCCAGCTCCTGCGGCGCCGCCAGTGGCGGCAGACGTTCCGGGCGGGCTAGAGGAACCGGGGCGGCCGGAGTTGCCGCCGGTGGCGATGCCCGAAGGGCATACCGGCGCGCCGTTGGGATCCGGTCAGTGCGTGTTGCGGGGCGAGGAGTTGATTATCCCCGCGGAGTGGGTTCTGGCGCAGTTTCCTGAGGGCATCATGACCATGACGGCGGAGGAGATCTCGGCCGTTCTGCCTGAGAAGGGCTTCACAGTGCCGCTGGAACCGATCGTCGAGCAGTTGGCCGAGGGGGAGCTGCGGCTACCGGTGGGCAGCTTCCTGGACCAGCTTCCGGGCGATGCCGCGATTACCTCTGCTGCCGAGATCGAGCGGCGGGTGCCCGAGGGTATTGAACTGCCCCTGGACCAGGTGGTCCTCGCTCTGCCCCGCAGCTTGTTTGTCTCCACCGAGGGCCAAGAGGCGCCCTGGCCAGTGGAGGAGGTCGAGGTCTTCCAAGGCGGTCCGCGAGAGAACACCGAGGTCCTTCCTGGCGGCCAGGTGGCCACCGAGCCACCCGTTGCCGCCCCCGAACCCGCGCCGACCGTGGAAGAGGCAGTGCCGCCGGAACCGGCCGTCGAGCCCACGCCGACCGCGGAGGAGGCAGTGCCGCCGGAACCGGCCGTCGAGCCCGCGCCGACCGCGGAGGAGGCAGTGGCGGCGGAAACACCAGTAGCCGAGCCGGCGCCCGAGCCCGAACCGCCTGCCATTGAAGTTCCGACTGTGCCGGAGTTGCCTGAGGTGCCCGTGACGGCGCCGGCACCTGAAGTCGCAGCTCTGACCGAGCAGGATGAGCCCATCAGTGTCGAGCCTGTGATCGAGGAAGCTGCACCGGCGCCCCCTGCAGCGCCTCTGGACATCGAAGCCGCACGGCAGGCGTTGGCACACTTCTTCCCCGACGAGGATATCGTCGTGGTCTCCGCAGCCTCCATCCTGGCGCAGCTTCCGGACGGTTGCTTCACCGTCGAGCCGGAGGATTTGGTCAGGCGGCTACCGGAAGGCGCGATCGCGGCGCCGATTGGGGTTGTTCACCCTCAACTGGTCAATGGGCAGGTTCTTATTGATATCGCACTGATCGTTCGCCAATTGCCGAGAGACAGCATGGCAATCGAGCTTGACGCACTGCGACGTTCCCTGCCCGATGGCCAGGTGGAGCTGCCGCTGGAAGAGGTGGTGCCGCAGATCCCGCCCTCGATGATGGCCTTGCGCGGGGAGCTGGAGGAGATTCCCGAATTGGACGGTGAGCCGCTGTTCCGCCCCGCAGAGGAGGTGGAGGTGACTGCGGCGACGGTGATTATGAGAACCCAAGAGGCTGACCGCGGTGCTCTGGTCACGGGAGCCGAAGTCCCGTCGCCGGAAAGGGTTGAGACAGAGCCGGAGGCTGAGGCGCCGGCAGTTGAGGCGGCTGAGGCAGCGGAGCCGGAAGCCCCGGTGTTCGAGGAGCCAAAGGAAGCGGCAGCGGAGGCTGAGGCGCCGGCAGTTGAGGCGGCCGAAGCAGCGGAGCCGGAAGCCCCGGTGTTCGAGGAGCCGGAGGAAGCGGTAGCGGAGGCGGAGGCTGAGGCGCCGGCAGTTGAGGTGGCTGAAGCAGCGGAGCCGGAAGCTCCGGTGTTCGAGGAACCGGAGGAAGCGGTAGCGGAGGCGGAGGCTGAGGCGCCGGCAGTTGAGGCGGCTGAGGCAGCGGAGCCGGAAGCCCCGGTGTTCGAGGAAC
>JALGUG010000372.1 GCA_029820995.1 Candidatus Zipacnadia bacterium
GAGTTCGATCTGACGCAAGCGACCTCCGCGGCCAGCAATCGTGAGCACTGTCTGGTCCCACGCGGCGACGAACCGAAGGCCGGGACGCCTCCGAGCCTCGCAGCCGATCGCGCGAAACTCGCGGCGGCCCTCAACGCCGTCGTCGCCTCTGCTCCTGCGCCCGCGAAGCCGCCGACCGCCGGAGCCCTGCCGTCCGATCTGCCTCAACTGGTGAAGGCGTGGTCGTACCGCGAGAAGCTCGAAGCCTATCTGCTCACCAACAATCGCGGCTATTTCGAAGCGTACGATACGGGCGTCAGCGTGACCTGCGATCCGGCGCCGCTGAAGCAGAACGTGTTCCGGCGGGAGGCCGACGGCACCAATCGGATCGAGAACATCCTCGACGGCGGCCTGCGCTCGACGGACACCTGCACCATGTGGGATACCGATCAACCCGTAACGATCACGCTCGACTTCCAGGACGAGTATGACTTCTCGCGCCTCGATCTGCTCGAGTGGTTTGCCACGTCCTCCAGCAAGGACAAGCTCTACCAGCTCGCGCGGCTCACGGTGGAAGCCAGCAACGACAACTTCGCCGCCGACACGCGTCGGGTGCTCGAGTACAACGACACCGAGATGCACGGCAATTGGGGCGAGCCCGGCCACGCGCCTCACCGCTATTCCTTCCCGGACTTGAAGGTGCGCGGGCGCCAGCTCCGCCTGCACCTCACGCCTCGGCCGGGCACCGGCATCTACGTCGCCGAGCTGGAAGTCTGGGGCAACAAGGAGGGCGGCCTGGAGATCTCGCCCGACGAGCAGCGCCGGCGCGGCGTCCCGATCCACACCTTCCGCGCCCTGGCGGCCGCCGACCTCGACGGCGACGGCCAGGATGAGCTGATCGCGGGCTCGACCAACAAGAAGGTCTACGTGTTCGATCACACCGGCAAGACGCTGTGGACCTATGAGGCCGAAGACGCCGTCACCAGCGTCGCCGCCGTGGCGCTGGGCGGCCCCGGGCACCCGGCGGTGATCGCCGGCTCGTTGGACACCAATGTCTACGCCCTCTCGCCGGAGGGCGAGCTGCTCTGGAAGTTCACCCCGCCCTATTACAAGCGCACACCCAAGATCCAGACCGTCTTTGGCGCGGACCTCACCGGCGACGGCAAGCAAGCCGTGATCGCCGGGGCCGATAGCTGGCACTACTTCGCGATTGACGCGCAGGGACACGAGATCTGGCGCTATGAGAGCGTGCACGGCTCGACCGCGGGCTGCGCGGGCGACCTGGACGGCGATGGCAAGGACGAAGTCGTCTGCGGGACCGAATACTACTGGTGGCCGTGCGTCAATCCCGACGGCACGAGGCGCTTCGCCTATTCGAGTCGGACCGGTCCGCGTGCCAACGCGGCCGCCGTGGCCGATCTGAACGGCGACGGCAAGCGCGAGGTCATCTTCGGCGGCGCGGACACCAATGTCACGGCGCTGACGGACGAGGGCAAGCTGCTGTTCCGCTACAACACCGGAGACGAGGTCCGGGCGCTGGCTGTGGCCGACCTGGACGGCGACGGCGCGGAGGAGGTCCTCGCCGCCTCGCAAAGCTTCAACGTTTATGCGCTGAAGGGCGACGGCAGCTTGCTCTGGCGCCGCGACCTCGGCGAAGAGGCGCGCTGCGTAATCGCGGCGGACGTCAACAACGACGACAAGCCCGAGGTGATCGTCGGCGATGCCTCCGGCAAGCTCTTCGTCCTGCGTGGTGCCGACGGCCGGCCGCTGTGTGGCCTGGGGACCGGCGCCGCAGTGCTGGAGCTGTCGCTGCTCACCGGCGGTGCCGACCCGCTACTGGCGGCAGCCACCGCCGACGGCAATCTGTGGGCTTTGCGGATCCCGAAATGACCCGCCACTGGACGTCCTGGCCGGCGGCAATCGGGCTGGTGGGCGCAGTTCTGGCCGCGGGCCTCAACGGCGCGCCGGCGACTGTGCCGGACCTCTCCTTCGAGGCCGGCTTGGCCGCCGACGGTGTCCCCCACGGCTGGAAGCTGTACGGGAGACTCAGCGACCAGACTACGCTGCAGTTGGAGAAGCCCGCCCACGACGGCGACTACGCTCTCGGCATCTTCGACGGCGCCGGCGGCGAGCGCAAGTACGAGTTCAGCGTGGGCGTGAGCCGAAGATTCCCGGTCTTGCCGCGACAGCGCTACCGTGCCGCCGTATGGGCCCTGGCTCGGGCTCGCAGCTCGCGAAACGCCGTCACGTTCCAGCTCACCTTCCTGCCGGGGAAAGAGACCTTCCGCGTCTCTCTGGCGCCCCGCATCGGCGGGGACTACGAGCGATTCACCCTCCTGGCCCAGGCGCCGCCGACGGCCCGCGAGGTCGTCCTGTACATCTATGCCACCCACGTGGGTACCAGCAACACGCTCGTGGACGAGGTATCGCTGGAGCCTATCGCAGAGGAGGACTGGCCCGGCGAACTTCTCGCTCACAGGTACCGGTTCAGCCCTCTCGACCCGGTCCGGCCGCTGAAGCTCAAGACGGAGCTCGTCCGCGGCGGACGGGGTACTGCCGTCATCACGGTGCCTGCCGAGGCCGAGTACGTCCGCCTGGCCGACCACCTGCAGAAGCGCCTGCAGGAGCTCACGGGCGTTGCGCTTCCGGTCGCGGGCAACCCGACCGTGACCGAGCTCGCGCGCGAGTTCCCGGAGCATCAGGTTATCGCGCTGGGCCAGATGATCAACAACCGGGTCATCGAGCGCCTCTATTGGAACCATTACACTCTCGTGGATTCCCTGTTCCCCGGCCCCCAGGGCTTCCTGATTCAGACCGTTCACCAGCCGTACCAGTTTACGCGGACTACGAACGTCATCATCCTGGGCGGCAGTACGGTGGCGGGCGCCGCGCGCGCCGTCGAGGCCTTCCTGGCGCGGCTTTCCCCCGCGCGCACGCTCATCGTGCCCCGCATCTTCGAGGTGCAGCCGGCTCAGCACTTGAGCGCAGAGGCCCGCGCCAAGCTGGTCGCCGCGCCGGGCCCAGTCAGCTATCGCACGTTCATCCGGCACGCCTCTCACTACCTACAGACCGGAGACGAGGGCCACGCTGAAGCCGCCAGAGCCGCCCTGGAGCAGCTCTGGGAGGCCTATGGCGCCGGGCCCGAGCGCCGTCTCGACTGGCCGGAGGAGACCTCCTCCCGGCAGATCTTCTATCTCTGGGACGTGCTGGAGGAATCGCCCGCCTTTGACGAGCCCGACCGCCGTCGGTTCAGCACCATGCTGCTGGGCACATTGTTTGAGCTTCAAGGTCACGTCTACGAATACGACGGGCTCGAAGACAACGACACAATCATCTGGAACCACACGACCTTCCCATTGCTGGGGCTCTACTTTGGCGCCCGGTACTTCAAGCAGCACTACCCGCACCTCGACCCGCGGCTGGACGAGTATCTCGCCAAGGCCGCGGGCGCCTTCGGCGGTCAGGAGAAATCCTACAAGGTCCGCGAGGATGCCGCGGGCTACCTGACCATCACCACCCTCCACATGATTGAGTATGCTCTGGCCGAGAACGACC
>JALGUG010000373.1 GCA_029820995.1 Candidatus Zipacnadia bacterium
TTCGGATCCCGAAGGCGCAGATCACCGCATCGAATGTGTCTCCAGCGTAGGGCAGAGCGAGCGCATCGCCGGCCAGAAAGAACACACCGTCGGCGGCGTCCCCGCCAGACGCCTTCGCCAGTCCCCGCGCCAGCATCTCAGCCGAGGCATCCACGCTGTGCACCGTTGTGGAGGGCGACACCCGCCGAAGTTCGAGAGCCAGGTCGCCTGTGCCGGTGCACACGTCCAGCACCCGCGCGTCCTGCGGCAGTTCGAGCGCCCCGCAGAGCCGCCGCCGCCACGCTCGGTCGCGGTTGAAGCTGAGCAGATGGTTCAGCAAGTCGTAGCGCGGCGCAATCTCACCGAACATCCGTGCAACCTTCCGGCGATTGCCGCACTCCTCAAAGGCGCTCAGTCCAGCCCCAACTCCTCCCAGAGCGCATCAACCCGGCGCTTGATTTCGGGCGTCATTTTGATCTCGTCCGGCCACTCGCGTGTGTGACCCTCTGAAGGCCACTTGCGCGTGGCGTCAATGCCCATTTTCGAACCGATGTTTGGTCGAGTAGCAGCGTGGTCGAGCACATCCACCGGACCCTCGACGAAGGTGACGTCGCGCTGCGGATCAATGTGGTTAAGGGCCTTCCACAGCACTTCGCGCTCGTTCTGAACGTCCACATCATCGTCCACCACAACGATCACCTTGGTAAACATCATCTGGCCCAAGCCCCAGAGCGCGTGCATCACCTTGCGCGCGTGCCATGGGAACTCCTTACGAATACTCACCAGGGCCAGGTTGTGGAACACGCCCTCCAGCGGCAGGTTAAGGTCCACGATCTCGGGAAGTGCGAGTTGAAGCAGCGGTAGGAAGATCCTCTCGGTCGCCTTCCCCAGATAGCAGTCCTCCATCGGCGGTGGGCCGACGACGGTAGCCGGATAGATCGGCTCCCGACGCCGGGTCATGTGCGTAAGGTGAAACACCGGGTAATCGTCGGCCAACGAATAGTAGCCGGTGTGGTCGCCGAAGGGCCCTTCCCGGCGACGCTCGTGGGGCTCAACATATCCTTCCAGAACGATCTCGGCCTCGGCCGGCACCTCCAGGTCAATGGTCTGGCAAGCAACCATCTCGACGGGTTGCTGTCGCAGGAAACCGGCGAACATGATTTCATCCAGCTCCGCCGGCAGGGGAGCGGTCGCCGCGTAGATCGTCGCGGGATCACCGCCCAGCGCCACGGCTACGGGCATGCGCTCGCCTCGCCGCTCGTACTCGCGATAGTGCTTCGCGCCAACCTTGTGTACGTGCCAGTGCATGCCCGTGCTGGTGTTGTCGTAGACCTGCATGCGGTACATTCCGACGTTGCGGCAACCGGTCTCCGGGCTCCGGCTAATCACGAGTGGCAGCGTGATGAACGGACCGCCGTCCTGAGGCCAGCAAGTGAGGATCGGGAGCTGGTCCAGCCCCGGCGGGTCGCAGACCACCTCCTGGCAAGGAGCTGCGGTAACCATCTTGGGTAGAAAGGAGCCGAGCCGCAAGAGCTGCCAGCCCGCGCGAACCTTCTCGGCCAGGGAGGTGGGCGGCGCGCTATGGAGAAGAGCACCGATGCGGTTCCGGATGGCTTCGACATCGTCCGCGCCCAGGGCCAGGGCCATGCGGCGAGCAGAGCCGAAGGCGTTCATGAGGACCGGGATCTCGTACCCCGTCGGCCGCTCGAACAGCACGGCAGGCCCGCCACGCTTGCAGAGACGGTCAACTATCTCGGCCATCTCAAGCCGTGGGCTGACCTCTGGGCCGACGCGGACCAGTTCACCCGCCGCCTCCAGGGAGGCCACAAACTCGCGGAGATTCCGAAGCGGCATTAGACCCTCACGAAGCCTCCTGCGGCCTCATTATAGCACCGGGTAGAGGCAGCGCCAAGGACGCAAGAGGGAAAGAAGCAGCGGCCGGGAAGGAATCCTGCGGCCCTGGGAGAAGGAACACAGGTCAGGCCGACGAAGAACAGTCCGACAGTCGTTCACCGGATCCGCGCGGCACGGTCTCACATGCGCTAGGAGGAGACCGTGACTAACAAATCGTTGAGGGGAGTGGAACGTCGTGCAAAAGCAGGTCAGTCCAGCCGTAGCGGTGATAATCATTATCATCGTGCTGGCGATCCTGGCCGGCATCTGGTTCATGGTCTACGGCAAGAAGACGCCGGCGCCGGAAGGGGTCATGACCGGGCCCACATCCATGGAGCCGCCTGGAGCGGGAATGGAGACCGGCGAGCCGTCCGCTGTGACGCCGTCCGAGGCGGCACCCTCTGAGGAAGCGGCACCTTCCGAAGAAGCAGCGCCTTCCGAGGAAGCGGCACCTTCCGAAGAGGCAGCGCCTTCCGAGGAGACCTCCGAAGGGCCGCCTGGAGAATAGCACTGCGTTCTTGGTCGCGGGGATTGGACGACCGGCGAGGTCCGGGCGGCGCGGATGCTAGTGTTCCGATGACTGAATGCGAAGGGAACGCCCGGACCCGTCGCACCGTTGTGGTATTGAACGTGCGCCCCCATGGAGTGCCGTGGGGGCGCACTACGCTTTCACGCAGGAGGTCAGGCCCACGGCGCCCGCTGAGAAGTGGCAACTTGGGCTGGCGCTGGCGGTAGTGCTCTGTGTGGCGCTGGTGCCGACAGCGCGTCCCATCTTCGACCCCGCGGTGCAGGCACTGTACCGCGAGAACCCCGACAGCAAAACCATCGCGCGTCAGGCGGCGGAAGCAACCCCGAGCACTGTCGCAAGTTGGTGGCATGGCGACTGGATTGAGAGCGACTCGATGTATCACTACTATCGCCCTCTTTCCAGCATGCTCCTGTGGCTTGAGTACGTTGCCTTCGGGTTTGATTTCCAGAAGTACTGCCTGGTCTCGTGGTTCCTCCATGCGCTGGCCTGTGTCGCCCTGTTCTTCTGGGTCCGCCGTCTGCTCGGCAGCGGCGCTTCCGCACTGATCTTCGCCGTACTCGCCGTGGCGCTGTTTAGTGTCCCTTCGGAGACTGCGGACGCCGGCCCCCACTGGGGCAATCGGGGCATCGCTCGCGGCGTTATGCCCTGGTTCCCGGCGCAGACGGACATCGCCTCGCTGAGCGCCTCGCTGACCGCTTTGATCCTGTTGGACCTCTATCTGCAGCGCGGGCGCCGCGGTTGGCTCATCGGCTCCCTCGGCCTCTATCTGACAGCCTTAGGCTTCAAGGAAACGCCGCTGTGCCTGCCTCTGGTCACTGCCTGCCTGGTACTATATCGGCGCCCCACCCGGAGAGTCGCTCTCTTGGCCCTGGGGCTCCAATTGCTGGTCGCGCTCGCCTTCTTTGGCCTGCGAGAGCTGTTCGTCCCCTATGCCACCGGGCCGCGTGACATCGAGATCCACTACCTCGGGAAGATGCTCTACTACCTCTGCGAGCCTGCTATGGTGTACTGGACTACGGGGGCCTACTGGGGCCCAATTGCCGCCGTCGGGGCGGTGGGTCTGGGATGGCTCCTGCACTGGCGTCGGGTGGAGCCCCCCTGGATCCTGCT
>JALGUG010000374.1 GCA_029820995.1 Candidatus Zipacnadia bacterium
CGCTGCGGGGCTGGCGCGTGGACTACGTGGAGATCAACGAGCCGATGCGCCGGTTCGTCGAGTTCCGCCTGGACCGCCTCAGCCTGGCCGGCGGCGTCTTCGAGGTTCTGCAGCCGGGCCTCGCCTATGACGTGGTGCTCTGCTTCGACGTCGTGGGCCATCTGGAGCACGCGGAGACCATGCGCGATGTCTGCGCCGCGGTCGCGCCGGGCGGCGAGCTGGTGGTGACCTGGGACAACTGGGGCGACGGCGTGCACGAGCACAAAGATTATGACTTCAAGGGGCTGCTCCACGGCTGCGGGCTGGTCGAGCAATCCCAAATGATTTGGACAAGGATGTGAGCAATGATGGAAGCAATGCCCGGAGAAAGGGCTGGGCAGCCCGTCGGCGGCCCGCCGCAAGAGGAGCCCGTCGTGCCGGAGGATGAGACTGAGGAGGAGCGCGCAGAGCGGGAGATCCGCGCCGCTGACGACGCGGTGGAGATTCGCGTGGTGCCTCTCGGCGGGAAGATCGGCAGGTTCTCCTATGTGACGGAGAGAATTCTGCGTTCCGACTCTGTCGGCGAGCAGGTGCGGAAGGTGCGGAGGCTGATACCCATCGACGGCACCGGGGAGCGCGGCTATCAGAAACGCGGCGAGGACGTGACCGTCGAGAAGATTAAGAGCGCGAACGTGCATCTGCACCGGCCCGACTGGCACAAGCCGAGGATAATCGAGGAGGTCTGACGTGGCTGATTACTACGTCTCCGCCGAGAACGGCAACGATGGCAACACCGGGCTCTCCGAGGCGCAGGCCTGGGCCACGATAGACAAGGCTGCCTCCGACGTGCTTGCCGGGAATGATGTTCACATCGCCCCTGGTATCTATCGAGAAACCGTTGTCGCTGACAACGCGGGAGCGCTGGGCAATCCGATCCGCTTCATCGGCGACCCGGAGTGCTTGCATTTCGCCAACGAGAGCCCGGGCCGGGTGAGGATAACTGACACCAACGCCTCCGAGGAGGTGCAAGATGACCCGGAGCTGATCTCCAGCAAACAAGACTACGTTGAGTGGCACAATCTTCATTTGGATGGCGCAGACCAGGCAATTGACTTCAACAGTTACACTGGTCGCATCGTCTATGATTCCGTGATTGCTGGCATTGATGGTGTGATAAACGCCGGCGCGGCTGTTCGCTGCTATGTCACAGGTAGGGCAAATATAATGCAGGATTGCAATGCCGAGATGGTTGTCGCTATCTGCGGCGGCACAGTTTTCCGCTGGGGCACCCAGAAAAACTGCCTGGGTATCGGCGGGGGACAAGGCTATATCTATGATTCAATAGCACGGTCGGACAACTGCATCGCCATCGGGGGACGGATGGGCTGGCGGAATTGTGGCGCGAACACGATTTACAACTGCTGGGCGTTTTCGTGCACTTATTCGGACGACTATTGTGCCGCTGGTGCCGCGACAGATTGCTACAGTCTGCGCTGCAATACCTCGAACCAGTTCACGCCGACCTCGAGGCAGATTTGCTTTAATTTGGCTGCCTTGGCGGGCTTGATGCCCTGGCTGGTGACAAGTGTGCCCGGTGGCCTTATCCGCCAGGGCAGCAATGCCGGTCCGGGCTTCGACGCGACGGATGTGGACATCAGCGGGCATCGTCTGCGGCTCAAGGGCGCCGACCTCGACATCGGCCCCTGGTCGATAAGCGAACCGACGGACACGCCGTACGCGGCGGCGGCGCCGGGGCTGCTGGATTGGGGGACGTTCCAAACAACCGCGCCGTCAGTGAGAATAGAAGCGGAGGGCGACTATGCGCTTCGCTTCCCCGCTGAGGCCGGCGTCACATTCACCGTGACCTGTCAGGTCAAGCATGTGGGCATCGTGGGCGACAAGCCCCAGCTCGTGCTTCGCGGGGACGGCATAGCAGAGCAGATCGACACGGCGGTGGGGGGCGACGACACCTGGGAGGAGCTGTCGGTCACCGCCACGCCGATGGTCGACGAGGTTCTGACTCTGGTGTTGCGGGCGCGAAACTCTGCGGGAGTCTGCTACTTCTCGGATGTGACGCCATTGTGACGATGTTGAAATTCGTGAATCATCTCGGAGGTTTTGCTGGCGACCAGGGCGGCAAGACGAGCAAGCTACTGATCGGAAATCGCGGCGGATTCTGGATGACGTACGGCAAGGTCATCTCCGCGGTTCCGATGATCCGGCGCAGTCGACGCTGGCTGGGCCCGGCGAGGGTGATAGGATAATGTACCCGCTGATAGAAAACAGGACGAACCGCCTGCCCTACGTCGCCGAGAAGCGCAACGGCAGCGGCGTGGTGACGGCGGGCAGCAATGTCAAGTGCAAAATCTACAACCGCACGAACGCCAAATGGTGGGAGGGCACGGAATGGGGCGCGGAGACCGAGCTGACCGCCTCCCACTTCGTCGCCGGCTCGTGGTACTATGATCTCGCCGTTCCCAACGGCGACGCGGACGACGAGATCGACTGGGTGTTCTATGATGAGACCGATGGCACGGTCGTTGCCTCGGAACAGGGCCAGGTGTTCGACGCCAACGCGCTGCTCTTGCACGTGCTGACCGCGATCCTGTCGGACGAGACATCATTTGAGGGCGCTTCCATCGCTGCCATTCTGGCGGACGTCACGGGCCTCGAGGGCGCGGCGATGCGAGGTACGGACGGTGCTTACACGGGAACGCCGCCCACCACCACGGCAATCGCCACTGCCGTCTGGAAAGTGCTCACCTCGGGATTGACCACGGCGGGCAGCATCGGCAAACTGCTCGTGGACAGGATCGACGCCACGGTCAGTTCTCGCAGCTCGCACACTGTGGCAAATATATGGGCTTACGCCACGCGAACGCTCACCGCCTGGCTCGGCGGCGCGAAGAGCTGCACGCTCCAGGTGCGCGACGGCGACGGGGATGCTGTGGGCGGCTGCCCGGTGCAGGTGGTGAACTCCGGCGGGCAGGTCCTGTACGACGGGCCGACCAACTTCGGCACGGGGAACCTCGTTCTCTCCTTCGACGAGGCGGACGACTATGTGGTCACGCTCGGCAACCTGGCCGGCTACACGTTCTCCAATCCCTATAACATGGACGTCGGGGCCGCCGCCGCACAGGTGTTCACCTTCGTTTGCGCTAAGACCGCCGCCCCTCCCCCCCCCGTCGATCCGTCGCTCTGCCGGGTGTATCTGGATGTGCGCTACCTCGGCGGGCCAAACGCGGGACAGGCTGTCGGCGAGGGGGAGGCGACCCTGTCTGTCGTGGAACTGCTGGAGCGGCCGGCGGGAGCGACCGTGGTCTACGGGGAGAAGGGCGCGACCGGCTCCAGCGACGCGGAGGGCCGCGCGTTTGTTGACATCGTGCGCGAAACGGTAGTAAGATTGCGGCTGACGCGGCCCGCGCTCTCCGAGGCCGCGGCGGACGAGACAAAGGTCGAGTTCTACGACGAGCTGACGGTTCCGAACGCGGCCACCTATGACTGTGGCGGCC
>JALGUG010000375.1 GCA_029820995.1 Candidatus Zipacnadia bacterium
CGAGCGGCTGGTCGGACAGCAGCTCGCATAGCCTGTAAGCCGTTGGGGGAGCTGCAGGCTGGCCGTTCGGACCCCGTCTGGGCGAACGCACCGCCGCCGCAAGCTTGTCGCCGCGTCTCGCGGTCGGATCGCGGCCGACCGCACTGCTCGGGAAAGCCTGGGGTCCCAACGAGCCAGGCCGGAACGGGCGATACGAGACCGGCGAACGGGGCGCCCCGGAGAAGATAGAAAAAGGCAGCAATCAGTAATCAGCAGTCAGCCAACGGCGAACGGCAACCAGCGGGCAGCCGAGGAACTCAGGGGCGAGAAGACGAGGCGAGGTTCACGAGGTGGTGAGCTGAGGGCTCAGATGCGCAGCCCGGTGTAACGTCGTTTTCATTCGCCGGCGCGGCTGGCGGCGCACGCACTGTGCAGATGCGGGGCGTGCTTGCGTTAGTGGCCAGCGCCCTCGATTGCCTCTGCCATCTCTCGGCGCAGCTTATACTGCTTCGTGATGTCACGCTCGAACTCCCAGTCCATCGAGCCCCACACCGCCCTACTCGCCAGTTCCTGGGCCTTCTCGCGGCTCACTGCCTGCGCGTACAGCCTCAGGTACTCGAAGTCCTCCATCCCGTCCCGAACTGCCTCCCAACGTAGCGAACTGCATAGCCGATAGCCCTCCGCCGGCGCCGGATAGAGCAGGAACCCCGCCCCCGGCTCTTCCTGGCGCTCGCCCAGCGTCACCCACGGGTTCGTGCGCCACGCATTTACGGACCAATACCCGGTGTGCTGGAAGCCGTACCGGAACAGCAGCCAGAACCAGTTCCGCATGAAGCTGATCGGGTACTGTAACTGGTACCGGTTATTGCCGTAGGCGCCGACCTCATCGCCCGCCGCCTGGCGCTCGGCCACCCGGTCCGTCACCGCCACGACAGAGTACCATCGCAGATTCGTCGTCCAGACATCCACATGCCCGTACAGCTCCGGCACCGGCATCATGTAGCCCGCGGCGGCTCGCAGTAGCCCTGGATCGCCCTGGTGGACCAACTCCAGCAGCCGGATTAGCGGCTCGTACTCCCTCTCATTCGGCTCGTCCCACAGATACACATGGCACCGCTCCAACCAGCCCTGATCCCTCAGGTGCCGGCCGACTTGCCGCCAGTAATCCTCGAACGCCGCCGCAAACTCGGCGCTCTCCACCGGCAACCCCAGCCACGGGCGCACCGTTTTTCCTCGTGGCCCTCGAGTGCGCAGGTTCTGCGGCGGCAGCGTCAGGACTTCGAAACCGCGGTCAAAGTACGGGCCGGCGACGGCGTCAAAGGCCGCCCAGTCAATGACCGGCCTGCCGTGTTCGAGCTTGATCCACTCGGCGCCCTGCAGCTTCTGGGTCAATTCGGTCGAAGGGTTGACGTGGCAATCGGCAGCCAGTTCCAGCCAGTCGGCGTGTGCTTTCTCACCTCCGCGCGGATCGTACCGCTCGAAGGCTCTGCCGCGCGCGTGGGCGCTCACGCGAATGGTCGGCTTGTCCGGCAGGGCGAAGTTCCATACCCGCAGGACCACCGGCACGCGAACCGTGGGCTCCCCGGCCAGGACGATTGCTCCTGGGTGTTGACCGGCGGGACAGTCGGCAGTTGCGCTAAAGGTCAAGTACAAAGCCGCGCGCTCCCCCGGCTTAACTGTCACCGGGACCGGCGGTAGCAGTGGGTCCGGGTTCGGGCCTGGCCGGCCGCCGGGGTCGTGGACGGCCTCACGCTCGATCTCGACATAGTTCACCACGTTCCACAACATACTGAGGCCCGCAGGAAGATGGGCGCCCGGCGTGGGCTCCAGACGCACCTCGCGGATCGTCACCTCCTGCGCGCTCTCCAGCAGCAGTTGCGCCGATTCGCGCTCATTCCGGGCCAGAGCAATCTCCAGCCGCTCCTTCGCAGGCTGCGCCGCGGGCAGGGGATCGCTCAGGAAGACCTTCAGCACGGGGTAATTGCCCCACACCTTCAGCGGCCCCTTGGCGGGCAATCGAAACACTGCGCGCTCAAAACCGGGCGACAGTGATTCGCCGGCGTCAAGAGCCGTAAGACTCACACTGTCAAACCACGCTGTTCCTCGATTCCGCAGGGACAGCCTGATCGCCAGGCTGTTCTCGCCCTCCCGGGGCGTCAGGACGCTGCGACGGTGAACCCAGTCGGTGGTGCCTCCCACTGTGGTGCCGTCCCATCGCCTAGGACGACCTCCTACAACCACGCCGATTGCTGCGCTTTGCCACACGTCCTTGGTCTTGCAGCTCCATTCCAGCAGATATGTCTGTCCCGGCTTGACCTTGACGGGATCCGAAACAACGTTGACGGTGCCGCCACCGGGCACGCCGCTCAGTCGCAGTGATACCTGCCCGTCGGCGGCAGTGGCAGCATCGAGGACCACTGCACTGCCGAAACGGCCCTTCACCACCCAATGGGCCGCACCGCCTCGGCCGTCGGCCTGCTCGAAGCTACCGTTGCGCAGCAGGTTGGCCGGCGCTGCCTGCGCCGAGGCCAGTGAGCCGCTGAAGGCCAACAGCACAACGGAGCTGATGAGTAACCGCATCGGGGCACCTCACATCGCCGTAGTGTCCTCAATATACCATGGTCTTGCCGACGATTCCCCGACGCCGACTCCTCAGCCGCCTTTGCCCGCTCTCCCGTGGTGCCCTGGCGGTCTGGCGATGGAGGAGGGCTCGAGGGTGAGGCGCCGTTCACCCGTCCTGCATGACCGCAAGCAGGAAGTGCCACAACGAGGCCGAAGCATACTGATGTCCGTTCAGCAGGATGCTCCGGGATGCAAGATGGCTCTTGACTGATGAACGTGCGATGCCTTGGCCGGCTAGTCCTTGGTCTCTTGGTGCTCGCTCCCTGCCGCGTCCTCAGTGAGCCGCCCATCGTGGGCGCCATGCGAGAGGCGGCAGCGCACGAGCTGGCCGGGCGGCAGGGCTGCGTACTCGTCCTCGATGTCAGTAGCGGGCGCGTCTTGTTCTGCTCCGACCCCGCTATGGCGGCCGGCGAAGCCAATCCGCCGGGTTCGATCTTCAAGGTCGTCACGGCGATCGCGGCACTGGAGCAGGGCGTCACCGATCCTCGGGAACGGATCCTCTGCCGCCCACGCGCCACTGCCCATGACGATATGCTCTGCACCCTTGCCAGGGGGCACGGACGCCTGGACCTGGTGCATGCCCTGGCTGCATCCTGTAACGTTCACTTCCAGGAGCTGGGCCGGCGCTTGAAGACGCAGGCGCTGCTGCGCTGGGCGCGCCGGCTGGGCTTTGGTGCGCCCACTCATCTCGTCAGGCTGCCTCCCGGATCGGCGGAGGCGGCGGGCAGCCTGCCGCCGGCAACGTATGCACTCCAGCGCGCCAAGCAAGCCATCGGGCAGGGCGGGATCACGGTCTCGGTCGCGCAGGTGGCGGAGTGCTTTCGCCGCCTGGCGACCGGCTCCTGTGCGGACGCGCCGCTCTGCTCGGATCGC
>JALGUG010000376.1 GCA_029820995.1 Candidatus Zipacnadia bacterium
ACGGTCGAGCGCCGCGGAGAACCGATCATCAGCCATCCGTTCGGCCGCGAGCCGCGAGTTCCGTCGGTGCCCAGCAGCCCACGCAGCGATGTCGTCTCCGTCGCCGTCATGGAGGATGTCCCAGAGTTGGTGGAAAGCTGAGAGGTGAGGCGGCTCTCTCGGGCGCGATCGGTCAGAACCGCGCCTGAAGCACTCAACTGATGAGAGGAAAGAGCCGCCATAGAGCAAAGTATATTAGATTGTCGAGCGCAGGGACAGCCAGCAGTTGGCCGCGTGGCTGAGTGGGAACGGTCAGGCGCTGCTGCCGATGGTAGAGCTGATCGAGCAGGGGCAGATGGTGGTGGACGAGTTCATCGGGGTGCTGGGTCGGGCGGGGCTGGAGGCGGGGCTGGCTGACAACCGGGGCTTGTTCTGCCGACGCAAGCCCACAGAACTAAGGCGGATCACGAAGGAGATCAAGCTGCAACCCGAGCACGCCAACATCGCCGGCCTCCAGCTCGCGGACGTGCTCGCACATCCGGTGAAGCAGGCGTGTCTGGTCGCGCGGGGTGCAGTGCCGGACGGCGGAGAGACCTTCGGCAAGCGCGTGCTGGACGCGGTGGAGGAGAAGCTAAGCCGGAACAAGCGCACCGGGGAAGTGGAGGGCTACGGAACGGTGTGGCTCCCCGGGAAATGGAGCGACGCCCTTGCGGGGGTCCGTTCCACGCCAGCCCTTACGGGCTGTCCACCTGCGGCTATCGCATTGAGTGTAGTATACCCGGCGCGGGGGCGGATGTCAGACCGCGGGTGCCGACCATCTGGGACGAGCAGGCCCTGGGTCACAGGGAGGAAGTGGAATTCCTCAACCCACCCACTGGGGGCTGCCGCCTTGCGGACGACCTGTAAGCGCCCGAAGGCGAAGCTGGACCCGGCCCACATCCCGGCGGCCATGCCCAGTAAGGCCAGCCGCCCGGTCATGGCCGGCATACTGCGAGCCACGCAGAGAGTCAGTCGATGAGGCCGGTGCGACGGGCCCACTCGACCAGTTCCTGATTGGTCTCGACGCCCGCGGCTTTGCGCATACGCCGGATGCGCTCGAGGAGGGTCTCGGGCTTGTGCTGCATGCGGGCGGCGAGTTGCGCGCGGGGCTCGCCGGCGGCCAGGCCGCGCAGGATCTGCCGGCGCTTCTCAGTCCAGGTGAAGCCGGGCTGGTTCCGGCGCCGCGCGCGCAGTCGGCCGCGAAGCGGCAGCGCGTGCAGTTCGGCATCGATGCGCCGGGACGCCAGGGCTACTGCCTCACTCACGTCCTCGACCTCGAGCCGGCTCATGATCGCACCGCGCAGCTTGATGACCGACTGAACGGTCACATCGAAGAGGGCCGCGATGTCGTGGTCTGAACGTCCGTCCCGCCGGTGTTTGAGGTAGGCAAGCTCGCGCGGCATGAGCCCGGCCGCGCCCGGGCCGGCGCCGCGCCTGATGCCGCTGGGCAGGTGCAGCACCCGCTCAGGCAGGTAGTGCACCTGCAGGCGCAGTTCGAGGTCGTCCGGGCCCGCTCGGCGCAGTTCGGCGCGTTCGACAGCGGTGAACAGAGCCTCGTGTTTCTCCTGATCGTCCAGCGCGTCCCACACCCGGTCGAAGTCCGCCAGCACCGCCTCGATCGCCGCCAGCTCAGCTTCACGGACCGACTGGCCCTCAAGCTCGGCGCGCACCGCATCGGCCTGCTGCTCAACCTCAGTTCTCTCATCTGTCAGGCGTTTCCTCTGCGCAGCAAACTCCTCCTGGGTCAGCTCGCCGTCCAGGCGCAGGTCAGTCAGCCTGTCGAGCCTGGTGTCACAGACGGCCAGCTTCGCCTCAAGCGCCGCGAGCTGTTCCTGAAGGCGCTCCGCCTCGCCGGCCAGTATGCTGACCACCTGTTGCGCAGCCAGTTCGCGTACGTCGGTCGATGCCGCCAACTCCCGGATGACTGCGACCACGGCGCTCTCCACCGGTTCCGCCACTTTCTGCAGGCCAGGACACTCTGCGTGCTCACCACGACACCAGTACTGTCGGCGTCCTCCCGGGGTATGACCGGCGTAGAGACGCCTTCCGCAGTGAGCACACGTCAGAATGCCGTTGAGGAGGTATTCCGCCTTGTTGACCGTCGTGGAGCCGAGCTTGCGGTTGCGCTTCAGGCGCTTGAGGATCAACTCCCGCTCCTCCGGCTCCCACATGCGGTCCTCGTACCACTGCGCGTGGATCAGCTCACCGTCCTGCGTGCGCAGGAGCCCCGCATAGACGGGGTGCATCAGGATCTTGCGCACGACGCCGCCGTCCCAGGTGATGGTGTCGCCGCGGGAGCGCGGCACGCCCATGCGCACCAGCTCATCGGCGATACGCGTCGTAGTCCACCCGGCCTGGTACTGGTCGAACATCCAGCGCACCCACCGCGCCTGCTCCTCATTGCGCACATAGCCGCGCCGGCCGCCCGAAGGCACGGCCTCTCGAGGCTCCCAGTCGAAGCCAAAGGGCGCCGGTCCGCCCGGCGGGTAGCCTGCGGCGAAGCGTGCGCGCCAGGCCTGCTTGATGCGGCGGGCGTTGACGCGCCGGAAGTGGGCCGCCATGAGGCCCATCACACCGGTCAGCAGCTTGCCGTCCTCGGTGGTGGGGTCGACGTCCACTTCGAGGTAGCGGAACCCGATATCGCGTTCCTCGAGCCACCGCTGCACGAAGAAGTGGATCTCCTCGTCGCGGGCTGCGCGGCCGACCTCGAAGAAGAAGACGAAGTCGATCTCGTGGTTGTCCGCATCCGCCAGGAGGCTGGTCAGGGCCGGTCTCACGGCACGGGGGGCCATGCCGCGCCCCAGCATTTGCTCCGGCGGGTACGCTCCCGACAGGCCGCTGTCGACGTACTCGCGCACCACATGTTGGTGCTCCCCGAACATGGCATCGGCACGCTTGCGGGCGTCAGCGAGCTGGGTCTCAATCGAGTGCCCCAGTTGCGCCTG
The DNA here is from genome assembly GCA_029820995.1 of Candidatus Zipacnadia bacterium. Classification (GTDB taxonomy): domain Bacteria; phylum Armatimonadota; class Zipacnadia; order JALGUG01; family JALGUG01; genus JALGUG01. The sequence goes on from JALGUG010000376.1 coordinate 2,964, forward strand.
ACGGGGATCGCTGACGCGCCCATAGACAGCGATGACGAATGGGTCTGTGGTTGCCATCAAGATCACCTCGCGCCAACTTTACTTACGTTCTATGCAACTGTCAAGTAGTCCACTACCTAACTAACCTATGGCTATGAGTATGGCGGGACCTCGCGCCCCTGGGCTCATCGCGGGCCCCGGTGGAGCCGCCCAGGGCCGCCATGCCAGGTCGGCCCGGTGCTGACCCGCTGACCCCTACGGCGGCTGTCTGCGCTTGTGCGGCTCCGCCGCCCTCAGCGGTTCGCGTCCGCAGGCGCGCACTGCGCCGAGCGCCAGCGAGCGCGCGAACTGGCGCACGTCGGCTTCGGGGTCTCGTTCGAGGGCGGGCTCGCCGGCGGTCGGGGGGTGCGGGATAGTGCCCTCCACTACGTGCTCTGCTCCATTGTGGCGCTGCTGCTCAGTCATCAGTGATCCTCCTCGTTCGTTGCCGCCATAGGTGCCGCATTGGCTGCCTCCGCGGT